>JAAYNS010000070.1 GCA_012520755.1 Tissierellia bacterium
CATAGGTGATACAATCCCTGATATCTGCCCAGTTTGCAAGGTACCAAATTGGAAGTTTGAAAAGATTGAAGGGAGGTAGTGGAATGAGTGAAAAATATGCAGTGAGAAATATACGTTTATGTACTAAAGATTGTTTATGTCTTTATGTCTGTCCAACTGGAGCAACAAACACAGAAAATAGCATTATTGATGTTTCAAAGTGTATTGGCTGCGGAGATTGTGCTGATGCTTGCCCATCTGGAGCTATTTCCATGGTTCCATTTGAATACCCTCCACAACAGCCAAAATCAGAAGAAGTTGTTAGTGCTCTAAAGGTACTTTTGCGTAGCAAGTCAGAACAAGAAAATATTGCTACTGGATTATCAGGAAAGCTTGCTGAAGCAGTAGAAAAATCTAATCGTATAATGGCAGAGGAACTCACTCGTGAAGCTGGATTTTTACTTCCACAGAGTGAAAACACAAAAGATTTCTTACAATCACTTTTAGATAAAAAATTAGCTGAGGATTTTCCAGTTGAAGATGTCAAAAAATTGTTAGATATTATGTATAATAAAGAAAAAATAGAGGAGGACGAAAAAATGAAATATCGTTGTACAGTATGTGGCTATATCCACGAAGGAGAATTAACAGAGGACTTTAAATGTCCAAAATGCAAACAACCAGCATCAGTATTTGTAGAAGTAAAAGAAGCAAGTGAAAGAGTAAACAAATATGCTGGAACAAAAACAGAAAAGAATCTTATGGAAGCATTTGCTGGTGAAAGCCAAGCAAGAGGAAAGTATACTTATTTTGCAGAAGTAGCAAGAGCAGAAGGCTATGAGCAAATAGCTGCAATATTTGAAACTACAGCATATAACGAACAAATTCATGCTCGTATGTGGTTTGACGCTTTAGGTAACATAGGAACTACAGCAGACAATCTAAAAGCTGCTGCTGAAGGTGAAAACTATGAATGGACAGATATGTATGAAAGAATGGCAAAAGAAGCTGAGGAAGAAGGATTCCCAGAAATAGCAGAAAAATTCCGTCAAGTTGGTCTTGTTGAAAAAGAACATGAAAGACGCTATTTAACACTATTAAGTAATGTTGAAAAGAATAATGTGTTCAAAAAAGATGAGGAAACAGTTTGGGAATGCCGTGCATGTGGTCGTCTAATAGAAGGAAAAGAAGCTCCTGAAACTTGCCCTGTATGTGGTTATTCACATTCATTCTTCGAAGTACGTGCAGAAAACTATTAATTTAAAAGGGTATCTATATATAACTCAACAAAAGACCGTCAAGTAAGGGTTTTGATCCTTGCTCAACGGTCTTTTCTTATAGATTAGGTGAATTATACTCTATTAACGGATATTCTTTCTATCTTATCACGTCTCTCTAAAGGTGCTGCTGGATAGCCGACAGCAACTGCTGAAAGAATTTCATAACCTTGTGGTAAATTTAACTCCTTTATCAGCTCAGGGTGTTCTCTGAGGCTTTTCAAGCATCCCCAGATGTAGGTGCTACCTAAGTTCAGTGCTGTTGCCTGCAACAAGATATTTTCGATAAGACATCCTGCATTGGCATAATCGACATGGCTACTAGATAAATCAGTAGCTGAAAAGAAAATAAGCGTTGGTGCTCCGTATAAAGGATCACGCTTTTCTCCAGTTTCTTTTGATGGAGTTCCTACTGCTTGTCTAATTCGATTTAGCAAATCCGCGTCTTGCACTACTGTAAGGTGAGCTTTCTTATAATTTCCTCCCCCTATTGGTGATGTTTGTGCTGCATCTAATAACTTTTGCAGGTCCTCTTCTTTTATCTGTTTTGGCAGATATTGACGAGTTGTTCTCCTAGAGTATAATACGTCTTCAAATTTCATTCTCAACCCTTCTTTCGTCATCAAATTTTATAAAAATCATACTAAAAACCTTACATATTATACATAAATGCTAGCATTTTTCAAGGGTGTTGTCAAACAATGGCCTAGCTCTAATATAGTACATTTACCTAATTTCATTAACTTAAGTTCAATCACTATAAGATATTTTGCTACCATTAATTAATAATATTCGTTATAATATAAATAGCAAATAGAAATAAAGTTGGGAGGATTTTAATGATATACATAAAAAATGATGATCATAGACCACAATTTAATTTAGCACTTGAGCAATATGTCTTTGATAATTTAACGGAGTATGAAGAGATATTTTTATTATGGATTAATAAGCCAACGATTGTTGTTGGGAAAAATCAAAATGCAATTCAGGAGATAAACTTAGATTATGTAAAAGAGAATAATATAAATGTAGTTAGAAGGTTATCTGGTGGAGGAGCGGTTTATCACGATTATGGAAATTTAAACTATACAATAATATCTACAAAGAATAATAAGTCAACAGCTTTTAATTTTGCAGCATTCTCTCAACCGGTAATTAAGGTGTTGGAGAAACTTGGCATAAAGGCAGAATTTACTGGCAGAAATGATTTAACAATAGATGGCAAAAAGTTTTGTGGTAATGCTCAGTATTCCCATAAAGATAGGATTCTTCATCATGGAGCCATGCTTTTTGATACTGATTTAAATGTTTTAAGCAATGCTTTGAAGGTATCAAAAGATAAGATTGAGTCTAAAGGAGTAAAATCAGTAATAAGTAGAGTTACAAATATTAAAGACCACCTAAAGAATGATATAGACATAGAAGATTTTAAAAAACTTCTGCTAGATCATATGATTGAAACTAATGAAGATTTACAAGAATATAAGTTGACAGAAAAAGACTATAATAATATTAATAAGTTGATGGAAGATAGATATAATACCTGGGAATGGAATTTTGGTCATTCTCCTGATTTTAATATTGAAAAGTCTAAAAGATTTAAATCAGGAAAAGTGGAAACGAAGATAAGAGTTGAAGATGGTTTAATAAAAGGAATTAAGTTCTATGGAGATTTCTTTGGAAGTGGTGAATTAGCAGATATTGAAGGTAAGTTCATAGGCCTTAAATATAAAGAAGAGGAAATTAGAAAAGTTCTAAATACTATTGATATAGGATATTATTTTTCAGGAATAACACAGGATGATATAATTGATAGCATAATATAATATGTGCCAGACACCAATAACAGCAGTTAAATCAAAATAATAAAATAATAAATGACAACAATATAAAATCTTAAATCATCTGTCAGAAATGATGGGTGCTTTACTAATTTCATTGTTTAATAAATATTATAAGAAAAATAAAGGATTTTAAAGATTAATGGAGAATATATATTATTGAAGGATAATAAAAAGGAGGAGATCTAATGTTTAAGAACAAAGGGCTAATGAGTTTAGCTATTGCATTTATGTTGGTGTTTAGCATTATTATTGCTCCAGCAAGTGCTTTTGCTGAAGGTGAAAACGTTAAACTAACGATTATTGGTACAACTGACCTTCATGCAAATATTTACAATTATTCCTATGAAGATGAGAAAGAAGTGGACAATCTTGGAATGGCCAAGGTCTATTCAGTAATTCAGGAGATCAGAGCTGAAAATCCTAATACATTATTAGTAGACAATGGTGATACTATTCAAGGAACAATACTATCAGACGACTTATATAATAATAACCCTGAATTAAATCACCCTGTAATTGATGTAATGAACTTCATGGGTTATGATTCAATGACATTAGGAAATCACGAGTTTAACTTTGGTCTTGATTTAGTAGATAAGATTGTTGAAGAAGCTGAATTCCCAATATTAGCTGCTAATGCAACTTATAAGGAAGACGGCTCATATTTAGCCGAAGCTTATGTAATCAAAGAAGTAGCTGGTATTAAGGTTGGTATTTTAGGCTTAACAAATCCTAATATTCCAAGATGGGATGGAACTAAGGTTCAAAGTATAGAATTTACTACTCCCCTTGATGCAGCAGAAAAACACATAGGAGAAATGAAGGAAAAAGGCGTAGATTTAATATTCTTATCCACTCATATAGGATTTGAATCTGAATATGGTGGGGACGGAGCAGATGAAATCGTAGCTAAGTTACCAGAAATAGCTGGTGTTCTTACAGGGCATGCTCACGTAACTGAAGAACAAAAGGTAGGAAATACTCTAATTGGGGCAGCTAAGAATGCTGGTGCTCAAGTAGTAAGATTCGATTTTGAATTGGCTAATGAAAATGATGAGTGGAAGATAGTTGATAGTGCAGTTAAGGTAATAGATGTCACAGAATACCCTGCATCAGAAGAATTAAAAGAATATGCTAAGGAATATCATGATAAGACAATGGAATTTGTGTTTGATACAATTATTGGAACTGTAACTGAGGATTTTGCACCTGAATCAGAGATTCCTGGAATTCCAGAAGCACAATTAAAAGATACAGCTTTAATAGATTTAATAAATGATGTTCAACTAAAATATACTGGAGCGGATGTATCTGCCGCAGCATTATTTAGTCAATACTCTAATCTAAGAGCTGGAGATGTGAATTATGCTAATATATTTGAAATCTATAAATATCCTAATACACTAGTTGCTGTTGAAGTAACTGGAGCAGAATTAAAGGATTATATGGAATGGTCGGCTGCATATTATAATACATTTACGCCAGGAGATATCAATATAAGTTTCAATCCTGATATAAGAGTTTACAATTATGATATGTTCCAAGGTGTAGATTATAAAATTGATTTATCTAAACCTACAGGTGAAAGAATCGTAGACTTAATGTTCAAGGGAGAACCAGTAAAGGCTGAAGATACATTTAAGTTGGCAATTAATAACTATAGACACTCTGGATTACAAGGAATGGGCATAATTAAGAATGACACATATTTTGATTCCGATCCTAAGTCATTAAGAAGTTTTATAGCTGACTATATAGCAGAAAACAGTCCTATATCGCCTATAACTGATAACAATTGGGAAATAATAAATGCAGATGTTAATCATCCATTAAGAAAATATATAATAGAAGAAATAAAAGCTGGTAATATAACAGTTCCAGTATCGGAAGATGGCAGAAACTTCAATGTTAACGGAATAAATGCTGTTGAAATGATAGGCCAAGGCTTAATACCTGATGAAGTATTAAGGGAATATGGGATAGAAGCAACTATAGAACCTACACCGATACCAAAACCAGAACCAGCGCCTATACCAGTTGAAACTGAGCCAGCTCCAGTAGAAGCAGTTAAAGAAGATATTAAGTATGTAGTTCAACCTGGAGATTGGTTATCAAAGATTGGTATTAAGTATAATGTTGATTGGAAAGCATTAGCAGATTACAATAAGATTTCTAATCCTGATTTAATATACCCTAATCAAATAATATTGATTCCAGCAAGCTAGCTTCATAGAAACTGAGATACTCACCTTGTGGTAGAAAATCAGAATAATAAATATTGTGTAAATTAATATATACACCAAAGAGAGTCGAAGTCTTCGGTTACCAATAATCGAGGCTTCAACTCTTTTTTGTAAGAAAAAAAGCAGCTTGTTATATTTTTTCACAAGTAGACCAGTATATTTTCTTAAGAAATTCTTAAATTTTATTAAAAATTTCTTAAGTATTTGGATATCTATGGGAAAACGAAAAAAATACGAATACAATAGAAGGAGGAAGATATACCGAATATTTTAGTAAGAAAGGAAGCATCGGATATGAGGAAAAGGGTATTAATTGCTTTGGTGGTAATAGTTATCATAATAGGAGTATCAGGAGCCAATATTGCTATGAAAAACAAAAAATCTAATCTAATGATGGTTCAAACCAGTACAATAATGAAAAACGATATAGAATCCCACATACTATCAACAGGAACAATATTTTCTATGGATAAAAGAGACATTATATCAGATGTAGAAGAAAAGATTGAAAAGATATACGTTCAAGAAGGAGACAAGGTAGAAAAAAATCAAGTATTAATTGAACTAGATAAAAGTGAAATGTTTTATAGAATTAAAGACTCTAAGTTAAGATTTTCTATTGAGATGGAATTATTGAAGCAGTTAGAGCAAGAGGATAGTAAGGAGTATGAAATTCAATTATCTAATGCAGAAATAAGATATGAAGATGCTAAAAATACATATGAAATAAATGCTAAGCTGTTTGAAAAGGGAATAATATCCAAGACAGAATTCGAAAAGTCAAAGGATGATATGGATCAACTTTATAATGATTATCTTTTAGCTGAAGAAAGACAAAAAAATGATAATCGCCATAATGATATAAGTGTTCAAAATCATAAGGTAGAGTTAGCCAGAATAGAAGTAGAAAAATTAGAAAAGGAGTTAAGAAAATATACAATAAAAAGTCCCATTGCAGGAACTATTGTAGATACTAATATTTCGGAAAGTGGTATTATTAAATCCCATGTTACATTGATGTCTGTTCAAGATTTAGAACATCTTGAAATTGTAATGGATATCAATGAATATGATGCAAGTAAATTGGAAGTGGGAGATCCTGTAGTAATTACTGGAGATTCATTTGAAGGTAAGGTTTATGAAGGAAAAATTAAATACATAGGTTCTATTGCAAAACCATCGGAACAAGGGCAAAATAATGAAAATGTTGTAGATGTAAAAGTAGAGATTAATAATAATGATGAATTTTTAAAACCTGGTTTCTCTGCAAAGGCAGATATCTTAACTGACAAAAAGGCAGATGTTCTGTCTGTGCCATATGAAGCTATTTTTACTAAAAAAGGTGGAGAAAAAGTAATATTTACTGTAAGTGATGAGGGTATTGTAAAGGAACATACCATAAAAACTGGCATAGCTAGTGATTTCTCTATAGAAATCATAGCTGATGTAGAGGAGGGTGCTTCTGTAATTATAAATCCTACAGAAGAAATAAAGGATGGGGACCAAGTTATGGTAGACAAGGTGATGTAATATGATCAAGATAGAAAACTTAAGTAAGACATATAATGCAGGTAGTATCAGTGTAATAGCTTTAAATAATATTAACTTATCTGTAAAAGAAAGAGAATTTGTGTCTATTATGGGACCCTCAGGATCGGGAAAATCTACTCTGATGAATATACTAGGATGTTTAGATAAGCCAACAACAGGTGTATATGAATTAGATGGGGAATGTGTTCAAGATATGAAGGATGATGAACTTGCTGTAATACGTAACAAAAAAATAGGTTTTATATTTCAATCCTTTAATTTAATACCACGAATAAATGCTTTAAAAAATGTAGAGCTCCCTATGATTTATGCTGGTATTCCCGCAAAGGAAAGAAGGGTAAGAGCAATAAGAGCTTTACAGAAAGTAGGACTAGAGGATAGGATGGATCATAATCCCAATGAACTATCAGGTGGACAAAAGCAAAGAGTTGCTATAGCTAGGTCATTGGTCAATAACCCAAGTCTAATTTTTGCAGATGAGCCTACGGGAAACTTGGATACAAAGTCTGGTAATGAAATTATGGGCATATTTCAACGGCTTAATGAAGAAGGGGCAACTATTATTATGGTTACCCATGAACGTGATATAGCAATGCATACTAAGAGGATGATTGTATGTAGGGATGGAGAGATAATTGAAGATAAGCTTGTAGAAAATCAAATTATTATTAATAGTGAGGAGGGAAGTCTATGAATATACTTGAGAGTATACTAGTAGCATTAGCTGCAATATTTTCTAACAAATTGCGTTCACTCCTTACTATGTTAGGTATTATAATAGGGATATCTTCTGTTATTACAGTTGTTACCTTAGGGGAAAGTAGCCAAAAGGCAATCGATATGGAATTTGAACAGTTTGGTGCAGGTAGAGCTTATTTTTCAATGAATTGGAGAGAAGATTATTCAACGAAAGACTTACTGACACCAGATGATATAGATGCCCTAAAAAGATCTTTTGCAGAGGAAATAGAAGCTATTGTACCTTATGTGCACGAAAGGGGAAAAGCTAAAAGTAAAAATGATTGGCTAGATGTAAGTCTTACTGGTGGAGATGAAAATTATATAAAAATAGAAAAGGTAGATATGGTAAGTGGTAGGTATCTAACAGTGGAAGATGTAAAAGGAAAGAGAGCTGTTTCTATTATTGATAAGGAAATGGCTTTAGAGATATTCGGTAGAACAAATGTAGTAGGAGATAGTCTAGATATAGAGATTTGGGGAAGTCAGGTATCTTTTATAATAATTGGAGTATATGAAAAACCAAAAAGTACACTTCAAGCCATGGGAGGGCAAACTCTTGGTAATATTTTCGTCCCTTATACTAGCTTAGAAAAAATAACTGGCAGTGGAGACTATTATTGGGATTTTGAGCTGACTTTAGCAAAAGGCATAGATACGGATAATGTTACACAAAAGATGATACGCTTAATTGAGAGAAGACATGGCAACGAAGGTCAAAACAAATACCTAATGCAAACAGCAGAAGGGGAATTAGAAGTTATAAATAATGTAACAGGTATTATAACCTTAGTTATAGGTGCTATAGCGGCCATTTCTCTATTGGTTGGTGGAATAGGAGTTATGAATATCATGTTTGTTTCAGTTACAGAACGTACAAGAGAAATAGGAATTAGAAAAGCCATAGGAGCTAAGAGAAGGGATATACTAATGCAATTCTTAGTAGAGTCAGTTATTGTATCTGGCATAGGGGGCATAATCGGAACTATAATTGGTGTAGGTTTAGCATTTATTGTATCAAGTTTAATTAAGATACCAACAGGCGTTTCTATTGGCACCATTGCAATTGCTTGGGTTTTTTCAGCTGGAGTGGGTATTTTCTTCGGTATTTATCCAGCTAACAGGGCTTCGAAGCTTGATCCAATTGATGCATTAAGATACGAATAATGCTCTATTAATTAGTTTGATCTTATGCAACTATAATATTAACAATCATATAAAGTTATAGATTAAATAAACAAATTTTTGGGTAATTAATATTAAGTGAGGTGTGGACCTATCAAAAAAAGAGGAGGTTTTTTATATGATACAAGATAATATTTATAAATTATTAAATGAGCAAGTAAATAAGGAAATATTTTCAGCATATTTGTATTTGGATATTTCAAATTACTATGTTGATAATGGTTTGGACGGTTTTGCTAACTGGTTTAAGATTCAGGCGCAAGAAGAAATGGATCATGCAATGCTGTTTGTTCAATATATGCAAAACAATGGATTGTCAGTTAAATTAACAGAAATTGCTGGGCCTGAAATGGAGTATTTAAGTTATGATCTTCCTTTGAATGAGGCTTTAAAACATGAACAGTTTATAACTAAATCTATCCATGATATATATGATTCAGCATCTCAAGTTAAGGATTATAGAACTATGCAATTTCTAGATTGGTTTATTATGGAACAAGGTGAAGAAGAAAAAAACGCAGAGGATTTAATTCTTAAATATAAAAACTTCGGTAGTGATTCAAAAGGATTGTATCTACTAAACCAAGAACTTGGAACTAGGATCTATGCACCACCATCATTAGTTCTAGATTAACAATTTAGGGTCAGACTTTAATGATTAAATTAAAGTTTGACCTTTTTACATTTAACAATACTAGTCTTAAGTTTAGGGCTTGAAGCTTTGGATGGCAATACATTATCACTCATTTTAAAAATACTCATACTATATAGTAAAAAAGATTTAATGGAGTGATAATTTTGAATAATAATATTATTTATGTTCGCCAATCTTTAGAGCTTCACTTATTTTTTGGACGAATTATGAAAGAACATTCTTTTTTTCTTCAATTAGGCTTTACTCCTAGAGATACTAAATTTACACAAAGAGCAAA
>JAAYNS010000009.1 GCA_012520755.1 Tissierellia bacterium
AAATATCTTTATTCTAAGATGGCATTCTTTGTCTTGCCAATAGTAGGTGCCTTGTTTATAGACTTTACAAACATATTAAATATTACGATGTTTCTAAACTTTTTTAGCTAATAATTAGAATTAATAATCCGGATATCTATGATATCCGGATTTATTAAACATCAAAGCTTAGTTCCCCATTTTCTGTACCTATTGTCAATACATCCTTATCCTTTAGCTCTCCTTTAATTAGTAATCGACCAATTTTTGTTTCTATCTCTTTTTGGATAAATCTCTTAACTGGTCTTGCCCCATATTGGCTTGAATAAGCTCTATCTAAGATAAGCTCCTTTGCACCTCCAGAGACTTTAATATTAATTTGCTTGTCTTCTAGTTTAGACTTTAACTCTTCTATCTGTAGATCTATTATCTCAAATACCTCATCTCTTTGAAGAGGTTTAAACATGACTATTTCATCTAAACGGTTTAAGAATTCTGGTCTAAAGGTTCTTCTCATTTCATTCATTACTAAATTTCTTGCCTTTTCATCAATAGTTCCATCTGCATTTACACCCTCAAGTAAATAGCTTGAACCTATATTAGATGTCATTATTATTATTGTATTCTTAAAGTCAACTACCCTTCCTTGATTGTCTGTTAATCTTCCATCATCTAATACTTGAAGCAATATATTAAAGACATCTGGATGAGCTTTTTCAATTTCATCAAATAGTATTACTGAATATGGTTTTCTCCTAACAGCTTCGGTTAACTGTCCGCCTTCATCATATCCTACATATCCTGGAGGGGCACCTATTAATCTAGATACAGAAAACTTCTCCATATATTCACTCATGTCAATTCTAATCAGATTTCTCTCATCGTCAAACAATATCTGGGTCAAGGCTTTTGATAATTCAGTCTTACCTACACCAGTTGGTCCAAGGAATATAAAGCTTCCTACAGGTTTGTTGATTTGCTTCATTCCTGATTTAGCCCTAATCACAGCATCAACTACAACATCTACTGCTTGGTCTTGACCAATTACTCTTTTGTGCAATGCCTCTCCTAAATTAAGAAGTTTTTCTCTTTCCGAAGCAGCCAGTTTTGTTACTGGTATACCTGTCCATTTGGCTACCACTTGTGCTATTTCTTCCTCGGTAACCTCTTCTTTTAACATTTTATCCTCAGCTTCATTTCTTTTATTTGCTTCTTCTAGCTTTCTTTCTAGATTTGGTAATGTTCCATACTTAAGTTGAGATAACTTCTCTAAGTCATAATTTCTTTCTGCTTCTTCAATTTGCCTCTTTGTGTTATCTATTTCTTCCTTTATATCTTTTATATTTGTAATGCTCTTCTTTTCATCCTCCCATTTTGCCTTTAACAAGCTAAATTCTTCCTTGTTCTCAGACAATTCCTTTTCAAGTTTTTCCAGCCTAATTTTTGATCCTTCATCTGTTTCTTTTCTTAAAGCTTCCCTTTCAATTTCAAGCTGTAATATACGCCTTCTTATTTCATCTATTTCTACAGGCATGCTGTCTATTTCTGTTCTTATCATAGCCGAAGCCTCATCCATTAAGTCTATAGCCTTATCTGGCAGAAATCTATCGCTTATATATCTGTCTGAAAGAGTCGCAGCTGCTATTACTGCACTATCTGATATCCTGATCCCATGATGGATTTCATATTTTTCTTTTAAACCTCTTAAAATAGATATGGTATCCTCTACTGTAGGCTGATTTACCATAACCTTTTGGAATCTTCTTTCTAAGGCCTTATCCTTTTCAATATATTGCCTATATTCATCAAGAGTAGTGGCCCCTATAGCATGGAGTTCTCCTCTTGCAAGCATTGGCTTCAACATGTTTGATGCATCCATTGACCCTTCTGCTTTTCCTGCTCCTACAATATTGTGAATTTCGTCTATAAACATAATTATTTGACCTTCTGATTTTTCGATTTCTGTAAGGACTGCCTTTAATCTTTCTTCAAATTCACCTCTGTATTTGGCTCCAGCTATTAGGGCACCCATATCTAATGAGAATATGCTTTTGTCTTTTAAGCCTTCTGGAACATCACCATTTACTATTCTTTGAGCCAATCCTTCAACTATAGCAGTCTTACCTACACCTGGTTCACCTATTAGTACAGGATTGTTCTTTGTCCTTCTTGATAATATCCTAATAACATTTCTTATTTCATCATCCCTACCTATGACTGGATCTAGCTTCCCTTCTTTTGCTTCTTTGACTAAATCCTTGCCATATTTAGTCAGCGCTTCATAGGTGCCTTCTGGATTATTTGTGGTAATAGTTTGACTACCCCTAATTCTTTGTAATGCTTCTAAAAATCTTTGCTGGCTTATATTATATTTCTTGAAAATTCTCTCTGATGCTGTATTTCTTTCTTTTAGTAAGGAAATATATATATGCTCTACTCCTACATACTCATCTCCAAATTTCTTAGCCTCGTCTTCTGAATTTAATAAGACCTTTGAATATATTCTACTTGGATAAATAGAGCCTCCTCCACCTGATTGTTTTGGTAATCTATTTACTGCATCTTGAAGATCTGCTTTTAAGAGTTCAATATTTTCACCCATATAAGATATAACTCTTGGAATCAAACCTTCATTTTGAAAGAGCAAACTATAATGAATATGGATTTCTTCAAGTTGAGGATTTCCATACTTTATAGCAAGCTTCTGGGATTCCTGCACTGCCTCAATAGCCCTCTGAGTAAAATTGTTTAAATCCATAAAATCACGCTCCTTTTTTAATATAGGTAATAGGTAATAAGTAAAAGGTAATAGATAAAACATAACATGTTTCCACTACGCTCAACATGACTTAACCACGAAATAATTATGATAATAGAATAACCTTCATGTCCAATTAGCTCCTAGATTGGGCTAAAAGGGGTCGGTTCCTTTTTAGCCTCTTGGGTTATAAGTCGATATTTCACTTAGTTGTTGGTATAATTCTTCTTCTTCATCTGAAAGATTTGGTGGGTTTACTATATTTATTTCTAGATATAGGTCTCCCGTATTTCCCTTTGTGTCAACATAGCCTTTTTTAGGTATTCTAATTCTTTTTCCCCCTACAATACCCTTTGGAATATTTACCTTTATTTTCCCAGCCATGGTAGTGACTATCGCCTTTGTGCCTAAACTTGCTTCCCATGGCAAGACATTGACTCTAGTAATGATATCTAATCCATCTAGTTTGTTCTTACCGTCTTCAATTAAATTTATTTTAAATATAATATCTCCATTTAAACCCCATTTTTCACCTTTAACCTTTAGTTTCTTCCCAGGTAGCATACCCTTAGGAATCTTTACAGATAATCTCTTTGTTTCTCCCCCATAATTTAGGTTAACCTCTTTTGTTGTTCCATTAAATCCTTCTTCTAGACTTATTGCTAGTTCGGATTCATAGCTTTGTCGTGGAACCCCTCCTTTTGATCTGCTGCTATTTCTGCCAGCAAAAAGATCCTCAAAGCTAAAACTACGACTAGTTCTACCGCCACTTCCCATGCCACCAAAGAACATTTCAAAGAAATCACTAAAGTCTCCTGAGCCACCTGTAGATGTATAGGTATATCCATATTGTGAAGGGTCGAAATCTTGACCACCAGCAAAATTATATCCATTGCCAAACATATCATATTTTTTCTTTTTTTCTGGATCCCCTAATACTTCATATGCCTCATTAACTTCCTTAAATTTTTCTTGAGCCTTATTATCACCTGGATTTAAATCTGGATGATATTTTTTAGCTAATTGTCTAAATGATTTTTTTATATCATCTTCTGATGCATTTTTATCAACACCAAGAATTTCATAATAATCTTTATACTCCATTTAACCATCTCCATTCCGAAGGTAAAATTAGTTTGACCTTCTTTGACCTTTGCCTTTATTATATAATTTTTTACCAATAAAATCAACTGCTATTTATCAAGGAAACCCTTGTTACATCTTTATTTTGTCTTATTGACAAAAAAGTATTGCATTTACTTATTAAAAGTTATATTATATTTATGAGGAATTGATAATAATTATCATTTATGCTAGTGGAAAGGAATGACCTAGAATGACAAATAAAACACTATCTGATTTACATCCCAATCAAGAATGTAAAATCCATTCAATTTATGGTGGAAGAAATGTTAATAAAAGATTGTATGAACTTGGTTTAAATAAAGGTGCTAAAGTCAAAGTTTTGAAAAATGATGTTGGTCCTATTATATTGTCCTTATCAGGAAATAAATTAGCTTTAGGAAGAGGATTGGCAGATAAAATATCTGTAGTATAATTTTTTGATATTCGTTGATAATGGATATCATTTGTAAAGGAGGGCATAAATGGACATAATAGCATTAGTTGGTAACCCAAATAGTGGAAAGACAACCTTGTTCAATGCTTTGACAGGAGCAAATCAACACGTTGGAAACTGGCCTGGGGTTACTGTAGAAAAAAAAGAAGGAAAACTAAAGTTTAATGATAGCTTTTACAATATTGTGGATTTACCTGGAACATACAGTCTTGGTGCTTATTCTGAAGATGAGATAGTTGCTAGAGATTTCATTATCAAGGGTAATCCCCATGTTGTTATTAATGTAGTAGATGCTACTAATATAGAAAGAAATCTTTACTTAACTACTCAGTTACTAGAAATGGGAACTAAAGTAGTAATTGCTCTTAATATGATGGATGAAGCAAAGCAAAAGAAAATAGAAATCAATCTTGATAGTTTATCAAATCAATTAGGGGTACCTATAGTTGCAACTGTTGCATCTAAGAGAAAGGGTATAGATGAATTAATCGAAAAAGCTGTTGCTACCATAAATGAAGATCCCCCTGTTAATAGTATTAGTTATGGGGAAGAGCTCGATAAGGAAATTGCAGAAATCAAAAAACTCTTGCTAGGATCTAGAGATGAAAAGTTCAAGGACTGGATATCAATTAAGGTACTAGAAGGCGATGAAGAAGTAATAAAACACATTCAAGAGAATAATGGCTTAAAGGAAAGACTTATTGCCATAAAGGATAAGGCAGTAGATTACGAGCTTGAAATCGTTAATAAAAGATATGAGTTTGTAAACAAAGTTATAGAAAAATCCATCAAAAAACCCGATGAGACACTTGTTACTATTACTGATAAAATTGATAAAATTGTTACAAACAAATATTTAGGAATTCCAATATTTGCAATAATCATGTATGTAATTTTCCAATTAACCTTTGTTATTGGTGAAGATTTACTAGGTGGAATTGTCGAAGGCTGGATAGAATCATTAGGAATTATGATGTCCAGTTTTTTATACGCCATAAATTCCCCTGACCTGGTAACTTCCTTTGTAATAGAAGGAATAGTAGGTGGGGTAGGTGCAGTTATTGTATTTATACCTCTCATAATGACCTTGTACTTCTTTTTAGGAATATTAGAAGATACAGGTTATATGGCTAGGGCAGCTTATGTTATGGACGGAGTTATGAGGGCCTTAGGCCTCCATGGTAAAACCTTTATATCAATGATTGTAGGTTTTGGATGTAATGTGCCTGGTGTTATGGCAACTCGTACACTTGAAAACAAAAAGGATAGAATGATCGCCCTTCTTATTAATCCCTTTATGTCATGTGGGGCAAGAATACCTATATACTTAGTTTTTATAGCTGCTTTTTTTGAAAGCAAGGGTGGAATTGTATTATTTTCTTTATATGCCTTAGGGATTCTTGTTGCCTTGATTATGGGAAAAATTTTCAGCAAAACCTTGTTTAAGGGTGAGTCTTCTCACTTTATTATGGAACTGCCACCATACAGACTTCCTTCCATGAGAAATGTCCTGAGGAATATGTGGGACAAGGTATGGGATTTCCTAAAGAGGGCTGGGACAATTATTTTTGCAGTAGTAACACTTCTATGGATCTTGTCAATATTCCCATTAGGAGTTGAACCTTATAGCCAGGAAAGTATTCTTGGAAGAATAGGAACCTTTATAGCTCCTATCTTTAAGCCTGCTGGCTTTGGTACTTGGCAAGCATCTGTTAGTTTATTTGCTGGAATAGCGGCAAAAGAGGCAGTTGTAGCTGTATTAGGAATGGTATATGCAGGAGGCGGAGAGGGTGCCGCACTAGTATCTGCTGTTCAAGATGTTTTTACACCTCTGACAGCTGTATCCTTTTTGATAATGACCCTCTTATATACTCCATGTGCTGCTACAATAGCCACTGTAAAACAAGAAACAAAATCCTATAAATGGGCAGCCTTTATAACTATATATCCTTTTATAATAGGATGGGTCTTATCTATAATAGTGTATCAAGTTGGTACTTTGTTAGGATTTTAAGGAGTGTTTAAATGCTTAAGGAAATATTAAGGGAATTATATCTTTCAGGAACTTACTCTAAAGCTACTATAGGAAAAAACCTAAATATATCTGAAAATATGGTTGAAGAACTAATATCTCAATTAATAAGAATGGCTTATCTAAAAGAAGATATGGGATCTCCAACTTGTAAAAGCAAGTGTAATGGTTGTGCTGTTTCTAATTGTAATATAAATCCCATGAAAATCTTAACTGTAACTCAAAAGGGTAAAGAATTAATAAATAAAGAAAAACAAAAAAACTAATTTTTTTAGTTTTTTTGTTTTTTTTATGTTTAAATTTTATTTTCTGGGTATAATATAGTTACAATAGTAAGTTAATACAAATTTACTATTGTTAACAATAGAATTGGTGCAGCTACTTCCAACAACAAATTATTATCGCTGGTTAGTTCTTGTTAGCAGTTTGAGAACGATTGCATGAAAAGGATGCATGAAAACCAAGGCAAAGTAGTAAGTTATTTGTTTTAGAAGGATTTAGAAAAGCAACAAAGTATCAATATTGTTAAAGTATCAAAAGTAGTGAAGTATCTTAAGAGACAAAGCTTTAAAGGTAATTAAGTATCTTAAGAAAATTAATTCTAAAGGGTGGTTAAGTATACCAAGAAGCATAGTTTTGAAGAGGTGTTTAAGTATCTTAAGAAATTGGATTTGAGATTGTTCTAGAATCACTTTCGTAAGTGAAATTTGGTAAGGTAATGGATATAAAGCTAGTCTCACATCTTAAATCTGAAATCTAAAACTTAATATTTGAATTACAACAATAGGATAAAAGCTGATTGGTTGTAATTTAAAAGGAGTGTAGCGTATTTGATGGTGATTGAACCAGACAACTGTCGTTGGAGTAGTTGCATACAATTCTATTTTAAATAAGGGTAATCTTCTAAGAAGTATATGGAGATTACCTTTTAATTTTTTGTCATCATTGTATTATTTTTTCCACAGATATATAATGAATATATGATTTTAACTTATTTTAGACAAAGGAGTATTATGATGAACGGAGTAGATTGGAAGAATAAGAATAATCTTAGTCTATTAGCAGACTATTATGAGTTTACTATGGCAAATGGCTACTTTGAGAATGGATTGGAAGATAAAATTGCATATTTTGATATGTATTTCAGAAACATCCCAGATGAAGGCGGCTATGCAATTATGGCTGGTGTAGAACAAGTAATAGATTATATGGAAAACTTATGCTTTAGTGAAAAAGACATTGAGTATTTTAGAAGCAAAAATATTTTTAATGAAAAATTCCTAGATTTTTTAAAGAACTTTGAGTTTTCCTGTGATGTTTGGGCTATTCCAGAAGGAACTCCAATTTTCCCACAAGAGCCACTAATAATAGTTAGGGGGCCAGTTATTCAAGCTCAACTGGTGGAAACTATGATATTATTAACGATAAATCATCAATCATTAATCGCAACTAAGGCTAATAGAATTGTAAGGGCAGCTAAGGGCAGGACTGTTATGGAGTTTGGTTCTCGTAGGGCACAGGGTTCTGAAGCAGCAATACTGGGTGCTAGGGCTGCATATATTGGTGGATGTATAGGAACTGCTAACACTTTAGTTGATAGAGAATTTGGAATACCTGCTCTAGGCACTATGGCTCATAGCTGGGTACAGTTATTTGATAGTGAGTTAGATGCTTTTAATGCATATGCCAGGGTTTATCCTGATAATTGTACCTTGTTAGTTGATACATATGATGTTCTTAAACAGGGTGTCCCAAATGCTATAAAGTGTTTTAATGAAACAATTTTACCATTAGGTTTTAGACCAAAGGGTATTAGAATTGATAGTGGGGACCTTGCTTATCTTTCAAAGGAAGCTAGGAAGATGTTAGATGAAGCTGGCTTCCCAGACTGTAAGATTACTTTATCTAGCGGCTTAGATGAATATATCATTGAAGCCTTATTAAATCAGGGGGCACAAGTAGATTCCTTTGGAGTAGGTGAAAGGCTTATAACTGCAATGTCTAATCCAGTCTTTGGTGGTGTTTATAAATTAACTGCAGTTGAAGAAAAGGGAGTAATGATCCCTAAAATTAAATTAAGCGAAAATGTAGGCAAGATTACAACTCCAGGATTTAAACAAGTATATAGATTATTTGACAGAAGCACAAATAAAGCAATTGCAGATGTGGTAACCTTGTATGATGAAGTAATTGACGATACTAAACCATATGAAATCTTTCATCCTCTTTATACTTGGAAAAGAAAAAGGGTTAGTAATTTCTATGCTAAAAAATTATTGGTAAAAATATTTGATAAGGGTAAAAGAGTATATGATAGCCCTAACATACATGAGCTACAAGAATACTGCAAAGAACAAGTTGATACATTATGGGTTGAAGTTAGAAGATTTGATAGACCTCATGAATACTTTGTAGACCTATCCTATGACTTATGGAGTATCAAGGATAAATTATTAAAGGAACATAGATAATTATTGAATAGTTTAGATAAATGAGATTTTATAATAATAGGGTCTTTTTAAAGGACTTATGTAAAAAAACATGGTTTTCCTCTAATTAAGGAAAACCATGTTTTTTGGCGGAGAGAGGGGGATTTGAACCCCCGGTGCAGGGGAAACCTGCACAACGGTTTTCGAGACCGCCACCATAAGCCAGCTCGGACATCTCTCCAGATCAATATTTGATGCTAATATAATATCATATATCTAGCCATATTTAATTTATTAAATTTAATTTCATGCCTTAAAGTTGTAGATTGCTTTCAATATATCTATAACTTCAACTGTATCTCCAATTTTACTAATAATCTCTTCCATAGACTTATAAGCAAATGGACTTTCATCTAGGGTTTTTTCATTTACTGAGCTAGTGTATATTCCTTCCATGGATTTTTTGAAATCCTCTAATGAGAAGCTTTCTTTTGCATCTGTTCTACTTTTGAGCCTGCCTGCTCCATGAGGTGCAGAATAGTTCCAGTCAGGATTCCCTTTACCTATAGCTAAAATAGAGCCATCTCTCATGTTAATTGGTATTAGTAGCTTCTCCCCTTCATAGGCTGAGATTGCCCCTTTTCTTATTATATTGTCCCTAAAATCTATATAATTGTGTATAGTATGAAAATATGAAAACTCATCTAAAGCTCTATTAAATAAAGACCTTAGAATTGTATCTGCCATAACTTGTCTATTTTTAATTGCAAATTCTTGAGCTATTTTCATGTCATGTAAATACCTATCCCTATATATGCCTGATAAATAACATAGGTCCTTTGGGTATTTAGGCTCTAAGTTTTTATATTCCTTACTTAGTTCTTTTAAGGCCTTATTTATTTCTTTACGCTTGCCTTGGTCTTTATAGCTTTTGATAAGTTTTTCCTTCCTTATAAAGAAGTCTTCCTTGCCACTGCATAAATCTATAGCAAGTTTTTGATAGATTTCTGCAATTTGTTTTCCAAGATTTCTACTTCCTGAATGGATTACTAGATATTTATTGTCTTTACTATCTGAGTTTACTTCTATAAAATGATTACCTGAACCTAATGTACCTATGCTTCTTTCTATTCTTTTTGTATCCTTTAATTCCCTATAACAGTGTAATTTGCTTATATCATCAAAATGGTTTCCTCTTCCTTGATGAACATTCCTCCCATAAGGTATGGATGTTTTTATTATCTCATCTAGTCTTGGAAAATCTATATCAATATGGCCTAGTTCCACAGTGACCATCCCACAACCAATATCTACTCCAACTATGTTTGGAATTAACTTATCCCCCATTTGAGCTGTAAATCCAATGACACAACCTACTCCTTGGTGTACATCAGGCATAATTCTTACCTTTGAATCCTTGATAAATTCTTGATTTAGAAGCTTCTTTATTTGGTCGAGGGCTCCATTTTCTATTTGATCTGTAAAAGCTATAGCTGTATTATACTTTCCCTTGATTTCCATATCATCACTTCCTAATTAGTAAAAAAGATGCGAAATTATTGTGGTAAAATTATAATTTAGCATCCTTATTTTCTCTTAATTCTTTAAAAAAATCCTTTAATAATTTACTGCATTGATCTTCTAAAACACCTATGGTTAAATCTACCCTATGATTAAACCTTGGATGACGCACTAAGTCTTCTACAGAGCCACAACACCCTCTCTTGTCATCTAGTGCTCCAATTACTAGCCTTTTAATCCTAGAATTAACTATGGCTCCAGCACACATGGCACATGGCTCAAGGGTTACATACATGGTACAATCTACAAGCCTCCAACTATCTAAGTAATTGCTAGCTTGTCTAATAGCTATTATTTCAGCATGAGTGGTAGGGTCATTAGTTGTTTCTATAAGATTATAGCCCCTGCCAATTATCTTGTCTTCATAAACGATAACAGCACCTACTGGAACTTCGTAGGTGCATACACATGCTTGTTTTATTGCTTCATTCATATAGTATTCATCCATTGTATCACCAAATCTATTTTGGCGCACCCGAGAGGAGTCGAACCTCCGCACATGCCTTAGGAGGGCACTGCTCTATCCACTGAGCTACGGGCGCAAATTATACTCCTTTATTTTACATGAACTTGAGCTAGATGTCAATTTAATACTGGGGATTCCATTAAAATTTTTAATCAAATCCCCAGTTTAAACTATAATAATCTATTTGATTACTTCTAATCCACCCAGATATTTTCTTAATACCTCAGGAACTACAATTGAACCATCTTCTTGTTGATAGTTTTCTAATATTGCAGCAAATGTTCTGCCTACAGCTAAGCCAGATCCATTTAATGTATGAAGATATTCAACCTTACCATCAGCATTTCTAAACCTTAAATTAGCTCTTCTTGCTTGGAAATCTTCAAAATTGCTACAGCTAGAAATCTCTACATATCTATCATAGCTAGGCATCCAGACTTCAATATCATAAGTTTTGGCAGATGAGAATCCTAAATCCCCAGTACTTAGCATAACTACTCTATAAGGGATATTTAATAATTGTAGAACTCTTTCTGCATTATTAGTTAAGGACTCTAACTCCTTATATGAATCCTCTGGTTTTGAAAACTTAACCAATTCTACCTTGTCAAATTGGTGATTTCTAATTAAGCCCCTTGTATCTCTACCAGCTGAACCTGCTTCTGCCCTAAAGCATGGTGTATAAGCTGTGAAGTATATTGGTAATTGGCTTTCATCAATTATTTCATCTCTCAATAAATTTGTTAGAGGAACTTCCGCTGTTGGAATTAGATAATAGTCCTTTGCAGGTACATGAAACATATCTTCAGCAAATTTAGGAAGTTGTCCTGTCCCTATCATACTGTCTCTGTTTACCATATATGGGGGAGCTATTTCGGTATATCCATGCTCATTAGTGTGTAGGTCTAACATAAGCTGAATAATAGCTCTTTCCAGTTTTGCTCCCCAGCCTTTAAATACGCTAAATCTTGCCCCTGTAATCTTTACAGCCCTTTCAAAGTCAAGAATATCTAAGTCAGTTCCTAAATCCCAATGGGCCTTTGCTTCAAAAGTGAATTCTGTTGGACTAGCCCATTTTCTAATTTCTACATTATCGGAATCATCTGTCCCCTCCACTACTGTTTCATGAGGAGTATTTGGAATTTGTAACAAATAGTTTTTTAATTCTTCATCAATACTTCTTACTTCTCCATCTAATTCCTTGGTCTTTTCGGATAACTCCTTCATTTGTGCAAATAATTCACTTGTGTCCTTGCCTTCTTTTTTAAGCTTAGGAACTTCTTTAGAAGCTTTGTTTTGTTCTGCCTTCATTTCTTCGACTTTTACAAGAAGTTGTCTCCTCTTTTCATCTAGTTCCAATACTTTGTCTATAGGGAAGTCACCATGCCTCTTCCCTAATGCTTTTACTACTTCATCTGGATTTGATCTTATTCTTCTAATATCTAACATTTTTTAACCTCCTTATTTCAAGTCACAATTTTTATCTTTCCACTCTAGGAGTTCTATTATCATAGAACTGGAATATTTACTCACTTGTATTAACTCATAAAAATACTCCCGTCCCTATATCAAGGGACGGAAGTTATTCCGCGTTGCCACCCTAGTTAGCCAAAATGGCTCACTCAATCTTCTATCAGCTGTCGCAGGCTCACATCACAAATTTATTTGCTCCTTACTATCGCATAAATTTGGACTTCCCTGCCTTTGACCTAGCTACAAGTCACTATTAGTTACTTGGCTTAGGTCATGAAGGGCGGATTCAATAACTATGCTTATCAGTTCACACCAACCACTGACTCTCTTAAAAGTTTCATTATTTACTATTTCCTTCTAAGCTATATCATTTGAAATTTTAATTGAATTATATACCATAAGTCCTATTGAAGTCAAGATACCCACTGTCATTTTTACCTAAAATTAGTTATTTTACTCAACTAATAACAATTTAGCCCAATACTTCTTTGGCTATGCTTACAGCTGAATTTGCATCTTTACCGTAATAATCTGCACCTATCATATTGGCATATTCTTGATTTAAGACTGCACCACCAACCATTATTGTAAAATCATTGCTTTCAGCTCTTAGGGCTTTAATAATCTCTTCCATGCTTTTTACAGTTGTTGTCATCAGTGCGCTAAGGCCTATAAGCTTAACCTTGTTTTTTAGAGCTGTTTCTAATATTACTTCCTTTGGCACATCCTTGCCTAAATCAATTACTTCATAATTATAATTTTCCAAAAGGACCTTTACAATATTTTTACCAATATCATGTACATCTCCTTTTACAGTTGCTAAAATGATTTTCCCCTTTGAAATATCATTTATGTTTTCATTGCTAAGCTTTTCTTTTAAGATTTCAAATGAA
>JAAYNS010000071.1 GCA_012520755.1 Tissierellia bacterium
AATACTCCAATATCTTTGATTCCTCAACCTGAAATAACTAATCCTGAAGAACTAATTGTAACTTGGAGATCTTATAAAAGAAAAAAAGGGTTACAATAATATGGTCAAGAAACTTGGTTTTATAGTAAACCCTATTGCAGGTATGGGTGGCAAAGTAGGTTTAAAAGGGACAGATGGAGAAGAAGCATTAGAAAAAGCTATAAAACTTGGAGCAAAACGAGAATCACCAATTAAAGCTAAGAAGGCCTTAAAAGAGCTGGTTTCTATAAAGGATAAGATTAAGATACTAACTTGTCCCTCTGATATGGGAGAGGAAATTGCAAAAGAATTAGGATTTGAAGTAGAAGTTTTAGATGAATTAAGAGACTTACAAGGAGCAAAGGCTACCGAAAAAGCAGCAAGCTTACTTTTATCTGATGAAGTTGACTTGATTCTCTTTGCAGGCGGAGATGGGACTGCTAGAAACATATATAATATCGTAGGAGATAAGTTACCGGTAATAGGAATTCCTACTGGTGTAAAAATCCATTCTGCTGTATTTGCTACAAATCCATTAAATGCAGGAAAGATTGTTGTAAAATTCTTTAATAATAGTCTTATTGAAATTAGAGAGTCAGAAGTAATGGACATAGATGAAGAACAATTTAGAGAAGGAAAGGTAGTAGCAAAACTATATGGATACATGAAAGTGCCATATGAGCAAGCCTATGTTCAATCATTAAAAGCAGGAGGGATTTCTAATGACAGTATATCTTTAGAGGGTATTGCAGATTATATAGTAGATAACATGGAAAGAGATTGTGTTTATCTTATAGGATCTGGCACGACAACTAGGGAAGTATTAAAAAAGATGGGATTACCTCACACATTGCTTGGGATTGATATTGTTAAAAATGGACAAATCTTAGTTAAGGATGCTAATGAGACTGAAATATTAGAAACTGTAAAAAATAATAATACTAGAATTATTGTAACGCCAATAGGAGGCCAGGGTTACATTTTTGGTAGGGGAAATCAACAGCTGAGTCCAAGAGTAATAAAGGCTGTTGGTAAAGAAAACATAACTATAGTCTCTACTCTAGGTAAACTAACTGATTTAAGAAGCAAACCATTTTTAGTAGATACTGGTGATGAAGAAACAGATAGAATGCTAAAGGGATATTACAAAGTAATAGTAGGATATGATGAATACTATGTATATAAATGCAATTAATATTATTAGTGAGCCCCTATTTTACTAGGGGTTTACTATTTATAATAGCTAAGGGAAGTAACTTTATAGGAGAAAAATTTGTAATTAATAACTATTTTTAGAAATGAAAACAGATTTAGAATTATGGGTACTGAAAAAGTATTATGAGATTAAAATCATATTACTATGAATATACCAAGTTATTTAGCAGGTCGAATTCATTGATAAGTGAATATAAGAGTCAAACTTGTTTAGTACATGAAAAATATTTTTCTACATATTCTAATATTTCATAGTAAATTCAAAAAGGAAGTTACAAAAATTAAGGATGTATGGTAATATTATAGGTATAATAATTTTGTTGACAATATTGGTTAACAAAATGCTCACAATTATATTTTTATTTGTGGCATGCTATGTTTAAAAACAAGAAACACCGAATTTACTAGAAATTTGATGTTTTCCAAGCATCTGACTATTACATAAAAAGAGAGGTGAAAAAATGATGACAGAAATTACCTTAGTTGATAGTTTAGTAGTTACAGTATTTAGTATGATAGTAGTTTTTGCAGCACTAGTAGTTATAGCTCTAATTATAGGCGGGATAAGACTAGTATCATTAGATGATAAAAAAAAAGAAACACATACTAAACAATCAGAAGTATTAGTAGTAAAAAAAGAAGAAACAGCTGTAGTACAAACTAAAGGCAATGATGAGGAGCTAGCTGCGGTAGTAGCGGCAGCTATTGCAGCAGGTAGTAATGAGGAGCTAGTAGCAGTAATAGCAGGAGCTATTGCAGCAAGTTTAGGAGTAAGCACTCAGGACATTAATATTAAAACTAT
>JAAYNS010000072.1 GCA_012520755.1 Tissierellia bacterium
CCAATACAAGTTCATATCAAATGATATGAGCATTAAGGAATATGATACTGGGGGGTATTCCTTTAATTGCATTAGCACTTTATTCAACCATTATTAAAGTTAATTAATGGAAATGGTTATGTTTTGTTGTTTTATACAACATGTTTAATATAATATAAACTAAAAATAATGTCAACATCTACAAGATAATTGTCATATTATTTTAACATTTGTCTAATATTTTTATGTTTTCCTATCTTTTTAAGCTAAAAACAAAGTAGCTTTTACCTTTCCTTCCGCTAACTCTGTGATTATATTCTCTTTCTTTCCCCTAGTGACTATCATTGGGGTTCCATATTTGCTAACAATCTTCGCAGCCTTTATCTTTGTAGGTATGCCACCTGTTCCAAAACTGCTTTTTGAATCCATAGAAATACTGTTTTCAAGTTCTTCGATATTGTCAATCTTTTCTATTAATTTAGCGTCTTTGTTTTCATTAGGATTTTTATCATATATACCATCTATATCACTAAACAAGATAAGCAAGTCTCCACCCCATACTACTGTGGAATGGGCTGCAAGAACATCATTATCGCCAATCTTTATCTCCTCTACACAGACAGTGTCATTTTCATTTATAATAGGTACAACCCCTTCATCTATAAGTGTAAAAAGAGTATTCCTAATATTTAAGGTTCTATTGTCACTAACAAGATCTTCTTTAGTTAAAAGGATCTGTGCAACATGCATATTATGATTTCCAAATATCCTTCTATAGGAATCCATCAGCTCAACTTGGCCTATAGCACATAAGGCCTGTTTGTAATGGATGTCCTCTTTTCTAGACCATTTACCTATTGTACTAACACCCGCAATCCTTGCACCTGAGGATACGATAACTACTTGTTTGCCCATGTCACGAAGGGTTTTTATTTGAAGAGCTAGATTTTCAATAAAATCCTTATCAATAAAGCCGTCCTCATTTGTTAAGGTACTGCTGCCAATTTTTATAACTATTTTATGACTTTTCTTTATTATTTCATCTATCATGCTTGCACCTACTTTCTAATTTGTCCCTTGCCCATAATTAAATACTTACTTGACACAAGCTGTTCTAAACCAACAGGTCCTCTAGCATGGATTTTTTGTGTGCTAATTCCCATTTCAGCACCAAATCCAAACTCACCACCATCTGTAAATCTTGTAGAAGCATTAACATAAACAGTAGCTGCATCGACTTGTCTCTGGAACTTATTTGCATTTGTCAAATTCTCTGTAACTATGGATTCTGAATGTTTAGTTCCATATTTATTAATATGGTCAATTGCTTCATCAACATCTCTTACTACTTTTATAGCCAATATATAGTCCAGATACTCTTCATACCAATCCTCTGGGCTAGCATCCTTTACATCAATTATTTTTTTGGTTGAACTGTCTCCTCTTAATTCCACCTTATCCTTTAAAGCTTCATATGCCATTGGCAAAAATCTATCTGCTATATTCTCATGAACCAATAATGTTTCACAAGCATTGCAAACACCTATTCTTTGAGTCTTTGCATTCACAAGTATATTTACCGCATCATCTAAATTAGCAGACTCATCTACAAACAAATGACAATTTCCATCTCCAGTCTGTAGGGTAGGAACTGATGAATTGTCTATTACTAATTTAATTAAACCTTTCCCACCTCTTGGAATTATTAAATCCAAATACTCAGTTGCATTAAGCATTTGGTCTACAAGATCCCTATCAGTATCATCAATGAATTCCACAACATCTTCAGTAATACTGCTATTCTTAAGCCCCTCTTTAATCGCCTTAACTAAAGTTAAATTTGAATTAATAGCAGATGAGCTTCCCCTCAACAATATACAATTTCCAGATTTTAAGGCTAAGGCAAAAGCATCTACTGTAACATTAGGTCTTGATTCGTAGATTATTCCTATTACACCTATTGGTACTGTCATTTTAGAAAATGTCAATCCGTTTTCCATAGTCCATACCCTATCTGATTTCCATACAGGATCCTGAAGCATAATTACAGTATTAATCCCTTCAATAATACCATCAATTCTACTATCGTCTAGTTTTAATCTATCTATTAGTCCTTCTGACATATCGGAAAGTATCCCATTTTGTACATCCTTCTCATTAGCTGCCAGTATTTCTTTCCTATTACGATTAATTGCTTCCGCTACATATTTTAATGCTAGGTTCTTCTCTTCCGTTGAGGCTACTGACAATTGTTTTTCAGCTTCTCTTAGTTTCTGACCCTTCAAATCCATGTAAGTCATATAAACCACTCCATTTTCATTATTTTATATATTATAACAGAACACTGCACAGTTATCAATTCACAGTTCACAGTTGTCAATTCACAATTATCTAGGCTGGCTTATGATAATAGAATGGATCGAAATATAATGGGGCGAACATTTGAAGATTAAAGCCTATTCCCTCTTCCTTATAGTCTCTCCTATTATTCTCAATTCCCCAACTCTTAATGCCATTAGCATAAGTAGGTATATTATCACTGCTACTAATATGGATATTGCAAGCATAATAAACTGTAGGGCTCTTGCTTCAGGTAAAAGTGAACCAATCTTGTAATATATAAAATACACAGCTAATCCCATTACAAGAGATGCTAGTAGAGTTTTTGTAAATGTTGTTAGCATTTTTGTAATGCCTAAGGGGCCAAGTTTAATTCTAAGGTCAATTAGTAGAAAAACAGATGTAATTATGGCAGAAATACTGGTAGCAAGTGCTAGCCCTTTATGCTGCATTGAATCAATCAATAGTAAATTCAAGACTATATTAATCAATACTGCTATACCTCCGTTTATCATTGGGGTCTTAGTATCATGAAGAGAATAAAATACTTTGTTTAGCATCAATCTCATAGAGATTCCCAACAAACCAATAGAATAGAACATTAAAGCCTCTCCAGTCATTAGGGCAGCACCCTCACTAAAAGCTCCCCTTTGAAAAAACAAGGTCACTATAGGCTGGGCTAATATTATTAGACCTACTGTAGCTGGCACAGTAATTATAAAGATAATGCCAACACTTTGGTTTAAAATATTCACTACTTCATCTGTGTTGTGTTCAGAAAACGCCTTTGAAAGCATTGGAAATACCACTGTTGTTATTGCTGCTATAAATACACTTATAATGACATCATTAGTTCTAGAAGCATAGGATAATGCAGAAATGCTTCCTTCGACTAATTCTGAAGCCAATGTTTTATCTACTATTACATTTATCTGTTGAACTGCTGAACCAATCAATATTGGAAAAACTAAAAATA
>JAAYNS010000073.1 GCA_012520755.1 Tissierellia bacterium
ATTATCTAATTCCGAAGAAAGAGAAAAAGCGTATGAATTAATTGAGGAACATGGAGATTTGGGGTTTGTTGGGAAACGTGTTTATTCCATAGCAGCTGGATATGGTGAAATTTCAGCAGGTATGATTGACTTTGGCATAGATATACTTGATGCTGGAAGTGATAATTTTCAAATGTCAAAGCTTTCTATGGATAGACAGCTTGGTATAATAGACAATGATTTATATGAAATTAAGAAAGAAGAAATAGATAAAAAGTATGAATATAGAAGAGAAGCATTAAAAAATGCTCCAAAAACAATTTATAATAGTATTAGAGATAGTGCGGGCAATGTGATTAATAAAGAAAGTAGGTATAATTTCTTTGTTAACCCAGATACTTCATTTAATGAGCTTGTGGACTATAGCAGAGATGCAATAAGTACTGGAATGACAGTATATAGTGCAGCAAGGTTTAGCCATAGCTTATTAGAGAGCATAAGTATTAGTAGTACTCCAGCTGCTGTTACTCCTTTTGGGCAATTAGCACCATCAACAGTAAACATAGCTATAGATGCAGGATTGGCAGGAAATCTTTTCAGATCATCAGGATTTTTGGGTGGTGTTAATTTTGCTACAACTAATACAAAACCTTTGCAGGATCATCATTTTGCTACAAACAAAAGTAAAACATATACAAAAGAATTTGAAAAAATCATCAAAAAGTACTCTTTAGATTTAGATGATCCTTGGAACAGAGAATTTTTACCACACAGGGGTAGACACCCGAATGCATATCACGATTATGTATTAGATCAAATTAAAAAATTCGACAGTATATCACAAGGCGATACAACTAAATTTCTGGAGTTATTTGAGCAATTGAAGAAAAAGATTATAGATAATCCTGATATGCTATATAAAGACTATTGGATTAGTGGTCAAGGAGGAGTAAGATGAAATATTTTAAGCTACTATATGATTATGAAAATGATAATGATGCGATTTGTTGTATTTCAAATGAACTAAATGGAATAGATCAATATGTAGTTGAAAAAGGGATTTTTATTAAGAATTGGAACATGGGAATAATTTTATTTTATAATCCTAAAGAAGGAACTCGAAAAACTGATTTTTTAGGAAATGATTTAGGGTGGTTAATAGTATCTGCAAAACTAAAAAATATTTTGGAAGAAAACTTTATAACTGGAATACAGTATCTTCCTATTAAAATTATAAACGCACTGACTAATGAGAACTTAGAGAATTATTTTGTTGCCAATATATACAATCTAGTAGATGCAATAGATTTAGCAAATTCTAAATATGATATATTTGTAGTCGGTGATAATGAAAAAATAATTACAATTGAAAAATATGCATTAAAAAAAGAAAAAATTATCGATGTAGATATATTTAAATTAAAAGATGATACTATTCCTAAATTTATTTCAGAAAAAGTAGTTAATTTAATACAAGAAAATAATTTAACTGGATGTTCGTTCTTGGAAGTAAAAGTAACATAATTGTAGTTGTCCCTGTCGGTTGCAATAAATCAATCTGGCTAAAATACGAGACAATATTTAACAAATAACGCATATGCTACATACAATTTTATACTTTTTAAACAATATTAACTTAATCAAAAAACAAGCACTTTGGTA
>JAAYNS010000074.1 GCA_012520755.1 Tissierellia bacterium
CCATTCTAATTGCTATGTCCAGCCCTGTAGTAGCAACAGAGCCTCCTGTTTTTACAGTAGAATTATTATTATCCTTAGCATATCTCTCTGCTGGGAGATATCCTTCTTGTAGTGCAATATATTTTTTCCCTTTATAATTCAACATTATATTTTTATCACAGGTAGATAATACAATTATAGGCACATCTATATTCAAACCCTTTAATTGAGATGTATAAAGCCAGTTTGAAGGATCTGTTGCTATAATATAATCTGGGGTAATATTTGCCTTCAATAGGGGTCTGACTGCCCTCCCTACTGATAAAATAATAGCTTTCCCTTTAATTTTTGCAAGTTCATGAATATTCTTGTCCAAGGATGGTCCGGCTGATATTAAATACAAGGGTGTATCTTTAAACTTATTAAAGAGAACATCAACATTTTCATCATAGTTATTAATATTGCTTTTAAAGTTATCATCTAATATCTTAGATGTAGCAACTATAGTATCTTGTTTCATCTGAAATTCTTCAAGTAAATATTTTAATTCTATAAAATCTTCTGGTATTGTGTTTAAAGATGGTTTATGAACTGCTATTTTTATACTATCAACAGTTAATATATCAGTAAGTCTTTCATAGGATGACTTGTTATTTCCCATTAAGAGCAAGGTAATGTTCTCACTGTTTATAATTCCACTCAAATCAACATTTTCCATAGCCAATTTGTAAATTTCTAAATTACATTCTACCAGGTAAATATGATATTGGTCTCCTTTTTGTTTAAGTAAATTCTCTAATTCTCTTATGTGATATCCTAGGCCTAGCCCATATACCAAATAGTTATCTATATTCTCATCATATTCTTCTTCAGCAAAAATTTTCGAATCCCTAAGTGGGTTATACTTACTATATAAATAGTAACTGTTTTCACCTAATACAGCTTGAACTGTTGGCATGTTTGGAATTTTTGTTTCAATTATATTGTAACTTTGTTTGTTTTTTATTGCAGTCAACTCATATCATCCTCTTATTTATATTACTAGAAATACTATTTATCTAATAATCCTATTATTTCTTGAGCAACCAATAAAGTCCCTTCCCCAGTGACCAAATTATTGAGTTCAGCTTCTCTATCAACATCATCACTATATACTCTTTTCAACAATGGCTTTAGCTTAGTGTAATCAATATTAGGATATTTGCCTATATATTCAATTCCCATTCGATTTAATATAGCACACAATAAATCCTGGTTGTCTGCTATACTAAATACTATAGGTATGCTTTTCTGAGACAATACTTCATAAACTGTACTGCCACCTGCAGTAATTACTATCTTAGACAAATTTATATAGTCTTTTAAACTAATAGGCTTATATATCAAGTCTACATTTTCTGGTTTTTTATCATCTATCTCTTTAATATAATCATCATTAAATCCAGGTCCAATTACAACATTAATTTTTATATCTAAATGTTTTATTGTGTCAATAATTCTAGTTATAACACCGTACTTATCAGTTCCACCTGTTGTAACTAAAACTCCCTCTTTACTAGTGTATTCATCTTGCTTATTAACCCAATACTCTTCTTTCATTATTAGATATTTGCTTCCTAATAGTTGTATCTGATCCTTAACATGCAAATAGTTTAAGTTTTGTGCATAAATATTTCCATTATATAATATGTCTGCTATTGTCGAGTCATATATATCGTTGTTATCATCCATTAACATAAGCTTAGTTTTTCTCTTTATTTTTCTTAGATATTCATTGGAACCTAAATACGAGTCTAATATAAACAAATCAATATCCATATTCCCAATTATATTAAGATCTTCATTTAACTTATTAGATACAATATAATTAAAAGAAGTATTCTCAATTAATTCAATAAGTTCTTCATTTATAATAAAAATAATATTAACGTGCTTTTCTAGAAAAGTTATCCCTTTCGCCAAAGAAAGGCACCTGTAAAAGTGCCCATATCCTATTCCTTTGCCACCTAGTGTCCTAAAAACTATAGTTTTCATTCTATTAAACTCCAATCTACTGGCGTTCCTTTTTCTA
>JAAYNS010000075.1 GCA_012520755.1 Tissierellia bacterium
CCATGACTAACCCCCTATTTGATTCATATTACGGCTTATATATTTTTCATCTTCTAAATAATGTTCCTCTTCCTTTGTTAAAATTGCCTTCCTTATAACTTCTTTTATGTCCTCACCATTTTCCAATGACTTCTTAAGATCAATTTCCCTATTTGAGTGTAAACAAAGCTTCAATCTTCCTGTAGATGTAAGTCTTACCCTGTTGCAATTGGAGCAAAATTTACAAGTAATTGGATTAATAAGTCCTACTCTTCCTTTTGCATTGGGTAATTTATAATAGGTGGCAGGTGATGATATATCTTCATTATGAACCTTTTTTAGCCCCTTAACCTTTTCTAGTACTAAACTGTTTGGAATAAACCTGTTCAAATCATATTCCGCAGCCTCTCCTATGGGCATAAGCTCTATGAATCTTATATCTATATCCTCTTTTAAGGTAAGATTTACAAGTTCTGGAATCTCATCTGCATTGAATCCACCTATTAAAACCGTATTTATCTTTATTGGGGTGAGTCCGACTTCCCTTGCAGCCTTTATCCCTTCTAACACATTATTTAAACTTCCACCCCTTGTAATCTTTTCATACTTAGCTTCATTTAATGTGTCAAGGCTAATATTTATTCTATTCAAGCCAGCATCCTTTAAGTCCTTAGCATATTTCTTCAGCAATACACCATTAGATGTCATGGCTATGTCTCTTACACCATCTAATTTAGATATTTTTGATATAAAATCAATTGCTCCTAGCCTTATTAGCGGCTCACCACCTGTTAATCTAATCTTGCTTATACCTAATTCAACAAAAGCCTTAGTCAACTCATACAAGTCTTCAAAGGAAAGAATATCCGCATGTTTAAGTTTATTTACACCCTTTTCCGGCATGCAATATTCACATCTTAGATTGCATCTATCTGTTAGAGAAATCCTAAGATAATTTATTTCTCTCCCAAAGGAGTCTTTCATATCTTCACCTTCATTCTACTGTAATAATGTCTCCTGTATTTCTAAAACCATAGCCTCCAAGAGATCTTAATATGTCTTTAAAGCTCTCAGATTTTATAATTTCAATAAATCTTTTAATTCTTTCATCTTCTAATAAATCATAGCTTATCAGAAAGTCATAGTCTTCAAAAGCAACTTCAACAAAATCCAAATCCATAGCTATTGCTGCGGAATATACTCCAAGGCCAGTTGTTGCCGAACCAGTTTTTACTGCCGCTGCAACTGACATATGAGTATTTAGTTCTCTTTGATATCCTCTTATTTGGGACCAATCTATCTTGTTTAATCCTAGATGATAGTCTAATAGTACCCTAGTGCCCGCACCTTTTTGTCTATTAACATAAACTACATCATCTCTTCCTAAATCCTTAAACTCCTTTATATTCATAGGATTTCCCTTTTGAACTATAAATCCTTGTTGGCGTTGAACCCCCTTTATTAAGGCCATCTTCCTATTAGGAAAATATTTTTTTACATAGCTTGTATTATACTCCCCAGTATCCATATCAAGTAAATGTATAGGTGCTATATGACATTCTTCTCTTTTTATAGCCATTATACCACCAAAACTACCTACATGACTAGAGGTCAAATCTAGCATATCCCCAATAACATCCATAATTAAATCATGGCTACCTATGGAAACAAGTGACTTCCTTATAGAGGAAAGGGGTCTTAATAGTTCAACATCTATTCTTTCTCCAGCTTCTACTCCTTCAAGATTACGTGGGATAATAGCAATCCCATCGGCCTTTACTAAGCTCATGCTAACCCCTGCACCACTAGCAAAAGGGGTTGCTATTAACTTATCATTTACAAAACCGAGATTAACTCTTACTAATTCCTTGTGTTTTAATGAAGATACTACCCTTCTTGATAATTGAGCCTTAATATAGTCAACCTCTACTTCATCAAGACCAATATATTTCTGAATCAAAGGTTTTACGAATACATCCATAACTAAAAATGCAGACACCGGATATCCTGGAATTCCAATTACAGGTTTCCCTTGTATAATACCTAAAATTGTTGGTTTTCCTGGTTTCATTGCAACCCCATGAATAATAACTTCTCCAAGTTCTTCAACTAGCTTAACTGTATAGTCTCTAGTTCCAGCAGAAGATCCTGCCCCAATGATAAGTATATCATTTTCTTCTACACCTTTTAATACATCTTTCTTCAGTATTTCATAATCATCTACTTGTGGCCTATATCTATTTGCTATCCCACCTAACTCTTTAACCATTCCCTCAAAAACCTTTGAGTTTGAATCAATTATTTTACCATCTTCAATTTCTTTAATATCCTCAACTATTTCTGAACCAGTTGGCAATATGCCTACCCTAGGCTTCTTATATACTTTTATTCTTTCTATTCCACCAGAAATAAGAGACCCTAAATCAATAGGCCTGATTTTATGTTTTGAGGGCAAAATCATTTCAGTTGCTACAATATCCTCACCAATTTGTCTAATATGTTGCCAAGGATATGCTGCTTTCAATATTTGAATCTTACCATCATCTAGTTGGATTACATCTTCTATCATGATTACTGAGTCAAAAGGCTCTACAATCTGATTACCTGTGTTAACATATATAAAGTCCTTATTAAGGCTTAATGTTAATGGATTAGTTTCAGTTGCTTCTTCAGTGTTTTTAGAAATAACTGCTATTCCATCCATAGCAGATGCATTATAAGTTGGTGAAGAGATCTTAGCATAAATTGCCTCAAAGGTTACTCTTCCTAATGCATCAACGACATCAAGCTCATCATAAGTTAAATCTATACTTAATCTGTCGAAATACTTGGCCTTTGCTTCTTCCACGTCAATATTATCTATATAAGTGTTCCTATCCATAAAACCACTCCTTTTTTACAATAAGTACACCACTCTCTCCTCACCCTTATTAATCCCTTCTTCATGTTCCTTAATAACAATATAACCTTGTGATTTAGATAGTAAGGTTATCATCCCTGATTTTCCAAAGCTTGGGCTGGCATGATATGTACCATCCTCTTCCCTTAATTGTACCATGTGGTATGTCCTTTTACCTGGAGAAGAAGGGAAATTATATTCTGTGATAGCCTTTACTTGAGGAAGTATTTCCGTATTTCCTAATTTCTGTCTTAGATATTCTTCAATTATTGTTTTAAAGACTATTATTGATGATACAGGATGGCCTGGTAATCCCACTATTAACTTTCCATTAGCTTCACCAATTATTGTAGGCTTACCTGGCTTTATAGCCAAACCATGCAACAAAACTCCTTTGCTGCCAAAGGAAGCAATCACTTTTTCTGTATAATCCCTTGTACCTACAGAACTTCCCCCTGATAGAAGGACTATATCTGCAAGGTCTACTCCCTTTTCAACTTCAAGTCTTAACAGATCATAATCATCCTTAACTATTGTTCTATCCACTACTTGACAACCCATTTTTTCGATCATGGAGTATAAAGCATAAGAATTAATATCTCTTATCTTACCTAGACTAGCTTTTTCATCTAGGTCTATAATTTCATCTCCAGTTGAGATTATATAAAATTTAGGCTTCTTAAAAACCTTAACTTTTGATATTCCAAGACTTGCTAATACCCCTATAGCTCCTAGATCTATCTTTCTGCCTTTTCTAAGAGCAACTTGTCCTTTTTTAATATCATCTCCCCTGAAGACCATATTTTCTCCATTTGAAATTGGCTTATATATTAAAAGAGTTTCATCATCCATTAACTCTGTGTTTTCAATCATAATAACTCCACTTGCATTGGATGGAATCATCCCACCCGTTGGAGTATACATAGCCTGACCAGTGATTATATCTCCTTGGGCTCTCTCTCCCATCCTGACTTCCCCAATCTTAGTTAGGATAGTAGGAATAGATCCTGTGGCCCCATGGCTATCTTCTACAATTATACTATAACCATCTACCGTTGAACGGTTAAAATCTGGTACATTAATATCTGAAATGACATCTTCAGCTAATATTCTATTTGCTGCATCCAATATATCTACTATTTCAACTTCAAACTTATAATCAAAAAAATTATTCATTATTATTTCATTGGCCTTATCTATAGTAACTACATTAAAAAAATCCACTAATTACTCACCCTTCCTGAATCTAAATAAATTGTTGTATCACAAATCCTCTGGGCTTGATCTAAATTATGAGTAACTATAAGAACAGTCCCTTCCCTTTCCTTATTAAACCTTACAATTTCTCTTTCCATTACTTTTACTGACTCTGAATCTATATTTGATGTAGGCTCATCTAGCAATAATAAGTGGGGCTTAAAGACTAATGCCCTTGCTAGGGCTACCTTTTGAGACTCTCCACCAGATAGCTGATGGCCTCTTTTATTCGATAAATTCTCTATTTCTAGTCTTTTCATTATATCTTTCACTAGATTTTCTTGAGTTTTCTTGTCTAATTTCCTTAGTTTTAGTGGATAGAGGATATTATCATATACACTTCTTCTGAACAAATATGGTTTTTGAAAAACATAAGTAATATTTTTTGCTATATCTCTACTAAAATCCATGCCATTGTATTTAACCTTGCCATTATAAGTATCATCTATATGACTAATGATATTTAGAAGAGTACTCTTACCAGAGCCGTTAGGTCCAGCAATTCCTGTAATCTTTCCTTCTTCAATTGTCATTTGGGGAATATCTAATACGGTCTTTTCTCCATATGCTTTTTTTATATCTATTAAATCTAGTTTCATCCTAATCCTCCTGCCCATAAGAGTATATAAAGCTATTTATTAAAAAGGATATAATTAGCAATATTATTCCCAAAGCTATAGCCATTGGATAATCTCCCATTGAATTCATCATTGATATGGTTGTTGTAATAACTCTTGTATGCCCTTTAATATTACCACCAACGATCATTACTGCCCCAACTTCAGAAATTGCTCTTGAAAAGGCAGTTGCAACATTAACCATAATATCAACTTTTAATTCTTTTATTATTAAGACCGTAGAATCAAACTTACTTCCGCCTAGGGTAAATGCTACCCTAGCAATATTTAAACCCCTATTTTTTGCAAGGCTATAAGTTAATCCAAGTACTAAAGGTATTAGCAATAGAGTTTGGGCAATTATCATGGCCTTTGGTGTGTACATTAGGTCCAAGTATCCTAAAGGTCCCCTCCTAGACAAAATAATAGCTACAAGTAGTCCAACTATCACTGTTGGGATACTCATAGATGTGTATATTATTCTTGATACCATTCTTTTGCCCCTAAATTTATTTATACCCAAATATACACCAAGAGGAATAATAAAGAATGAAGCTAGGATTGTAGCTGTCATTGACACAAAGAGTGAAATTAAAACGATTTCAAAAACCTCTGGATCAAATGTCATTATTAAATTTATCGCTTCTTTAAAACCTTGAAGTATATAGTCCATAAACACACCTGCTTTCAATTCACAATTCACAATTGTTTTATACATATTGTAACTAGGACGACCAAAGGTCGTCCAGAATAATTGTGAATTGTGCATTTACAATTTTGAATTGTTTACTCAGCGTTTGGAACAAACAATGGTTGTCCGTATTCTTCTACGCCAAACTCTTCGATAAGGCCTTGTCCCTTGTCTGAAATCATCCAGTTCATAAACTCCATAGCAGCTTCATTATTTATTAGATCATTTTTATCTGGATTTACAGGGATTACACCATATTGATTGAATAGGTTTTCATCTCCTTCGATTATAACCTCTAAATCAAGACCCCCTTTATTTGATAAGTATGTAGCCCTATCTGAGATTGTATAGGCTTGTTTTTCATTAGTTATTTTCAGAACATCACCCATGCCAGCACCAGCTTCAAGATACCATTCTCCTGCTGGTTCTATTCCAGCCTCTTTCCATATAGATAGTTCTTTTTTATGTGTTCCTGAATCATCACCTCTAGATACAAATGTTGCTTCACTTTTTGAAATTGTTGTTAATCCTTGGCCAATATCATTTGGGAAGTTTTCCTTTAAGCCTAATGGATCATCTGCAGGCCCTAATAGGACATAATCGTTATACATTACATCATGTCTTTCAGTGCCATGACCTTCCTCAACAAATTTCAGCTCATCAGCCTTTGCATGTACTAATAGGACATCAGCTTCACCATCTCTACCCATTTGTAATGCCTTACCTGTACCTACTGCTACAGTCTTCACTTCTATACCAGTATCTTCAGTAAATATTGGTAATAGATAATCTAGTAAACCTGAGTCTTGAGTACTTGTTGTTGTTGACAGTATAATACTTCCTTTTTCTTCTGTTTCTTCTGGTTTTTCTGTTTCTTCTACAACTTCTTCAGGTGTTTGTATAGGTTCCTCAGCAGGTTCTTTTTCTGCTGGAGAACATCCAACTAACAGTGATAGAATCAACAAAAGGGCTAATAATGATGCTAAAGTCTTTTTCATATTACCACTCTCCTTAATATTTTAGTTAAAAAAACAGCCTAAAGATAGGCTGTTATGCTATCTTCCTTTCCAAACGCGGGAGGCAAAGGATTTCTCCTATTACCCATAGGTTTTCTCTTCATAGCTTTTGCCTTAGAAGATTAAACTCGGAAAATTTGTGTAAATATTCATTTTTTCGCCTCTTGCAAATCCTATCAACAATATATTTAATTCTCTTGCCATATCTACAGCCAAACTAGTAGGCGCTGACCGTGATATAATAGCTGGAATTTCTCTCTTTGCTGTTTTAATAAGGATTTCTGAAGAAATCCTTCCACTTGTAATAACAATTTTATCTGACATATCAATATTATCTAGAAATGCCCTTCCCAAAATCTTATCAAGAGCATTATGTCTTCCTATATCATCTTCAAAATATAGAATTTCATCTTTGGTGGACAAGGCACAGCTGTGTACTCCACCTGTTTTTAAAAACAATTCTGATTTGCCATTGAATTCTTTACTTAATTGTATCACATTTTCCTTGCTTAAATCTATAGTCTCGTGGATTTTTCTTGATTTAAATGAATCCACCACATTGTAAAATACAGTTCCCTTGCCGCAACCAGAAGTAATTGTTCTTTTACCATATAGTTTTTCTGTAAGAGTTTTTCTGTATTTTAAATACAAATATCCTCTTCCATTTTCCTCATCTATCTGTATTCTTTCTATTTGGTCTAAGGATTCAACAAAACCTTCTGAATAAAGGAAGCCTAAGGCTAATTCCTTTAATGACTTTGGAGTACATAGTAGTGTAATTATCTCTTCATCATCAATAAACAAAGTGAAAGGATACTCATTTATTAGTGTATCTTCCACTTTATTTAAGCTTTCTCCTTTAATTTTAATGATTTCATATTTCTTAGTTATATCCATATTATTCACACCATACTAGACTTTCTAAATAAGATTCTAAATCATTTTTCGTATTGAGATTTAAAAACATATCCCAATTAGGACTAAATCTCCTTGCCTCATCTTCTTCAATATAAGAAAACTTTAGCTGGTCTATTAATCCATTTATTGATCTTCTATTAGACCGTAAATAGTCTTCTATTGCTCCTATCAAGTCCACAGAATAGAAGCTGCTAAATGGCTCAATCCAATCTCCGAACTTTGTAGTGCATCCAAAGGAATCATCAGTAATCTTATCTTTCATGTATTTCACATAATCAATATGAATATTTGGCATATCACAAGCCACTACGAATCCATATTTACTAGAGGACTTTAAAAGACCAGCATGGATTCCTCCAAGAGGTCCCTTATCCTTAATAATATCAACTGTAATCTTGTGAGATAGGCCAATATAAAGTTCAGGCCTGTTAGACACTATTATTATTTCTTCAAATTCACTTTTAAGCTTGTTTATAATGCTATCCATTAGCTTCCTTCTATCAATTTTTAGCAACTGTTTATCAAAGCCCATCCTTGTGCTTTTACCGCCCGCTAAAATAATAGCACTACCAAATTTTTTCATAGTATCACCTATCTAGCACATTCATTTTCCTTGCCAGTTAATATTCCTAGTCCATGTTCTATACTATCAATAGCATATTCTAAAGCTTCCTTTACCGCCTTTGGACTTCCTGGTAAATTTATTATTAATGTATCATTTCTAATGCCTGAAACTGCCCTTGATAGCATAGCCCTCGGTGTTATGCTGAGGCTATAGTATCTAATAGCCTCAGCAATTCCTGGAGCCTGTCTAGTAAAGACTTTCATACTAGCCTCAGGTGTTACATCTCTTTTACTAAAACCTGTACCACCAGTTGTTAGGATTAAGTCGATTTTTAGCTCATCTGCCATGTATTTCATTTCTTTAATAAGCTCATCTTCTTCATCAGGAACTATTACCTGCCTTAATAGCTTGTAACCTTTTGAAGCTACAATATCTTTTATAGCTTTACCTGATAAATCTTCACGTTGTCCCTTTGAACCTTTATCACTAGCTGTAATTATACCTACAGTATACATTAAACAACCTCCGACTTATTATCATTTACCTTCTCTATTTTTACTGCTGCAACCTTTAACTCGGAAATCTTTGCTATAGGGTCCATTGCTGAATTGGTTAGATAATTTGCAGCTCCATCTGCGAAATGGAATGGAATAAACAATACCCCATCATCTACTATCTCAGTAATTCTAGCCTCTGTTTGTATTTGTCCTCTTCTAGAAGTAATTTGTACCCTATCTCCATCTTTTATACCTAATCTGTTTGCTGTCTCTTCATTTATTTCTACATATGAAGAAGGGGCAAGTTTGTTTAAACCTTCTACTCTACCAGTCATTGTTCTAGTATGATAATGGTAAAGAATTCTACCTGTTGTAAGGACGTATGGGTAATCATGATCAGGTAACTCTGCACTTTCTACATATTCAGAAGGCATAAATAAGCCACTACCTCTTGAAATTGTAGCCTTGTGTAAATACTTAGTTCCTGGGTGTTCCTTATCAGGGCAAGGCCACTGAATCCCACCATTTTCTAGTCTAGCATAGCTTATTCCCCCATAAGATGGAGTTACTGATGCTATTTCATCCATTATCTCTGAAGGATTAAGATACCTCTTCTCATAGCCAAGATAATTCATTATTTCCATGAGTATTTTCCAATCTGGCTTTGAATCTCCAAGGGGTTCAATTGCTTTTCTAACTCTTTGTACCCTTCTTTCGGTATTAGAGAAGCTACCATCCTTTTCTGCAAAGGATGCAGCTGGTAACACTACATCTGCAAGTTCAGTAGTTTCATTCATAAATATATCTTGACACACAAGGAAATCTACATTTTCTAAGGATGCCCTAACATGGTTAATATCAGGATCAGATACCATTGGGTTTTCACCCATTATATAGAGGAATCTAATACTGCCATCATGAGCACCATTAAATATTTCAGGAATTGTTAAACCGACCTTTGAGGATAGTTTAGTATTCCAAGCTTTTTCAAACTTCTCGATAACCTCAGGCTTAAAGACTTTTTGATATCCTGGTAAATCACCAGGAAGTCCACCCATATCACAGGCACCTTGAACATTATTTTGTCCTCTTAATGGATTGACTCCAGCACTTTCTTTCCCTACATTACCGCATAACAATGCTAGGTTAGAAACGCTCATAACTGCATTGGTACCAGTTGTATGCTGTGTAATTCCCATTGTATAATAAATTCCAGCCTTATTAGCTTCAGCATATAAAAGTGCTGCTTTTACAATATCCTCTGCCTCTAAACCACAAATTTCAGCAGCCCTTTCTGGAGGATACTCTTTTACTAGATTTACGAGTTCCTCGAAGTTTTCGCATCTTTCTTCTATATATTTCTCATCATATAAGCCTTTTTCTATAATGACATTCATCATGCCATTTAAAAGGGCAATATTAGTACCTGGTTTAAGCTGTAAAAACACATCTGCATATTCAGCTAGCTCTATCCTTCTTGGGTCAGCTACTATGAGCTTGGCCCCTTTCTTTAAAGCCTGCTTCATCTTAGCCCCAATAACTGGGTGGTTTTCTGTAGTATTTGAACCAATTACAAACATACAATCTGTATCAACTATTTCTCCTATGCTATTAGTCATAGCACCACTACCTAATGTTGTTGCAAGACCTGCAACTGTAGATGCATGTCAGAGTCGTGCACAGTGGTCAATATTATTTGTTCCAATTACTGCTCTAAATAGTTTTTGGAATAAATAGTTTTCCTCATTTGTACACCTTGCAGATGTTAAGCCTGCAAAAGCTTCTGGACCACTCTCTTCTTTTATCTCAATTACTTTTCTTCTAATATATCTATAGGCTTGCTCCCAAGAGACTTCCTCAAATTTACCATTTCTCTTAATTAAAGGTGTCTTTATCCTATCGGGATGATTAATAAACTTATATGCAAATTTACCCTTCACACAAAGTAATCCATCATTTGGCCCTTCTAAAGAAGGCTGTGCACCTACTACCTTATCTCCCTTAACAATTAGATTTAACTGACAGCCAACACCACAGTAGGAACAAGTAGTCTGAACCTCTTTAGTTTCCCAATGTCTGAATTTCTGTGCCTTTGGTGTTAATGCTCCTACGGGACAAACAGATACACAATTTCCACAGGATACGCATTTAGAGTTTATTAATCCCTCATTAAAAGGAGTTTTAACAATAGTATCAAAGCCTCTATCCTCAAATCCTATTGCTGATGTACACTGAAGTTCACCGCAAACCCTAACACATAAACCACAAAGTATGCATTTGCTAGCGTCATAATCATAAAAAGGATTTGAAGTATCTACATATGGCTCACGTTTATCACCAAGATAGCTACTTTCTATAATTCCATACTCATAACAATAATCCTGTAATTTACATTGGCCAGATTTATCACAGCTTAAACACTCTAAAGGGTGATTGCCTATTATTAAATCCAACACATCTCTTCTAGCTTTTATTACCTTTTCACTATGGGTATAGACTACCATCTTATCTTTGACATGTGTACTACATGCTGTTACCAGTTTATTTGAACCTTCTATTTCAACAAGGCACATTCTGCAAGAAGCAAAGGGCTCAAGTCTGTCATCATGACATAATGTTGGTATATCGATACCAGCCCTACGACATGCTTGTAGTATAGTAGTATTGTTATCTACTTCATAATGAATACCATTTATGACAATATCCATAGTTTACTCCTCTCTAGTCTTTCCTTTAAGGGAATCCATCTTTTCAAACTTTTCTAGTAATCCATCCAAGGAAAGAGCCTTAGACCACGTAGTCTCCTCAAATTTTCCACTAATCTTTCTATAAGGAACTTCTGGCTCATCAATATACTCAAGTTCAGTATTTAGTCTACCTTTCAAACAAAGTGGTCGTCCATTTGTTGGTGGCTTTGCTAGGACTGCAATATTTTTCTTATCCTTACTTACTATTTCAAACTCACAACCATAATCACATCTTTTGCAATTAATAACACGTGATGAACCATCCCAAGATCTTAATTTCCCCAATGCTCTCTTGTCTACTAGAGCACCAACAGGGCACACAGTAACACATCTATTGCATGATACACAGCTTGATGTTTCAAGTGTTTGATTTGCGTCTAATGCTATATAAGTTTCATATCCTCTTTCGGCAAATGTTAATACCTGTCTATCACTTACTTGGGCACATGTTTTAACACATTTGCCACATAAGATACATTTTGCATTATCCTTTAATATATATGGACTAGAAGTATCTAAAAGTTGTGGTCTCATAGCTCCATCATGAACCCTAAACTTCAAGTCATAATCATATGCATACTTTTGAAGTAAGCACTCTCCAGCTTTTTGACATGTTAGACAATCATTTGGATGACTATCTAATAATAATTGCAATATATCTTTTCTAGTTTTTACTACTTTTTCGCTTTGAGTATGAACAACCATACCTTCTTTTACTCTTGTGGAACAGGAAGTTTGAAGCTTGTTTGAACCCTCTATTTCTACCAAACAAAGCCTACATGCAGCCTCAATCTCAAGATTAGGGTCATAACATAGGGCTGGTATCTCTATACCAATTTGTTTAGCAGCTTCTAAAATTGATGTTTCGCTAGATACAACAACTTCTTGTCCATCAATCATAAGTCTAACATCTGACATTTGATTCCCTCCTATGCTATCTCTTTATAACTGCACTAATCTTTGGTGGACATGCTTCCATACATGCTCCACATTTTATACACCTATCTTGATCTATAACATGTAATTCCTTCTTGGCACCTGAAATACAATCAACTGGGCAAGCTCTAGCACAAGCCCCACAACCAATACATTTATCAGTAATGAAATATTCTACTAGATCTACACAAGCACCAGCTGGACATTTTTTATCCTGAATATGTGCTTCATATTCATCTCTAAAATACTTTAAAGTAGTTATAACTGGGTTTGCTGCTGTTTGCCCAAGCCCACATAGAGATCCTAAGGTAATAGTTTCAGAAAGGGATTCAAGTTTTTCAATGTCTTCTTCTTCACCTTTTCCAGATACAATTTTATCTAGAGTTTCAAGCATTCTCTTTGTCCCTTCTCTACAAGGAACACATTTACCACAGGATTCATCTACTGTAAAATCAAGAAAATATCTTGCAATATCTACCATACAGGTGTTTTCATCCATTACTACCATTCCACCTGAACCCATAATGGAACCAATTTTATCAAGAGATTCAAAGTCTACAGATGTATCTATAAGATTAGCAGGTATACATCCTCCAGATGGTCCTCCCGTTTGAACTGATTTGAATTCCTTACCATTTTGAGTGCCACCGCCAATATCAAAAACTATCTCTCTTAAAGTAGTTCCCATAGGTACTTCTACAAGGCCAGCATTTTCTACTTTCCCTACTAATGCAAATACTTTTGTTCCAGGTGATTTCTCAGTTCCAATACTTCTAAACCAATCAACACCTTTTTGGAAGATAACTGGTACATTAGCAAATGTCTCAACATTATTAATAATAGTAGGCTTTTCCCATAGTCCCTTATGGGCTGTCCTATATATCTTAGTTCTTGGCATTCCTCTTTTGCCTTCTATGGATTCAATAAGGGCTGTCCCCTCTCCACAAACAAAGGCTCCTGAACCAAGTCTTAATTCTATATCAAAATTAAATCCAGTACCAAGAATATTGTTTCCTAATAAGCCTAATTCCTTAGCTTGGTCAATTGCAGCTCTCAATCTTCGAACAGCTAAAGGGTACTCTGCCCTTACATAAATAAAGCCTTTATCAGCTCCTATGGAATATCCACCAATAGCCATTCCCTCAAGTACTGAATGAGGATCATTTTCTAGTATGGACCTATCCATAAAAGCACCAGGATCTCCTTCATCGGCATTACAGATCATATATTTTTGATCAGCATCATATAGGAAGGCTGTCTCCCATTTCCTACCTGTAGGGAAACCTGCTCCTCCCCTACCCCTAAGACCAGAAGCCTTCATATCTTCAATAATATCCTTAGCTTTCTTGTTAATCAAACAATTGGCCAAAGCAAAATAACCATCTACAGCTATGTACTCTTTAATATTATTTGGATCTATTATTCCACAGTTTTTTAATGCAATCCTAACCTGTTTTTTGTAATAATCTCCATTTAATACTATAGAACCATCCTCATTTATATTAACATTACCTTGCTCTATTAATCTCTTTTCTAAGATTGGTCTTTGTTCTTCCTTAATTCTCTTTAACTCTTCAATAGTTATCAAAGACTACACCTCTTTTCTATATTTATCTAGGATTCCTTTAATATCATCTGTCTTAAGTCTAGGATAGACATCTTCATTAATTAAAATAACTGGCGCTAAGCTACAGTCACCAATGCATCTGGTTGAATCTATTGAAAATAATAAGTCAGGTGTTGTATTACCTGCCTTTATATTTAATTGATCTTCAATTTCTTCTAAAATTTTTTGAGCTCCTTTTACATAGCATGCCGTTCCTAAGCAAACACTTATAATGTTTTCTCCTTTAGGTATAAATGAGAACTGTGAATAGAAAGTAGCTACACCATATATTTCAGACATAGGAATAGACAGCCTTCTAGAAATCACCTGCAACATTTCTAGTGGTAAATAACCAAATATTCTTTGAGTTTCTTGGAGAGCAGGCATTAATATACCAGGCATGTCCTTATTTTCTGCTATAAAAAACTCTAATTCTTCAATTTTTTCTTTGTTTTTTTCTCGATCAAAAACAAACTCCATTGTTTTCCTCCTCCTAATAAATTATGTAAATCTACGTGCAAACCTATTAATTCCAGCATTTCATAATGCTAGAAAATATAAACAAATTACAGTAATATGTTATAATATTTGTAGTTTAAAGTCAATAAAAGTAAATTGTAATCTTCTGAAAACTACCTCTTAATATGGAAGCAATTATTACTCAAATGAAAGGATATTTTATTATGAATTTAATACTTGTTTATTTATTAACAATTAATTTACTTACTTTTTTTAGTTTTATTTTGGATAAAAAAAGATCAAGAAAAGGTCAATGGAGAATATCAGAAAAGCAGTTATTATTCTTATCATTAATTGGTGGAAGTTTAGGCGGATTTGTAGCCATGGTATTGGCAAGACATAAGACTAAAAAGCTTAAGTTTATAGTAGGAGTTCCTTTATTATTGTTGGTAAATATTTATGTGTTTTATCAAGTTATAACAAGATATATTCTATAGTAAAAGTTGATATTTACAGTTAATAGCAATACGTCAAGAAAAATGATAAAAATACTAAGCGAACATTTGCAGGAGTGACTATAATTCTTAGCGAATGGAAGATAAAAATCCGTTAAGCAGCTGGCCTAGAATTGTCCTATGCCAACTGCTTTTGACTGCATTCTTCTATAAAATATTTAAAAGGTTTTAAGTATTCCTTGTACTTCATAGCCATTGTTTCTGGATGAAATTGTAATCCCAGGACAAAATTGTCCCTTGTGGACTCAATTACCTCAATTATACCATCTGAAGCAGTAGCACTTACCTTCAGATTGTCAGCTAAATCTCTTATTGCTTGATGATGAAGTGAATTTACCCCAAGCTTTTCTGTTTGGAAAATTTCATGGGCTATAGTTCCCCTAGTAATACTAATTGAATGATAGGCTTCCTTTAAATTAATTTCACAAGTATGGCCATGTACTCCAGGAACTTGAGAATATATGTCTTGATAAAGACTGCCACCTAATGCAACATTGATAAGCTGCAAGCCCCTACAAATTCCAAGAATAGGCATTTTTCTTTCATAAGCTGTCTTAAACAAAGCTAGTTCAGTTAAATCTCTATTAGTAGATATCTCTGTAACTTGCCTTGCTGGTTCCTCATGGAAATAATGAGGTCCAATATCCTCTCCCCCTGTGAAAATAATACCATCTATTATATCTATATATGCATCTATATCCTCTACATTTTCTAAATTAGGAATGACTATGGGTATTCCGCCACTTTCTACTACAGCATTTATATATTCACAGTTAATCCTAAAAATTCCTCTCCTAAATGTACTATCAAAGTTAGAGGTCAATCCTATTATAGGCTTCATCTTGTCAACTCCTAAGATAAATATTTATCAAACCATATAGCAGCTTCTTCCATCATATTTGTAGTTACATAATGATTTAAATTTTTATATGTAATAAACTCAAGTCTGCTAGGATCAGTATACATCTTTTTAATCTCCCCATAGAATTCTATTTGAGCTCTAACATCTACCGATGTATCACTATCTCCATGTAGCATCAATATTGGTCTATTTATTATATGCTGAAGATTCTTCATTGGATTATGTTTGTCAAGCTTATCTTGTAATTCCTTAGGTATTTCAACATCATACATATTTAAGGACTTTATAAATATTTCATTTGAAATATCCCAATTACAGGAACCATTAAATACTACAAGGGCTTTTAAATCAGTATTTGTTGTGAAAACTCCTGCTGCTGTAAATCCACCCATAGAGTTACCACATACTCCTATGTTTTTTGAGTCTACATTTAATTCTTTAATCCCATAGTCGATTATTTTATTTGATTCATCTATATTTTGAAATATTATTTTCCAAAAATACTTTCCTGCATTTTCTACCTTTGTATGGTCTATTGAATCCCTATTGCCATGATGTATGGAACATGGAATTATTACTTGAAATCCAAGATTTGACAAAATCATGCCTCTAAAGCGTTGTTTTTCTACACTTGAGCCCCACCCATGGTATAGGATTACTGTGGGATGAAGCTTAGCGTCATTTTTTGGAGTTAGAATTAATGCAGGTATATCATCAATAAGTACATTTCTCTCGTAAGTATTAATATACTTCATTCAATACCCCTTTCTATCTTTTAAATATCCGTAAAGCTATTAAAATCAAAACTGTTAAAATAATTATCATAATTAATACTGCAGTACCAATTTTCCCAAACATAATTTTTACCACCTTATATATTTTCTATTTGCCAGTCTATAGGTTCCTTGCCAATGCTATTTAAAAATTTATTTGTCTTAGAAAATGGTTTAGAACCAAAGAATCCTCTTGATGCCGATAATGGACTTGGGTGAACTGACTTTATTATAAAATGTTTCTTATTTGTAATTA
>JAAYNS010000076.1 GCA_012520755.1 Tissierellia bacterium
AGGAGGAAATACTTTGGATAAAAGGAGCTTGTTTACTTTAACTTATGGACTTTTTTTAGCAGGAGTAGAAGAGGATGGAAAAATGAATGGATGTATTATCAATACAGCTGTTCAAGCAACTTCTGATCCTGTTCAAATGAACGTTACTATGATGAAAGATAATCTCACAACTCAATTGATAAAGAAGAAAGGAAGCATGACTATTTCTGTTTTATCTCTTGACTGTCCACTAGATCTAATTCGTTCATTTGGAATGCAAAGTGGTCGAGAATGTGAAAAATTTGATGGAATAGAATATAAATTGGATAAGAAGGGTAATCCTTACTTAGAAAAAAATACAATTGCCTATATGAGTCTTGATGTGTCTTCAGTCCTTGATATAGGATCGCATTATTTATTTATCTGTAAAGTAGTAGGAGCCCAAAAAACAGGTGATGGACAACCAATGACATATGCAGACTATAGGGCTATAAAATCCGGAAAAACAATAAATAAAGCTAATGATGAGCCTTCAAAGGATAAAGTTACATATGTGTGTAGTGTTTGCCATTATGTTTATGATGGAGAAATCCCTTTTGAAGAATTACCTGATGATTATCTTTGCCCTGTTTGTAAAAAACCTAAATCAGTGTTTATAGCCGAAACGTAAAAGAATTGTTAAGTTAAAACTCATTAAAATGATATTTTTACAGCCTCTATAAGTGGAGGCTGTTTTTATATTATTTTAATTTGATCACTCTCTCTAGCTAAGAGTGACATTGAAGTAATAATTAGGTATAATTTAATCTCACAAGGAGGTTTAAAATATGATAATTGAATTAAATAATGTATCTATAAGAAGGAACAATGTGAAATTACTTAAAAACATTAATTGGACCATAAAGCAAGGGGAGCATTGGGCTATTCTAGGGTTAAATGGTGCTGGAAAAACCACCTTATTAAATATGATAAATGGCTATATATTCCCTTCCACTGGTGAGCTAAGAGTCCTGGGAAAAACAGTTGGTAAATATGATATGAGAAAGCTAAGAAAATCCATTGGATGGGTTAGTTCTTCTATTCAAGAGAGATTTCACGATTATAGCACTGCCATAGATATTGTTTTAAGCGGGAAATTTGCTACAGTAGATCTTTATGACGAAATTACCGAAGAAGACCGTATACTTGCCCACCAATGTCTTGACAAACTTAACGCACAAAACCTTGCCGACAGAGAGTACCGAACCTTTTCTCATGGAGAAAAGCAAAGAGTACTAATTGCAAGGGGATTGATGGCTCAACCTGAACTTCTAATACTAGATGAACCATGTACAGGGCTTGATATTATTGCACGAGAAAATCTTTTGAGTATAATTAAGAATTTAAGTGAAGATGTAAATTCGCCTACCCTAATTTATGTAACTCATCATATAGAAGAGATACTACCAACTTTCTCACATACATTACTTTTAAGAAGAGGAGAAATTTATTCTGCTGGAATTGCCAGTGAAGTATTAACTAAAGAAAATCTAAGTGATTTCTATGAAACACCAATTATATTTGAAAAATCAGGAGATAGAGTATTAATCCATCTTGATTATGATAATATGCTTAAGGAATAATTGAAAGGGCTATTACGCCTTTACATGTATGCGTATAGCCCCTTTATCACATTTATTACCCCAAGCATCTATTAGTTCATCTTCTTTGTAAACACAAATAATTTCGCAGTTGTTTGAACACTTACTACACTCAACACCTTTAGTTATAAAGTCTATATCTGCAATATTAAAATCAAAATCTCTTTCAATTCCTGATTTCTTAGCTATAATTGCAACACCTAATGCCCCTGTTAAATGGCCATCTGGATCAACTATTACCTCATGACCAATTGTATCTTCAAAAGCCTTTTTAACACCTTGATTCTTGCTGACTCCACCTTGAAAAATTACAGGTGAAATAATTTTTTTCCCTTTACCTACATTGTTTAGATAATTTGATACAACTGCTTGACATAAACCTGCAATTATATCTTCTTTCTTATGGCCTATTTGTGCTTTATGAACAAGGTCTGACTCAGCAAACACTGTACATCGAGCTGCTATTTGAGTTGGTTTCTTAGATGTTAATGCAATTTTCCCAAAATCTTCTACTTCCACTCCTAACCTATGGGCTTGACTTGATAAAAAGGCACCTGTTCCCGCCGCACAAAGAGAGTTCATTGCATAATCTACAACCACACCATTTTCAATTAAAATAATCTTTGAATCCTGTCCACCTATTTCAAAAATAGTTCTGACATTTGGATATATAGATAAGGTCCCAATTGCATGAGCTGTAATCTCATTTTTTACTACAGATGCATCTGTTATCACTCCAATGAGTTTACGAGCGCTACCTGTCGTTCCCACTGACACAACTTTGTGTTTATCAGTATCTATTTGACTCTCTAGCAACTTTATTAATCTTTTTACAGCATAGACAGGATTTCCTTCAGTCCATAAATATTCTTTTGCAATTATTTCATTTTTTCCATCTATAATAACACCTTTAGTTGAGATTGAACCAATATCTATTCCCAAATATGCTTTACTCATTGTCTTTCTCCTTCCTCATTATAATCATGTCATAAAAGGCCTCAAGTCTAGTTTGTATCCCAGTATCACTTGTTTGGGTATCAAAACTAAAATATAATATAGGAATTTTATGATCCGAACTAATATTTTGAAGAACTGGCATAGCATCAATTTCAGGAGTACAGCCTGATGACTTAACGTGAATAACCCCATCGTATTTCTTCTTAGCAAATTCTAAGGTCTTATCTATAGTGTACATACTAGTAGCACCCATATCATATTTTGCATAATTCTTGATATGCTCTCTAACTTTTTTCACTGGTCTATGAAGTAATGAGTTCGAAACATTCATCCATCTATCAACTACAATACCTTTTTGAGCTAACTCCTTTTCTATATAATGATTACTGAAGGGCTCCATAATAGTGTAGTATTCACCTACTATTCCAACCATAAGTGGTCTCTTTGGCTTTTTTAATTTTATGCCTTTAAATAGATTCAAATACTTTTGATATGTATTGTTTAATTCCGGCTTGGTACGGACTTTTTCAAGGCTTTCTAAGAATTCTTCATGAAGACTATCAAAGCTACCCTTTTCAACTTCAAATCCAATATTTTTACGAACATAGTCTTCTATTTCATCAATATACTCCACCATTTTTAATACAAGGGGAAGTATCTTTGCTATTCTATTTAGTGATAGATTTGGATTTATCTCCTTGAATTTGTCATAAAATGTAGAAGGTTTCGAAATACGTGTTTTTGCAAAATTAACAAATTTAACATCATAACCTAGATCTCTAAGGATTTGTTCATCTAGTTCTCCATAATATCCTAATCTACATACTCCTCCTGCTTGAACAAGGGTATTTGCACCTAATTCAAGTGTTTCTATAAAATTTCCTAATGTATATTTAAATGGTGCACAAACAGCATCAGGACTATAACGTGTCCCTAATTCTAATGTCCTTTTAGTAACACTAGGTGGGATTATATAGTCTACTTCTAATCCTTCAGTAAATAATATTTCTAATGGAATATAATAGTTTCCTAAATGTGGAAAGCTGACCTTATATCTTGACATAATAATCATCCTTTTTAAATTGAATAATATCCAAGAAACTTTCTAGTCTGGTTTCTATACCCGCACTTCCCTCTTGACCATCTATTATTAGATTTAGTATTGGTTTATCCTTTACTCTTCTCAAAATTATTTCATTTACCAAGGAGTCTGGCCCACAATTAAAAGAACTCATTAGTATAATCCCATCAACCTTTTCTCTATACATTGCTATAGAGCCTATTAACTCTTTGTTATAGACCCAAGGCAAGGTTTCACTAATCTCTGCTGATTTCTCTAATGCTTCTTTTTTATTTGCAATATCACCAATAATAGGGATAGTACCCATATCTCTTAAATAATCTACTATAGGTTTACCAATATATTTATCATATATATTGTAATGATGGGCTATTATTAGGATTTTAATCTTATCTAAATTAAGCAACTGTTCTTGATGTTTTTCATCCATAATCATGGCGGTTTTTTCTGCTTGTTTTGCTATAGTAAAAGCTCTAATAGACTTTACTCTTCTAATCCCTAAATATTTACCCATTTTAATAAAGGCCTTCATTTCAGTATCTGAGTTTCTATAGTCAATATTATAGTATAATATTTTTATGCCCCTATCCCTAAATGTATTGGATACAATATCATAAATAGCCTGAAACTTTGTACATACAGTTCCTTGGTCTCCATAATTAGATACTCTAGGTACAAGTATATAGTCACATTTACCTATTAAGTAATCTACATGACCTAAGTATATTTTTGATGATAAACAAGCTTCATCTATAGCATTTTCCATGCCCCTATTAAATATTTCTTTATTTGTTTCTGGGCTTACAATATAGTCAATTCCTAATTCATCAAAAAAGGTTTCCCAAAGATAATGGTACTTATAATACAACAAAGCTCTTGGTATGCCAATTTTCACATTAATCACCTCTTAACCAAATCCTGTCATACTAACTATATCTACTATATTGCAACAATATGAATTAAATGTTAAACACTAATTAATTAGCTATTGCTTGGATAAACTTGATTAGTATTAAATTGAAAGTATATAGCTAAGATTTACTTTTCAAAGACTTGAAAAGCAAATCAAAAAATTCAGACACAATTGCGCAAGCGTAACTATGCCTGAATAAGACTATGACAAATAAATCCCTCTATCACCTTCAAAATCATGCTTTTAAATTATTCCCAAAGATAACCTGTCATTGTTAAGGACCCAAGTTCACAGGATTTATTAAATACTCTAACCCTATCCTCTTCATCTGACGCTCCAAGTGTATATAGTAGAGGATAAAAATGGTCCGGAGTAGGTACAGCTAGCTTTGCAACATCACCTATTTCATTATATTTCAAAATATTATTATGATTTTTATCTATAATGTTTTCATTTATATAATCATCAAACTCATATGCCCAATCAAAGCCCTTGCTTCCTTTATGCCAATCAACCAATCTTAAATTATGAACTATATTTCCTGTAGCAAATAAAAGTATTCCATTCTCTCTTAAAGCTCCTAACTCTTTACCTATTTTATAATGTGTTTCTGGAGGAGCATCTGCATCCACACTAATTTGAAATACAGGGATGTCTCTATCTGGATACATATGAACTAAGACTGACCATGTTCCATGGTCAATTCCCCAAGAGTTATCATACTCTGTTTCCCTTGAAATAAGATTTTTTGCAGTCTTAGCTATTCTAGGGGACCCAGGTGAATTATATACTATTTCATATAATTTACTAGGAAAACCATACATATCATATATAGTTTTTGGTTCTTCCTCATTCATAATTTTAGTTCCCTTTGTGAACCAATGAGCTGATATAGATATTATGGCTTCAGGTTTTGGTATACTATCAGCTATACTCCTCCAAGTTCTTGAATAATCGTTGTCCTCAATAGCATTCATCGGTGAACCATGTCCTACAAAAACAACTGGCATCCTTGACATAAAATCCCACATCCCTTTCTATATTTATATTGAGTCGACTACTTTTACAAGATGATTATCAACACCTTCTCCTTATTTTATGACAGATTTATAAAATGATAGCTTATATATTATTATATCATTGGAAAATAGTAGCTTCAACTATCCTGTATACATTAACTGCAATCCATTTACCTCTTGTTATCTGTTTCCACTTATACACAATATTCAAGCCTCAGAATATAATAAATAAGAGATTAATAAACAAAGGATGTGAAATAATGGACTATAATGATTATTATAATAGGTGTAGACAAACACACAATCATGAGATTATAGGCAGTACTATGATGGCAGAGGAAGGTGAGGATAGACATAACCACCGTTTTGCAGCAGTTTCTGGAATGGCAATTCCATTGCCTGGTGGAAATCATGTTCATGAGTTGTTTACTAATACTGACTTTTTTTCCCAGCATTATCATCATATAGAAGGAATATCTGGCCCTGGTATTCCAGTAGGAGAAGGCAAGCATATTCACTTTGTAAGTGCAAGAACCTCAGTGGATGATGGCCATAGCCATATGTTTGTATTTGCTTCTTTGATAGAAGATCCATCAGTATAATAAAAGGGCAATTTATCTTGTTGAGATAAATTGCCTTTACACTTTATATAAATCAACTCTCAAACATTCTTAACAATCTTAAGAAATGATTAGCTTCCCGTAAAGTATGGTCAGCTAATAAAGGAAGAATAATTGACCTAATATTACAATCAAGCAAACCAACAGTTGCCTGAGTCTTGAATTCTTTTATAGCCTTTGTTGCTCTTAGACTGTTTTCAGTAACTTCTTCGAATGGTATGGTACTATTCATAGCTTCAATAGCTTCCCTAGTTAATTCATCAAACTCATTACCAAAAACATTTGCAATACTAAATAATTCTTCTTCGCTAGGATCTAATAAACCACGAATGAACTTAGAATGTTCAGCCATAATTCTATTCCAAAAGGCTTCCTGTCCTAAGGCATCTCTTTTAAGATCTACGAACCCACGTGTTTGAAGGCCTATTACTATTTGTAAGTAAAGCCTTGCTTCCCTCATAATATGATCTATTAGCAAGGGATAGTTAACAGTAAACATCCTGCATTCGAGTACATTTCTTAAAATCCTAGCTTTAAACTCAATTAGTTTTGAAATTAGTCTGATGGCTCTGTTATTAATTCTAGAAACCTTATCTACAAGGGACCTACTGACTGTACTATTGGATACGCCTACTAATCTTTCTTCTGCTTTTGTAATCTCAGTTGGAATCTTTATTCCTGTGAAGAATTCAGAAACT
>JAAYNS010000077.1 GCA_012520755.1 Tissierellia bacterium
AAAACATTTCCATAGCTTTCAAATTTCTTTTGGCCTACACCTTTTATATTAAGCATTGATTCTTTACTTTGAGGGAAATAAGAAGCCATTTCTTTAAGAGTTGAATCGTGGAATATCATAAATGGTGCTACTTCTTTTTCTTGAGACAATGAATATCTTAATTCTCTAAGTTTTTCATATAAGTCTTCATCAAAGGAATTAGTTAAATCATTTTTATTACTATCCTTAGCAAGTGAGGACTTTGTTTCTAGGAGATTCTTCTTGTGATATACTTTTTCTAATCCTTTTAATACAAGTCCTGATTTATTAGTCAATTTTAAAACAGGATATTTATCTGCAGTTATTTGAATATATCCCATTGATATTAATGTCATTATCATTTCCCTAAGGGTATTCTCGGAGTGTTCTTTCATTATTCCATAGGTGGAGGTTTTGTCTAAACCATATCCTAGAACTTTTTTGTTTTTTGAACCCCTTAGAACTTGAATTATAATCGTCATTCCATACCTTTCTTGTACCCTGTATATACAGGATAGTATCTTCTGTGCCTCTACAGTAATATCAACCATTTCAGACTTGTCTAAGCAATTTCCACAGTTGTTACAATTGGATTCTTTTCTTGTTTCTCCGAAATACTCTAGTATCATATTCCTTAAACAATCATTAGTATTACAATAATCTACTAAGTATTGTAGGTTTTCATATAGATAAATTTCTCTTTGTTCTGAAAATGTACTATTTTGGATTAAGAGTTTTTGCTTTACTATATCAGATGGGGAATACAAGATGGTACAATAGCTAGGTTCTCCATCACGACCTGCCCTGCCTGCTTCTTGATAGTAGGCCTCCATGTTTTGAGGCATATTGTAGTGAATAACAAATCTCACATCCGGCTTGTCTATACCCATTCCAAAGGCGTTTGTTGCTATGATAATTTGTACATTATTATATATAAAATCATCTTGATTCTTTTGACGAACTCTTGAATCCATTCCCCCATGGTAGGCAACCGCCCTAAATCCCTGATTTATTAGTTTTTCAGTTACAGATTCGACTGCATTCCTAGTAGCACAATATATTATTCCAGATTTATCCTTATAATTGTTATTCAGATCGTCAATTATATATTGAATCTTATTGCTTACTTTAACCACTTGATAGAATAGATTAGGCCTATCAAAGCCTATTATAGATTTGATTGGACTTTTTAGTTCTAATAATTCTTCTATTTCTTTAACAATTAATCTTGTGGCAGTTGCGGTATATGCTCCAATGATAGGCCTACTAGGTAGGGAGTTGATAAAGTTTGGTATTTCGGTATAAGATGGCCTAAAATCATGGCCCCATTGACTAATGCAATGAGCTTCATCTATGGCTATCATTGAAATTTTCACATGTGATATTAGATTTGTAAAAGAATATGTATTCAATCTTTCAGGTGCTATATAAATGATTTTATATTTACCTTTTCTTATTTCTTGAAGTCTAAGATTTAATTCCTTATCCTCTAAGGAACTATTGATAAAGGTGCCAGGAATACCTATTTCATTTAAAGAGTCTATTTGGTCTTTCATAAGAGATATTAATGGCGAGATGACTAATGTAATTCCATCAAGAAATATGGTGGGTAATTGATAACACAAAGATTTACCACCACCTGTTGGCATTATACCTAGAACATCTTTTCCTTCTAAGACTGCTCTTATTAACTTTTTCTGACCTTCTTTAAACTCATCATATCCAAAATAGGTTTTTAGAGCTTTATATATATCCAAACAATCACATCCTTTAGATACTCACAATATAATATCATTGTTTATATGATATCTCAAATATAAAAAGGGAGACTACTAATGATGAATCCACTGATAAATCATCGCTGTATCAGTGGATTCCTAATGGTAGTCTCCAAATCTTATATTTATTATAAGGTGTTTAAATAATCATTAGCAGCTAAGGCAGCTGTTGCACCTTGGGCAGCTGATATGATAATTTGCTTATAAGGCGAATCTGTAATATCTCCAGCTGCAAATATGCCTTTACGATTAGTAGAATTGAATCTATCTACTATTATCTCTCCTTTGTCATTTAACTGAATCAAGTCTTTAAATTGAGAACTATTAGGAAGGTATCCGATTTCTACGAATATTCCACTAGCAGGAATAGTATATGATTCATTATTATTTTTGTCTAAGACCTTAATTCCTGTCATCATTTTTTCTCCAACTATTTCTTGAATTTGTGTATTTAACTTTATAGTCATATTATCAAAATCTTCTAGTTGATCTAATAAAATTTTATCTGCCCTGAACTCGCTACGATGGACTAATGTTACAGACTTTGCAATTTTGGCCAAGTCAATTGCTGCTTCTACTGCCGAGTTACCACCACCTGCAACTATTACATCCTCTCCAGCGAAAAGAGGACCATCACATATTGCACAATAGGCTACTCCTTTACCAGCGTATTCCATTTCCCCAGCTACTCCAAGTTTTCGTGGCTTGCTACCAGTAGCAATAATAATGGATTTACTTTTGAATACACCTTCATTGGTTATTACTTCTTTAATATTAGAGTCAGCCATATTTATACTTTCTACATTTATGAACTCACCTATAGGTATGTTTAATTCTTTAACATGGTCTACAAACTTTTCTACTAAGCCCATTCCGCTTATTTCAGGAATTCCTAGATAATTCTCAACCGTTGAAGTATCCATTACTTGACCACCAACATTATTTGCAATGATCCCAACATTCCAGCCTTTTCTTTTTGTATATAAGGCAGCATTTAATCCCGCTGGGCCACCTCCTATTACTAAAACATCATAAACTATATCATTATTTAACTTAATAGTACTCATAACAACCTCCCAAGTCTTTCTTATTTAATATTTAATATAACACATATATTAATAATACCCATATAAGTCATAAATAAATATTTTAAATTGTTTAAATCCAGTAGCTATAAAAATAATAAAAAAGCTTGACGGTATTAATGACTTAGTGTATTATGTAATTAATACACTATTACAATGGAGGTGTGATAATGAATTTTGATAATAATCTTCCTATATATGTACAGATCGGAGACTATCTTAAAAGGCAAATAATATCTGGGAAACTAAAGGAGGGTGATAAATTGCCATCAGTTAGAGATACTTCAAAGGAATTGAAAGTAAATCCTAATACAGTTCAAAGAAGTTACCAAGAATTAGAAAGGGAGAAACTTGTTTTTACCCAAAGGGGAATGGGAACATTTGTTACAGAGGATAAAGATGTAATAAAGAACTTGAAAAAAGGATACGCCAATGAAATCATTAAAAACTTTATGGAAGATATGAAGACACTAGGGTTTAATTCATCTGACATTATCGAATTAGTATATGAAATAATAGGGGAGGAGAAATGATGGAGCTTGCTAACAATATTGTTGAGATTAACAATTTAACAAAGAGATATGGAAATAAGACTGCTCTTAATAAATTAAATTTAAATATTCAAAATGGTAAGATAATAGGAATCTTGGGACCAAATGGAAGTGGTAAAACGACCCTTATTAAAATATTAGCAGGTATATTAAGACAAACAAAAGGAGAAGTAATAATAGATGGTTATAGTCCAGGAATTTATACAAAATCAATAGTATCTTACTTGCCAGATAGAAACTTTTTATATAATTGGATGAATATTCAAGATGCTATAGATATGTTTAAAGATTTTTATACTGATTTTGATGAAGGTAAGGCTGATGAACTTTTGAAGTTTATGAAACTTGATAGGGATATGAAAGTAGATGGTTTGTCTAAGGGGATGAAAGAAAAACTAAATTTGACACTAGTCTTATCAAGAAAAGCAAGACTCTATATATTAGATGAGCCCATAGCAGGAGTAGACCCCGTAGCCAGGGATCAAATATTAGATGCAATAATCAATAATTATGAAGAGAATAGTACCATGCTAATAACCACTCATCTAGTAAGAGATATGGAAAAGATGTTTGATGAGGTTGCATTTATTAGTGAAGGAGAAATAATTTTAGAAGGCAATGCTGACAAATTAAGAGAAGAAAAGTCTATGCAAATAGATGATTTATATAAAGAGATCTTTGGTTAGGAGGGTTTTTATGCTTAAGTACATGAAATATGAATTAAAAGGAACTTATAGATTTATGTTAGCTATAATATTAGCTGCATTATTTGCAACGAGTAGTCTCCAATTATATGGCAAAAATTTAACGAATGGTAATAACCTTTCAGAACCATCGGTATTTGGAGGAATTTTTATAGGTCTAATGATATTTGTAGTGTTTGGAGCATTTATAGCAACTATATTTTATTTAATAGGTAATTTTAGAAAAGATCTATATGAAGATAGGGGGTATCTTACCTTTACATTACCAATTTCAGGTAGTCAGATACTAGGAGCAAAGACAATAATTGCATTAATGTGGGCAGCTTTATTAGTTTTTAGCTTTATTACTTATAATTTTTTATTAGTTGGGGTCCTATATGGAGAAGATGTGATTAATGTAATAGTAGAAGGCCTCAGATTTATTGCTAACAACAACTTAAATGGAGTAATAATCGCTGGTTTTCTTGTAGCCATATTTTCAGTTATAACTACATTATTGCTAATCTATTTTTCCATTGCCTTGAGTAGGGTAAGCATTGGGAATAAAAAAATTGGTGGTGTATGGGTAGTTATATTTTTAATTCTTAATTCTTTAATTGCTTATTTTAGTATAAGGATAGGTGATCTGATACCTTATTATATTGATTTAACTAACTTTAGTATAATATCAGAAAGTGACTTTATGAGATACTTTGGATATATAGAAAGCCAAGTTATGGGTCATGGCTATAATCCAGGAATGGTTGTATCTAGCTCTGAGATGATTGCATTTAATATAGGCTCTTTGATATTTAATGTATTAACAACAGTAGGAATCTTTCTTGGAACATCATATATAATTGAAAAGAAAGTTGATTTATAGACAAATTTATAGAAAAATGAGATTAAAAGCTAAAGGCAAGGTATAACCTTGCTTTTTTTAATACTTTTACATATGATTTATTCTCATGAAAAATAAAAAATATAGTATTAAAATTAATAGTGGAATATTTATATTTGGGAACGTTAACCTGTAAAACTAGAGCTTTTAATTAAAAAATATATGGTATAATATACTTATGATTTTTGGATAGGAGATGATATGTTGTTTAGGGAGAAACTTCTGAAAGATATAGAATTCATCGTTGAAATGGATAAATTAAAGACAATAAAAAGAAAAACTAAGCTTATTGGTCTAGATGAAGAGGAAGATGATGCTGAGCATTCATGGCACATATCATTGATGGCTATGATTCTTGCTGAATATGCTAATGAAAAAATAGATTTATTAAAGGTAATAAAGATGCTATTGATTCATGATTTAGTAGAAATATATGCAGGAGATACTTTTTGCTATGATACAGAGGGAAATGAAAACAAAAGAGAAAGAGAATTAGCTGCTGCTGAAAAGTTATACGCATTACTTGATAGGCAAAGAGCAGACGAGCTTAGGGAGCTTTGGGATGAATTTGAAGCTATGGAAACGCCTGAATCGCAATTTGCTAATTCTATGGATAGATTACAGCCTATGCTAATGAATTGCAGGAACAATGGTGGAACTTGGAAGAAATATGATGTGTCAAAAACTGAAATTTATCAAAGAATAGCGCCTGTCAAAGCATCTTCAGATGAATTGTGGTGCTATGTGAATCTAATGATAGAAGATGCTTTTCAAAAAAGATTTATTAATAAAAGATAGTGAAATTTCAAAAAAAGTGTTTGAATATATTGAATATCAAACACTTTTTTAGTATAAAATAGTCAGGGTGATTATATGTTAGATATAGTGTTATTAGGAAGTGGTGGCGGTATGCCTATGCCAAATAGACATCTGTCATCTTTATTAATAAAGTACATGGGAAGGAAGATTTTATTTGATTGTGGTGAGGGATGTCAGGTTGCCATGAGAAAGGTAAAATCTGGCTTTAAGTCAATAGATATTATCTGTATAAGCCATCTACATGGGGACCATATCTTTGGCTTGCCAGGCCTATTGTCAACCATGGGGAATAGTCAAAGAACTCTACCATTAACTATTATAGGACCTATAGGTATTACAGATGTCATTAGGGGAATGATGGTGCCAATTGCATACTTGCCATTTGATATACATATTATTGAAGATCCAAAGTCGCCAATTATATTAAATAGAACAAATGATAGGCTAGAGATTGTTGAAGATGATAATGTAGCTAATAAAATAATACTAAACAGTTTGGAATTAGATCATTCAGCTCCTTGTTTAGGCTTTAATATGTACATTTCTAGACGACCTAAATTTCTACCTGAAAAAGCAATTGAAAAAGGATTACCAAATGACCTATGGGGACTATTACAAAATGGGGAAATTGTACACTACAAGGGGAAGTCTTATGGTCCTGATATGTTTTTAGGAGAGGAGAGAAAAGGAATAAAGATTAGCTTTATTACTGATACAAGACCTTTAAAAGGAATAATTGACTTTATATATGATAGTGATTTGTTTGTTTGTGAAGGTACATATGGAGATAATAATGATATAGATAAGGCTATATTGAATAAGCATATGACATTTAAAGAAGCAGCAGACCTTGCTAAATCTGGTATGGTAAAAGAGCTCCTCTTAACCCATTTTAGTACAGCCATGGAGAATCCTGAGGAATATTTAGATGGCGTAAAAGACATATTCAACAAAACAATTGTAGGATATGATGGTTTTTCTAAAACCATAACATATACAAATTCAAATTAAGATATTTATAAAGGCTAAAAAGGTAAATCTAAGCCTAAAAAGGAAGCCATATCTAATGACCGGCTTGATTTCAGCCTTGAAGAATTCAATGGCTCATTC
>JAAYNS010000078.1 GCA_012520755.1 Tissierellia bacterium
AAGCTCTAATGATTTGAATCATTAGAGCTTTTATAATGCCATAAAATCTATATAAAATTGTTCTTTAGCTTTTCTTTGTTCTACATAATATTTTCCGTTTCTTAATGTGAACTCTCTATAATTCGAAATAATATGTCTTCCCTAGACTTTTTCCTCTCTATTAATATATATGGCTTTCTTTTTTTCAGTAATTGTTCATGAGATTTAATAATATATTAATGAAGAGAATTATGGTGTTTACAATTACTCTTAATAGGTATAAATGATTTAAAGAACCATAAGGGAGTGATAAAGTGGAGAAATTTAATGTAATAGGAAAAAATCATTTAAGGATTGAAGGTAAAGACAAGGTTACAGGTAAGATTAAATATGTTAATGATCTAAACTTTCCTGGAATGCTACATGCTGCATTAAAGACAAGTCCTCATGCACATGCAAAAATTCTTTCTATTGATGTGGATGAAGCAAGGAAAGCTCCAGGGGTCCGAGCTGTTGTTACAGGAGAAGAACTACCATTTGTAGTGGGCTTATACTTAGGGGATAAGTATCCATTAGCTAGAGGCAAGGTTAGGCACTATGGTGAGGCAGTAGCCGCAGTTATAGCTGATAGTGAAGTTGAGGCTCAGATGGCAACTGCTTTAATAAAAATAAACTATGAACAATTAACTCCAGTATTATCAATAGATGATGCACTAAAGGAAGACTCTCTTTTAGTTCACGAAGATTTAGAAAAGTATCAGCATATCTCTGCAATTCACCCTGAACCTGGTACTAACGTGGCTAATAGAACGAAAATAAGAAAGGGGGATCTTAAAGCTGGTTTTGAGTCATCAGATTTGATAATTGAAGATGAGTTTTATTTTCCAACCGGTGACCATGTAGCTATGGAAACAAGAGCTGCTATTGCAGAGATTAAAAGTGATGGTCAGGTGGTTGTTACAACTACAAGTCAAGCTCCATTTGTAGTAAAAGGTCTTATGAGTCATTTCTTCCAGATACCAGCAGGCAAAATTACTGTAATAGCTCCTCCAATTGGTGGTGGATTTGGTGGCAAGGCAGGTATTCAGCTTGAAGCATTAGCTTATTTACTGTCTAAAGCAGTTGGTGGAAGACCTGTAAAACTTGTAAATACAAGGGAACAAGATTTAACTAATTCACCAGGTAGAATTGGTTTTAAAGGCAAGGTTAAACTGGGATGTACAGCTAAAGGTGAAATCAAAGCAATGGAGCTTAACTATATGTTTGATGCTGGAGCATACTCGGACTATTCTGTAAACATAAGTAGAGCAGCAGCAATTGCATGTACTGGTCCATATAGGGTTGAAAATTTATCCTGTGATTCACTTTGTGTATATACAAATCATCCTTTTACCAATGCATTTAGAGGGTTTGGACATATGGAGCTAGCTTTTGCCATAGAAAGAGCATTGGATATAATGGCAGAAAAATTATCTTTAGATCCTGCAGAAATTAGGCTTATTAATGCAATAAGAAATGGAGATACTTCACCAACTGGTAGTCTTATGGATGAGAATACTGGGGATTTAGTAGAATGTATCAACAGAGTTAAGAGGATCTTAGATTGGGATGAAGGTATTTACATAAAGACAAGTGACAATAAGGTAAGGGCTAAGAGCATTACATGTTTGTGGAAAGCTCCTGCAATGCCAACTACTACAGATGCAGGTGCAATAATTACATTTAATGAAGATGGTAGCATGAATCTTCATATTTCAATTGTGGAAATAGGACAGGGAACCAGAACTGGCTTAGCACAAATACTAGCAGAAAAATTTAAAACAAGTATAGATAGAATCCATATTATACAGGAAGTCAACACTAAAGTCTCCCCTCATGATTGGGCTACAGCTGCAAGTAGAGGCTTATTTATGGCAGGAAGGGCCACTATAGAAGCAGCAGATGATGCAATTTCTCAAATAAAAGATACAGCTTCTCAAGTTTTAAGATGCCCACCAGAGGATTTAGAAATTGAAGAAGATCGTATATTTATTAGGAATGAAGAACATATAGGGATTCCATTAAAAGATGTAGTTTTAGGTTATATGTATGAAAATGGAAATGCTATAGGTGGTCAAGTTATTGGAAGAGGAAGATATATTTCTAGAAGACTAACAGGAATAGACGTAGAAACTGGACAAGGACATCCTGCACTTGAATGGACTATAGCTGCAGAGGGGATTGAGCTAGAGCTTGATCTTAATGATTTTAGCTATAAGGTACTAAAGGCAGCTTGTGCCATGGATGTAGGTAAGATCATAAATCCAAAGATAGCTAGAGGACAAATTGTCGGTGCTATGGCAATGGGAATAAGCTTTGCTTCAAATGAAGCATTTATGTTTAATAGTAGAGGACAGGTATTGAATGATGATTTACGCTCATTTAAAATCATGCGATATGGTGAGGATCCAGAGTATTTTGTAGAATATGTGGAAACCCCACAGGGGGATGGACCTTATGGTGCTAGAGGACTTGGGGAACAAGGGATAATTGCTATTCCAGGTGCAATGATTAATGCTTTATCAAGGGCTTTAGGAGTTCAACTAAAAAGCCTACCTTTAACCCCTGAATATCTTTGGAAAGCTAAAAAGGAGGATAGCCATGATAGCCTATGATTTTGAATACTATAGACCACAAACATATTTAGATGCAATTGAAATATATGAGCAAAAGACACAAGAGGGAAAAGCTCCTATATACTATGGCGGCGGTACAGAAGTTATTACCTTTGCTAGAAAAGGACTTATAAAGACTGGGGCAGTTATTGATTTAAAAGAAATTTCGGAGTG
>JAAYNS010000079.1 GCA_012520755.1 Tissierellia bacterium
ATGCGGGAGTTGGTAAACTACCTACAGAAGCAGAATTAAATAGTGCAGTAAGTGAGTGGTCACGAATGCAAAAAAGTTTAGCACCTTCAAAGAGTAAAATTACTGATTTTAATACGGCTACAATTGTATACGATGCAAGAACAGGACAATACTATTACGGCATGAATAAAGGAGTTAAACTTAGTGGAGATACATTGAATAATACATTATCTGATATATTACCACAGAAGTCATTAAATAGGTACGAACTTGGTAACTGTGCAGAAGTAGATGCAATCAATCAAGCATTAAACAACAAAGCTAACTTAAACGACTTGTACATGTATACAATTGATGCGACTACAAATAAGTTTAGAGTACCCTCCAATACCTTTGGAACGTCCAAAATAGCATGTGAGAATTGTACGTCTACATTTTTGGGGCGAGTCGCTGATATAATAAGTGGATGGAATAAATAAGGGGGAATACATTCAATGAACAAAGATGATTTTAAAAATATTTCTTTAAATGGTAGGGTTGCATATGGGATTAGCTGTTTTGAAAATACGTTATTATCCTTAAACTACAATGTTAATGACTGGAAAATAGTTTTAGAGTTTTTATGGGAATTCACAAGCATTGAGTTCCTAGACGAATGGAGTAGCATAGTAGTTGAGATAATTCCTGACCATTTGCTAGAGTTTAAAACATATGAAGAACATGATTTTGAGTATTTAGATAGAAACAACTTCAAATATTTGTATAATCTATATCAAGGAATTGATGAAAAAATAGATTCTATAATGACATCAATATATAATATTGGAACTAGCCATGCTTATAGTGTAATTGTTGAATATGGTCAAAAGAGTTTAGATGAATTAGGCTTACTTATTAATTTTATGACTGAACACAAATTACAATTGCCAGATATTGAGCCATTCTTAAAGTATTCTATAGAAGAAAATAAAGGATGGGGCAATAAGTTTGATGGAAAGGCACTATCAAAGATTTTGTAATTAATAGCAAATATAAAAAGGTCAAAGGTCACACAGTTTAACTAATGTGACCTTTCTTTTTTCTCTTTTAATTCCTTCAATTTTTTGTTAAAATAAAACCTAATAAAATTGATAGAAGGTGATGGCATGAACAAAGCAATACTTATGGGAAGATTAACCGCAGGAGCAAAAGAAAAGCAAGGATAAAAAGCTTTATTGTAGTATTGTTTTTATGGTAAAATACTGGTAGGATTCTAAAAATAGCCTTGATAAAGGGTTTGTATACTGTTTGTTTTTTCAGGGAGTTAAAAGCAGACGGAATAATCTATAGTTACTGACTTCAATAATGCGGGAGTTGGTAATGGGAAAGACTTAACAGGGAATAATTGGAAGTTCGATCCTGGCAAAGATTTAGATTTACGTAGAACTGGAAAAACTTATAATGATGCACTTGATGAAGCTTTCAATCGAACAGGTTTACCTAAAGACCAATTCGAAGTAACAAAGTGGGGTAAAGATATAAATGGCAAAAGTATTCCAGTAGAATGGCAAGGACCTAACGGAGCAAGTGTAAACATGGATATTCCTGAATGGAATAATGTTAAAACTAATGGAACTTTGGGTGAAGGCCCAAGTCAACCTCATATTGGTTATCAAACACCCGGAAAAGGTGCGAATAGAACTAGAGGACATATTTTTGTTGATGGTGTTCCAGCAACGAGGAGATGATTATATGAATAATAAACCAAATACTTGTGAACTAACTCAAGTTAGTAGAAATTTGGGGATAGAAATACTTATATTGGATGAGAATGATTCTAAACAATACATAAAAAAAGTAATTGATATATTTATGCCTTTTAAAATTACTGGACATTTATCTATTGGTACGGAAACTTTGACAGTTCCTTTGGAAGGAAATGAATTTTCATACTCAAAATATTTAAAGAGTGAACCTGCTTACATTTTTTTCGATCAAGAAGGACGTGATAGGAATACAGTTGTTGTAGTAAATGATGCAAAATTAATCGGAGATTTAATGAAAAAGTCATATGGGATGGAATATTTTGTATCAAATAAAAATGCAGATTTTCTAATTGCTGTAAATTGGTATGTAATAGAGGTAGCAGGTTTGGCAATAGGGTACCTAAATGAATTAAAATGACAACTTAAACTAAGCCGGGGGCAATCCCGGTTTATTCCAATCTGAGTTTAGCAAATTACCGTCCAATGTATTATCTAAGGACTTCCAAGGGGATGTGCTGTATGGTAGTTAAAGAAAAGCTATTTAGAAAGGCTGGAATATTTTGAATTAGTATATTAATACATGGGGGCTTTATCCGTGGTTTGTAGAGAAGATTTAATATTTTCGGGTGATTTAGATAAATTGTAACCGGCAAATAAAAAGCGTCTTATTACAAAAGCCATAACATGTTACAATATGTTAGGGTTTAAAAATTTGAGTCTTAAAAGTTGTAAAAGTCACAGATTTTCGAAACTTTCGAAACTAGAACACATACGATTACCCCAGAAACATTCACTACTGGGGATGCGGAGAAGAAGCTTTAGTATCTAAATCAAAAAGTACACGTACATTTACTCAAAAGGTTTCTAAATTCGGAGATGACTTTACTGGTTTATTTAAGCGTGTTTTAGGAAACCAAAAAGGAGGTTTAAACTACCTAACAAAATAAGTGGAAGTATAGATGATGTAATTGATGATTTAGCTAAGTCTGGTGCGGGAGTTGGTGGCACAAAGACTTGGAGTGTAGACCCAGCAATGCAAGTTGCTGATGAAGCAGCAGGAGTACTGAAAAATGGTTCCTATATAAAGAATCCTACTGCCCAAAACATGAATAGCTTGATTAAGGAAGGGTCTAATTATGTAGGAAATTCAAAGTTTAATGGTCAATACATGTATGTTGTCGATAAACAAGGAAATATCATTATTGGAAATCGTGCTGGTCAACGTATGCCACATCCAACACTTGTTGGTGGTTCTAACCCTCAAGTACAAGCAGCAGGAATTGTAGAAATTCGTGGGGGTAAGATATTTAAGGTAGATAATGCAAGTGGTCACTTTAAACCAGGAGCGGGTTCTTTGGATGCTGCACAGGATGCGTTTAGTAAATTACCATCTAATGTATTTTCAAAGGGCTTCCAAGGATATGTACCTTACGGACAGTAAACTAAAACTACCATAGAAAGGTTGTGATATTTTGAATAAGTTTAAGGATTCATGGGGACTCTATCCTTGGTTTATAGAAGATGGTGAAAATCTTATATTTCCAGATGATTTGGAGAGCTTTAAGAAGCTGCTACCATATGGGAAAGTGTTTAACTGTATTGATGAAGTTGGCGAATATTTAGTCCTACAATATGACAAATACAAATTTAGGGTAAAGCCTGACTTGTATAAAACTGTAAATAAACCACGTTTTGTGATTGGATGCAATGTAAAGCTTGCAAAAGATAATACGCAGGAAGGGACAATAGAAGAAATAAATTGGCATCAAAAAAACAATTCACCAATATACTATATTTCAATTAATGGAAAGAGAAAATCTACACGTTACTCTGATGAAGATTTGATTGCTATATAATAGAATAGATTTCCAAAGGTCACTCAGCTTAAACTGATGTGACCTTTCTTGTGCTTACAGCGTATACAGAGAAATTATAAATATGACAGTAGAACAATAGATTGATACAAGATAGCAGTATTTTTAAAAATGAAAGATGATGATATTATTCTTTCTGATGATGAAGCTTTTCTAGATTTTATTGCTAACAATTTTACATTATGGTAATATATTCTTGAATTAAAGTAAATTAGCTTTGAAAAATTTGAGAGGTAGTCTATAACTTATAACTTACTAGGAGTGATAATTAATGGCTATAAACAGAGCAGAGAGACAATATTTGAAAAAAAGCATATTGGAATTTGCATCAGTGTATAACAGCAAGCCTGCTTGTATATTTATTTCACATAAGTCAAGTGATTTAGATGCAGCAAAAAAAGTAGGTAATTACATTATGGATTATGCAAATATAGATATTTACCTTGACTGTAATGATGGTGGTTTGCAAGATGCAGTAAAAAGGGAAGATGACCGTAAAATAGTGGAATGTATAGAAGAAGGTTTGAAAAAAAGTACCCATTTATTATGTTTAGTGTCAGATAAGACATATACTTCGTGGTGGGTTCCATATGAAATTGGAGTTGCTAAAAGCAATTCCAAAAATATAGCCAGTTTAAAATTGAAAAACGTTGATGATGTTCCTTCTTTTTTAAAAATAGAAAATGTTCTTATGGGTACAAAAAGCTTAAATGAATATTTAGAATCTATTGAGCGTGTATACAAACTAACTGAATCAGTAAATATACTATCAAATTCTGCTAAAAATCACCCACTAGATAATTATTTAGACTGGCAAAAATAAAGAGTTGATTTCATTGAAGTGGCAAGACCTTTTTGAAAATTGGGGACTTAAAAGTGCTATGTCTTTTATTACTGAACCTTAAACATTGAATTCTTTTTCTCTGTGGTAATATAATCACAAAACCAGAACATAAGTTTGATTTGCTTGTGATTCCATGATATACTGTTAAAAGAAAAATCTTGGAATTTGAATAACGAGAGATGAGGAATTTAAGGATTATGATTAATAATATGTTATTATCTAATACACAAAAACATTCTCCAAGAAGAAAGGTATTTGTCAGTTACCACCATGCTCAAGACCAAAAATATGCTAATGAGTTTAGGACGTTCTATGGTTGGAATGACACATTCCTAGATAGGTCATTACCAGATGAAATTGATAGTTATGACAACGATTATATAATGAGTCAAATAAGGCAAAAACATTTGAAAGAATCGACAGTCACAGTTGTACTTATTGGAAGAAACACATGGTCAAGAAAATGGGTTGATTGGGAGATTTTCTCTTCTTTAAGACCTTATTCCGGAAGGACTGTAAATGGGCTATTAGGAATTTTGTTACCAGAATATACTAAGTTACCCCCAAGATTAGAAGCCAATTATAACGTTAAGAATGGGTATCAAGTAGGATATGCTATACTTTTGAATTGGGCAGATATTGCTCCTCCTCCTATGTGGCGTTTGATGCCTAATTCATCTTTAATGAAATTATCTATAGAGCGAAAGAAGTCTAAACTTACTGAATATATAGAACATGCTTATAATAACCGTACAAAAACCTATTTAATTAATAATACTGAGCAGAGATTTAAAAATAATAAGCCAATATTTCCAATTCCTCTTTTTAAACAAAGTTAGCGAGGTGAAATTATGAAATGGAAGGATTTATTTGAAAATTGGGGATTAAATAAAATTAAGTTAAATTTGAAGTTTGCGGAATTTGAGTTTCAACCAAACCCAGATGATGAAATATGTGCATGGCAAATGTATGTAGAGTTGATTACTAGGATTACTACACAGCGATTATTGCCTGAAGAAGGCGATGAAAAGACTGCACTCAATAGTATTTATTCTTTATTTGATATTACAAGAAATATTTTAAAGGACAAAGGAAGAAAGTGTAATGAATTTACACGATTAGCTGTAATTGTGTTAAATCAGATAATTAGACCTTTTACTGCCAAGTGGCATAGATTAAGCTTGAAAGGGGCATTTGAGGATGATGGTAAATGCTCAGAATTTAGGAATGAACTTGAAGAATTGCAAAATGATTTGTTAAATTACACACAGCTTTTAGCAGAAATGGCAAAAGTAGAAGATTTAACATTGCTTTAAAGGACTTCTAGAACAGAATTTGAATAAAAACAGAAAATATACAATTATTCCCAATGGATAATTCGGATTAACTTCCGTTTTAAGGTATAATTACTAAAAATAACAGTATAGCTAAAATGTAAATATTATACTTTTATAAAACGTAATACCATATTTATACAAAGAATTTAGTGAAATATTTCCACACAGTGCCTTTGTATAGGGACATTCCCACAAGGATAAGATATTTGATTTTTCTCTTTGAAAAGATTTTCTTTTTCTTCGAAGCAAAAACAAAGTATAAAAAGCTGTTTTGCTGGATAAAAAGATGTGATTCTTATAAGCTGATCTTCTTTTTTATCCAGCATTGCAGAGCTTTTTATATTTTGTTTTTCTAAAAAGTAAAGAAAATTCTTTGGATGAAAAAATAAAATACCTTATCCTTGTGGGGGCATCCCTATACAAAGGCACTGTGTGGAAAAAGACCAAGACAACACGTTATCAATATAACAGCAGAGGCTTGCTTTCTAAAAAGATTGAGGAGATAGATGGTGACGATTTAGCACAAAAAGTGGAAGGTAAGGCCATTAGCCAGACTATTTACG
>JAAYNS010000080.1 GCA_012520755.1 Tissierellia bacterium
AATTTCTGTCTAATACAAAATATATTTGCTTTTTCCTAATACAAAAAGCTCTCATCCCTTAAATATAAGGGACGAGAGCTTTACTCACGCGTTGCCACCCAAATTAACAGACATAATACATCTGTTCACTTGATGCCTATATCGCAAGGCTTACGTCTTACTTCTTTCGTAAGATACTCAGAAATGGATTCATTAGCTTATCTACAAATTCTCACCTGACATTTGCTCTCTTAAAGATAATTACTAATTACTATTTTTCTTCATTGTCAAATATAATAAAAAAATCTCAAGTCACCTAAATAAGGGACGAGAGATTAACTTCCGCGTTGCCACCCAAATTAACAGACACAATACATCTGCTCACTTGATACCTTTATCGCAAGGCTTACGTCTTACTTCTTTCGTAAGAAGCTCAGAAATGGATTCATTAGCTTATCTACAAATTCTCACCTGACATTTGCTCTCTTAAAGATAATTACTAATTACTATTTTTCTTCATTGCATTTTGTAATTAAAGTTCATTATATATTTAATAATATGTAATGTCAAGTACTTATTAAAAAATATTTTTCTCTATATATTTGGCGGGAATATGTGGGAATTGAACCCACCCAAGACGCTACTAACGCCTCGTGCCGGTTTTGAAGACCGGAGAGCACACCAGCACTCATCTACTCCCATTAATTATAGATATAATTGACACTAGTTCATTATAACATGTTTTTATTTGATGTCAAATATTTCATTATAGACTTATCTAGATTCTTAAAGATATAATAAAAGAAAATATGTGTATTATAATTAATCTATAAATCAGTATTATCTAGTATTATTAAAATAATATCCTACTCCCCATTTTGTAATGATATATTCTGATTCTTTAGGATTTCTTTCTATCTTCTCTCTAATTCTTCTAATATGAACATCTACAGTTCTTAAATCACCATAATATGCATATCCCCATACTTTTTCTAATAATTCTTGTCTAGTAAATACTTTACTTGGATTTGAAGCTAACACATATAGCAAATCAAACTCTTTTCCCGTGAGATTGACATTTTTATCTTCTAGTATGACTTTTCTACCTATGGTATTAATTATAAAATCTTTAGTTTCTATAGTGTGCTTTTTATCCTTCTCACCATGATTATTTACTCTTCTCAATATTGCCTTCATTCGAGCCTTCAATTCTAAAATATTAAATGGTTTGATTAGATAATCATCCGCACCATATTCTAAGGCTAGTATTATCTTTATTTCTTCTTTAACCTCAGTAAGGAAAATTATTGGGACAGATGAAATGTTCCGAATGTTTTGACATATTGTTAGTCCATTCATATCAGGCATTTCTAATTCTAGTAATACTAATTCATATGTGTTATTTTCAATTTTACCAATAGCATCTTTCCCAGAATTACATGTATCTATGATATAGTCATCCTGTTCTAAGCTATATTTTAACCCTTTAACAAAGGTTTTATCAATATCTATTATTAGTATCTTACCGCTCATTAAATCACCCCAAAAGCTATTTAATTAAAGTCCTTTTTTCTCCATCCCTGTTAGTAATTTTCATTTGGTCATAATATTCTAATAGACCTAAAGCAACCTTTCTATTAGTTCCTAATATATCTCTAAACTCCCCTAGACTTATGCTTCCATTGATATTAACAAATTCTTTTAGTAACTCTAAGGCCTTATAATAACTACTACTTAGTATATAAACATCTTCATTTATTCTAATCACTACACCCTCATTTATTAAAGAATTTAACACTTCTTCTACTTGATCGAGATTTAGCTTCAATTCTGATGCAATATCTCCATTTCGAGGCGGTAAGAACTCATTTACTTTAAGCTTGTCTAATATAAAATCTTTAATTATAATTTGTTCTTTCGAATATTTAATCTTAAAATCACTTAAACTAACAAACTCTTTAACTTGTACAACATTGCCTATAGCAAATATTTTTTCTAAAATTTGATCTGCAATCTTTTGTTTTGCTTTCCCTAGTATTTTGCTTCTAATTTCTTCTTTAGGCATTCCAATTCTAAGAGGATATTTTTTATGATATGACTTTATCTCATTAATTATTTTTTCGTGTAAAACATCGAAATATTTATAATGTATTGTATAAATGTCTTTAGCTGATGTAAAAGTAATAATTTTATCTTCTTTTATTAATTCATCAATATCACTCAGAATTGTTTCTTCTAACATTGAAGTATCCTGAGACAACTCTTTAATAGACAGGAAATCTTTAGATTTAGAGTAAATAATTTTTTCTAAAATATCTTTAGAATCTCCTGATTCCTTGATCTTTAGCTCCCCTATAGCTTTTTCATCAAATCTTTTCTTTTTAATAGCATTTGCTTCTAAAATTTCCCCACCACCAATTGTAAACATAGGCGAATAAAATCTTAAAATGAATTTGTCTCCTCTTTTTGATACTATCTCTTCTTCAAGTCTTAGTTGTGCATATGCTTCCTCCCCAGGGTTAACCTGATCTTTATCTAGTAGCACTATTCTACATAAGACTTCTCTAGTACCTATATAAAGATGTAATCTTGTCCTATTTTCAATGCTTCTATCTGCAGATTTCAATACTTTTACTTTTACATCTACCATCATTGAACTCTTCATAGAGTTAATAGGAGCAATGATAGAGCCTCTTTCCACTTCTTTCCTTTTAACCCCAGCCAAATTAATAGCTACTCTTTGCCCGCCATAAGCTACTTCAGCATCTTCATCATGTACTTGCAATGATCGTATACGGCTAGTAGTGTTTCCAGGGAAAATTTGTACCTCGTCACCAAGATTAAGACGTCCTGATAATAAAGTTCCAGTTACTACAGTTCCAAATCCAGAAATGCTAAATGCTCTATCAACAGGTAGCCTAGGCATATCTTTAGTGTCTCGTTCTTCAATTATATCAGAAAACTCATCTATAAGTTTTATTAATTCATCTATGCCAGACTTATGAGTTGATGATACCCTCACTATAGGACTTCCTTCTAAAAAAGTGCTTTCAACTTCTTCATAAATATCTTCTTCTATTAATTCTATCCATTCATCTTCAACTAAATCTGTTTTTGTTATTACTATTATACCTTTATTAATTCCTAACAAATCTAAAATAGCAAGATGTTCAGCAGTTTGAGGCATTATTCCTTCATCTGCCGCAACTACTAATAGGACAATATCTATCCCTATTACGCCAGCTAACATGTTTTTGATAAATTTTTCATGTCCTGGAACATCTATAATACCAGCTCTCTTTCCACTTGGTAGATCAAAATATGTAAACCCTAGTTCTATAGAGATTCCCCTATTTTGTTCTTCTTTTAATCTATCTGTATTTCTTCCAGTCAGCGCTCTAATTAGAGTTGTTTTCCCATGGTCTATATGACCAGCAGTGCCTATAATAAAATGCTTCATAAATTACACTCCTTAAGTTCTTCTAAAGCAAACTTAATTCCCTCCACTACAATAGATAATTCATCTTCTTCAATGGTTCTTAAGTCAAAATATACTCTATCCTTATAAAGCCTTGCAATAATTGGGATAGAAAATTCTCTTAAATACTCTTCAAACCTTTGAACACTTTTATCATATAAAGATAAAACTAAACATTTAGTTGGAATCTTCTCTAAAGGTAAAGAACCACCTCCAACTTCCGAATAATCATCTTCTATTGTAGAATCAAAATAATCTATATCTATATTATCAATATAACTCTTTAATTTCAAAGCCTTGTTTTCAAGTAAATCTAAACTGTCAGTTAGCATTCGAATTGTAGGTATTTCTCTAACAGCAGAATCTTCATCTAAATAATATTTAAGTGTTCCTTCCAAGGCTGCAATAGTAAACTTATCTACTCTAAAAGCTCTAGTAAGAGGGTTTTTCTTCATAGATTCTATATACTCTCTTTTACCTACAATAATTCCTGCTTGAGGCCCACCTAATAATTTATCGCCACTAAAAGTTACTATATCAACTCCATTTTTTATAGAGTCCTGTACTGTAGGTTCATATTCTAATCCATATTTTGATAAATCTAATAATACACCACTACCTAAGTCTTCTATAATGGGTACATTATATTTTTGCTTTAATTCTACTAGTTCATTAGCACTTACAGAAGATGTAAAACCTAAAATTCTGTAATTAGAAGTATGGACTTTTAATAAAGCGGCTGTAGACTCATTTACAGCATTTTCATAATCAAACAAGTGGGTCTTATTTGTAGTTCCAACCTCTACTAAACAAGCGCCACTTTGTGTCATAACATCAGGAACTCTAAAAGAACCACCAATTTCTATAAGTTCTCCCCTTGATACAATTACTTCTCTATCTTTAGCAATTGTATTCAATACTAATAAGACTGCCGCTGCATTATTGTTTACTATCATTGCGGCTTCTGCACCAGTGCATTTTGTGATTATTTCTTCCAAATGACTATATCTAGACCCTCTAATGCCTTTTGTTAAATCATACTCAAGATTTGAATAATGAGTAACTACTTCATTTATGTTTTCCATAATCTTTTCATTGATTACAGATCTACCTAGATTAGTATGAACAACTACCCCTGTTGCATTTACCACTCTTTTTAATTTATATGAGCTTTTAAGCTCTGCATTCTTAATTATATTTGTTTCTATTCTTTGAATGTCTCCTATAATCTCATCTTCTTGAATCTTGTTTTTAATTTTTTCTCTTATTAATTCAGTTTCTTCCCTTATTGAATCTAGTACCATATTTCTCGGCATTGTATTTAATAAATTTATTATGTTTTCTTTACCTAGTAAATCATCTACTTTTGGTATTAATGTAAATAGATTTTTTTCTAACATAGTCTTCCATCCTTTTTTATTCCACTATTAAGGGAAATTCTCCTTTTTCAACAACCTCTCCAATTATAGCATACTTGGTTGGAGATTTTTCTAACTCATTTAATAGTAGACTTACATTTTCTTTTTTTATAGATATTAATAGACCACCAGATGTTTGTGGGTCAAAAAATAAATCTATACTACTTTGAGGAATTTCTTCGTCAAACTTAATCTTATTACCTACATGGTTTTTATTAGAATATGCTCCTGCAGGTACTAATCCCATATTTGCAAATTCAACTGCACCTTTGATAATTGGTACTTGTTCCGATTTTAGTCTGATTGTAACAGAGCTTCCTTCAGCCATTTCTAATGCATGACCTAGTAAACCAAATCCTGTTATGTCTGTAAGACTACTGACTCCACCAGATACATCAATAGCATCTTTCCCAAACTTGTTTAGAGTAGTCATTACCTTTACTGCCTCATCATATACTTCTTTTTCTGCAAGACTAGCCTTAATAGCAGTATTAATAACTCCTAAGCCAATAGGTTTAGTTAGTACCAGCATATCCCCAACCTGTGCGCTGCTGTTAGTCAATACTCTATTTGGATGTACAAATCCAGAAACAGATAAACCATATTTAGGTTCATCATCAGAAACTGTATGACCACCTACTAAGACTGCACCGGCTTCAATTACCTTATCAGATCCCCCTCTAAGGATTTCACCTAAAACTTTGGGATCTAAACAGTCTGGAAAACATACAATATTCATTGCTAGTTTAGGGTCTCCCCCCATTGCGTATATATCACTAAGAGAATTTGCTGCAGCTATTTGACCAAATGTATATGGATCATCAACAACAGGTGTAAAAAAATCTAAAGTTTGAATTAATGCTATATTGTCATTAATCTTATACACTGCTGCATCATCTGACGTTTCAAATCCAACTAATAGATTTTCATCATTCATTTTTGGTAAATGGCACAAGACCTGTGCCAAAATATCGGGACCGATTTTAGCAGCTCACCCTGAACTCCTCGTCAACTCTGTTAATCTTTTTGCCATAGCAAACACCTCCTATTAGTTCACCTTTATTAGTTCCTTTATACCTTCGTATTTTTTGTCCCCTATACCTGATACATTCATTATTTCTTCTATATTCTTGAACTTATTAGAAGTTCTATATTCAATAATTCTATCAGCAATAACATCTCCAATACCAGGTAATGATGTCAATTCAGATTTTGAACACATATTTATATTTATTTTTCCATCATTATTGTTGCTAGATAAATTACCAAGTGTTGTAGAACTATAATTTATTGCTTGAGATTCTATATCTTTATTAATATCTTCCCCAATTTTTGGTATATATATTTTTTCCTCGTCAGATATTTTTTTAGCTAGATTGATTCTATCAAGATCGGCATTTTTTGTTAAGCCACCTGCTAAATTAACAACATCATTGACTCTATCTCCATTTGTCATTTCATAAATCCCAGGATCATATACTTGTCCACTAATATGTACCATTATTTTCGAATCTATAACTACATTTCCTAAGTTTTCATCAATGCTATCAACTGTTCTCTCAAAATCGTCTAATAACTGATTTTCTTCGCTTGTGTTTATCTTATCTTCAGGTTTAGGGTCATACTTCTCTATAAATTTAAATCCTAATGATAAGATAACACCTAAAACTAATATAAGTATAACCATTTGTTCTTTTTTTGTAAAGGAATCCATATAAAACCTCCTCAAATATATTATAGTTATTAATTCTACTTTTTTGTTGAAAGTCCTCCTTTTTTGTAAAAATATTTATTATATTTGAATCTTATGTTTTTTCTGGTATAATCTACATAACATTATTAAGAAGGCTGTGATATTTTGAAGAAAATCTTGTTCTTATTAGTTTTCGCTTTATTTTTTACTTATACAATCGCTTTTGCCGACACTTTATCTATAGAAGGAGAAGCGGCTATACTTATGGATTTCGATACTAAAGAAATTCTATATGAAAAAAATACAAATACTAAACTGTATCCTGCCAGCACTACTAAAATTGTCACAGCAATTTTAGCTCTAGAGCTAGGTAATCTAAATGATATAGTGACAGTTGATCAAGAAGTAATAGATTTAACAGATGGAAGCCACATTGCCTTAGAACCTGGTGAAAATCTTACCTTAGAGCAAATGTTAAACGCTCTATTAATCCAATCTGCAAACGATGCTGCACTATCAATAGCTAAACACATATCTGGCTCTATAGATGGTTTTGTTGGCTTAATGAATGAAAAGGCTAAAGAACTAGGAGCAACAAATACTAATTTTGTAAATCCAAATGGGCTTCATGATGACAACCATTATTCTACTGTTCATGACCTTGCTTTGTTTTCTCATTACGCTATGCAAAATGAAACATTTAGAAAAATTGTTAATACCGTTAGATATGAAGTTCCACCAACTAATAAAAAGAATGAATCAAGGTACTTTCATAACACAAATAAATTATTAAATAACAACACAAAAATTTATGTAGATGATAAATATGTTTCAACTAAGTACGAGGGAGCCTCTGGTATTAAAACTGGTACGACAAGTATTGCACAGTCTTGTCTAACTTCCTATGCAGAAAAAGATGGACAAAGGCTTATTGCTGTTGTTCTTAAATCAAGTGTACATGGAGTGTATTCTGATACCCATAAATTATTGAATTATGGTTTTAACAACTATGATAATATTACTATCGGTTTTAAAAATGAATTTATTGAGAATATAGAGATTAAGGACGGACTTCAAAATTATGTAGCAGGTATTTTGAAAGATGACTTTGTCTATCCTCTCTTAAATGGAAGTACAGATATGATTGATACTGAATTAAATCTTAGGGAAAGCTTAATAGCTCCTATTAGTAAGGGTGATGTTTTAGGTAGTCTAGTTTATTACCTAGATGGAAAAGCAATTGGTAATGTAGAAATCATATCCACTATGGATGTAGAACTAGATCCTATGACCAAGACCTCAAACAAAATTTTAAGTAAATGGTATATAATAGTTTTTGCTGTCATTCTTATTTTAAGAATTATTGTACTTCAAAAACGCAGTAAGAGGAGAAGTAAAAGAAAATCTTATTATCTTCCACATTAAATGAAATAGACCTGAATTAATCTCAGGTCTATTTTTTTCTTATTATTTTATTGCAATTGCTTCAATTTCAACAACTGCGTCCTTTGGAAGCCTTGCCACTTCTACACAACTTCTAGCAGGTTTATGGCTGTTAAAGAACTCTCCATAAACTTCATTTACAGCTCCAAAATCATCCATATTAGATATGAAAATTGTAACTTTAGCTACATCATCTAGAGTCGCTCCTGCTTTCTCTAAAACTGCCTTTACATTTTCTAAGCTTTGCTTAGTAGCTTTCTTAATTTCCATAACAAGTTCACCATTTTCTGGATCTATTGGAAGCTGCCCTGATGTAAATATTATATTGCTTCCCTTTACTCCTTGTGAATATGGCCCTATTGCTGCAGGTGCTTTTTCTGTTACAATTAATTCTAAACTCATTTTTTCCTCCCTATTCTGTTTTTCTTTCATATTGAGACCACAATCTCTCTAAATTGTAGAATTCTCTCTCTTCCTTATGAAATATATGTACTATTATATCACCATAATCCAACAAAATCCATCTTGCACTTTCATAACCTTCCTTATGTACCTTATCATAACCAGCTAAAAACATTTTGTTTTCTATTTCATCGGCTATTGAAGTAACTTGAATAGACGAGTTTCCGCTTACTATAATAAAGTAGTCCGCTATGGTTGTCATTTCAGAAATATTCAATACTTCTAAATCCGAACCTTTTTTATCTTCTATCGCCTGTTTAATTATTGATAATTGATTATCAATATTATCCATTAAATTATCCTCTCCTTTTTTCCATTTTAGTTTATATTCATTCACTACCCAATTATTCTATATTTTAATTGTACTATTTAATCCTCTAGTTGATTCATAGATTTAAAGAAGAATAGAGCTTTTTGGAAACAAGATAATTTCTTGCTTTTATAGTATCAAGGTGTATAAGTTTATTAGTTTTAATTAAATCTAAAATAGTATTATTCATAGCATATATTAGGCTCTCATCTAAATCTTTAAAAGCAAGTTGCCTTGCTAGTTCAACTCCACTGAAATTTCTACTTGGTTCAATATAATCAGCCATATATACAATCTTGTCAAGAAGACTCATATTTTCTCTGCCAGTGGTGTGATATCTAATAGCATCAAGTATTTCTTCATCTTCAATTCCAAATTCATCTTCAGCAACTTTAGCTCCTAGGGGACCGTGTATAAGTTGATAATTTATTATCATTGTTTTATCTAGTATTATACCAAAATCACTTGCTCTTTTCAATAAATATGACTTATCCCTATACTTAGCACAATCATGAAGAGCCCCAGCTATTCTTGCTTTATTAATATCACTGCTATAATGACTAGCTAATTTTACAGCAGTATCCATAACTCTTATTGAATGTTCAGCTCTTTTTTCCCCTATTCTTTCCACCAAAAGTTCTAATAAGTTATCCAATATAATCCCCCATTGTATATAGATTATTTTCAATAATATAACCTTCTACCTCTTTAGGAACCAAATATTTAATAGACTTTCCTTCTTTAACAAGTTCTCTAATCAAGGTTGAAGAAATTTCAATATGCGGTCCCTTAATATAGTAAATACTTGAATTATATCCCTTATTGTACTCTTCGATTTTTTTAATTATTTTATGATCTTCTATTCTATTTCGTCCAACCAAAATAAACTTAATCTTCTTAAAAATCCCACTAATATCTTTCCAAGTGTTTAATTCATATAAAATATCAGCACCAATAATAAAATAAAGCTCGTCAAGAGGCATCTCATTTTTGATAGCATGTATAGTATCAAAAGTGTAGCTTTTGCCCTCTCTCTTTAATTCTATATCTGAAATTTCAAAACATGGATTAGATTGTATTGCTAATCTTGTCATCTCATATCTATTATATGCTGGTATTAGATTTTCTTGATCCTTATGAGGAGGATCGCTGGATGGAATAAAAATCACCTTATCCAATGGAAACACTTGTCGAATATGTTCACTTATAATAAGATGACCCATATGAATAGGATTAAATGTCCCACCTAACAAACCAATTTTCACAAGATCTCCTCCTAAACTAAACATCAGAACTAATCGTTCTGATGTCATGTATTATTCTGGCAATTGAATTTTTTTATTCTCTTTTGATTCCCTATATATTACAAACTTTCTTCCTATACTTTGGACAAATTCAGCAGTTAACTCTTCTGCTAAATAACTCGCAACTTCTGTAGGATTTAAATCACAATTTTTTAATACATTAACTTTAATTATTTCCCTAGTTTCTAATGCATCATCAATCTGTTTAATAAAATTTTCTGTTAACCCACTTTTCCCTAATTGGAATAGCGGATCTATATTATTAGCAATCCCTTTTAAATAACTTCTTTGTTTCCCAGATAACAATATATCACTCCCAGTCATACTTCAATTAAAAAAAGAATTCAAATTCATTATCACAAATATAAACAGTTTCTCCTTCTTTAATACCAAGTCTTTCTAATTCTTCTACTACTCCTTTTTTTCTTAAGACTTCTTGAAAATACCTTAATGAATCTACATCATCAAAATAAGTTGAGTACAAGAGTCTTTCAATATAGGCACCTTCAACCATATACTTTCCACTTTCATACTTAACAATTATAGTCTCTTCCTCTTGTGATTCCGATTCAATATATTCTTCATCAAATGTTTCATAAGGTACATCAGTGCCTTCTATTAGTTCCCACATTGCATATTTTAAATCATCTATACCCTTACTTGTAGCAGCAGATATTGGATATATCTTGTACCTTTTAGGTTCAAATTCATTTCTAAGCTTATTAAGTCCTTCTTCAGCATTTGGTAAATCCATTTTGTTAGCTACAATAATTTGGGGCTTTTCACTTAATTTATCATTATACTGATTCAATTCATCATTAACACTATAGAAATCCTCAACAGGATCTCTTCCTTCACTTCCGGCTGCATCTATTACATGTACTAAAACTCTAGTTCGTTCAATGTGCTTTAAGAAGTCATGGCCAAGTCCAGCTCCCTCTGATGCCCCTTCTATTAAGCCTGGAATATCTGCAATTACAAAACTTTTGGCCTCATCAACCCTAACTACTCCCAGATTTGGTTTTAAAGTGGTAAAGTGATAATTAGCAATCTTAGGTTTTGCAGCTGATAATATTGATAAAATTGTTGATTTCCCAACATTGGGGAATCCTATTAGGCCAACATCAGCTAATAGTTTTAGTTCCAATACTATATCTCTTTCCTGTCCTTTACTACCTGCTTCAGCAAATCTTGGTGCTTGCCTAGTAGAGGTTGCAAATCTAGCATTACCTCTTCCACCTTTCCCACCTTTTGCAATTACAAAACTTTGATTTTTTTCCTTTAAATCTACAATTACTTTTCCGGTTTTCTCATCTTTAACTAAGGTTCCAACTGGGACTTTTAAAATGACATCTTGGCCATTTTTCCCATATTGCTTTTTGGTCCTACCATTTTCACCGTTTTCACCTTTATATACACGTTTATAACGGAAATCCATCAAAGTTCTAATCCCTTCATCTACCTGAAGTATTATGGAACCACCATCACCGCCATCACCACCATAAGGGCCTCCTGACGGTTCAAATTTCTCTCTCCTCCAAGCAACTACCCCATCTCCACCTTTGCCAGCCTTAACTTTAATATTGGCAATATCTATGAACATACTCATCATCCTTATTCTAAGTTAAATCTATTTGAAATAATTATACTTGCTTTTTTATCTATGTCAATTAGTTTCTTCAAATACAAACATTTTAAACGATAAAAGAAAAAATTAAAGCTTACCAGAAGGTAAGCTTTATAAATTATGCTAATTCTTCAACAGGATAAACACTTACTTGTTTTCTATCTCTGCCTTTTCTTTCAAATTTTACAACGCCATCAACAGTAGCAAATAGAGTATCATCTCCACCTCTACCTACATTGTTACCAGGGTGAATCTTTGTACCCCTTTGCCTTACTAATATATTACCTGCTAGAACAAATTGTCCATCACTTCTCTTTGTTCCTAATCTCTTAGCTTCACTATCTCTACCGTTTCTTGAACTACCTACTCCTTTTTTAGAAGCAAATAGTTGCAAATTCAATTTAAGCATTTATTACACCTCCCCTATATTCTAGTGCAATATTTTCAGAATAATTATCTATCAAGGATTTAATTCCAGTTATAAATGATTTAAAAATAATCTGAACGCTCTCGTTTCTTACATCATTAAGATCAATCAATATCTTTACATCTAAGTAACCTAATTCTTCATCTACTGAATAAGAAATTTCATCCTCATCTAGGTTGCAAACATCTACTAATGATCTTAAAGCAGTATGCCCTAGTATTGATACTGCAGCACAAACTATATCTTCACCATATTCACCATAATTTGCATGACCTTTTATGGTAAACTGTTTTATAAAACCTTTAGAATCCTTAATAATTTGTACATAAATCATCACTAACCCACGATCTTATCAATTTTTATTTTTGTAAATGGTTGACGATGACCTTTTTTCTTTCTATAATTCTTCTTAGATTTATATTTGAATACAATTATTTTTTTTGCTTTACCTTGTTCTAAAACAGTGCCTTCAACACTTGCACCTTCTACATAAGGTTTTCCAGCATTTAGATTTCCTTCATTCGAAAGTAAAAGAACTTTATCAAAATTTACAGTTTCACCTTCTGCGACATCTAGTTTTTCAACAAAAACAATATCTCCTTCTTGTACTCTGTATTGTTTACCACCAGTTTCTATTACTGCGTACATTATCGCACCTCCTCTAACCTAGTCTCGCCAATGTCAGGTGACTATGCTTTAATACCCACATTGTGCGGCTCTACAATAAGATAGTTTACCAAATTTCTGAGAAAATGTCAACACTTATTAGTCCGTACCCTTCCTAAGCCATTACATGTTGGACATATTGTGGTAACTTGTGAATCTAATGTAGGCTTTGTTTTCTTTCTAGTTATCTCTACCAAACAAAGTTTTGTTAAATCTACTATAGTTGGCTTGTTTCTATCCTTGATAAAAGCTTTTGATAATTTTGATAATACATTAGAAATATGCTCTTTATCTCTCATATCAATAAAATCAATTATAATAATGCCTCCTATATCTCTTAGCCTAATTTGCCTAGAAATCTCTTCAGCTGCCTCTAAATTCGTTCTTAGAACTGTATCTTCTAGGGAAAAAGCTCCTACATATTTTCCTGTATTAACATCTATAGCTGTTAATGCTTCTGTTTCATCTATTACAATATATCCCCCACTTTTTAGAGACACTTTCCTATCCAGAGCCTCTTTAATATCCATTTGAATACTCATATTATTGTCGACAGAAAAATCTAAGTCTAATTCAACTCTTTGTGCCAATTTATTGGAAAAGAATTCATCTAGTAATAATAGATTTTTATATATTTCTTTATTATTTACTATTATTTTTGTATCTTTATCATTAAATTTATCTCTTACTATTTGATATACTAAATCTAAGTCTTTATATAATAGTTTAGGTGTTGGCAAGAAATTTCTTTGCCCTTCTATTTTTAAATATAAGTCCATTAACGACTTATACTCTTCTTCCAAAATACTTCTTTCTACATCCCTTGAAGCGGTTCTAAAGATAATTCCAATACTATTCTTTCTTATTTCTTTTCCTATTCTTCTTAATCTATTAATTTCCTCATTATTTACTATTTTTTTAGACACATTGATTTTGTTTGAATAAGGAGTTAATACTATATATCTACCAGGCAAGCTTATATGGGTCGTAACTTTGGCTCCTTTTGTACCATGAGGCTCTTTAATTATTTGTACTATGATTTCTTCCCCACCCTTAATTACATCTTCTAAGTTATAAGTCTCTTTTGAATATAATTGTTCTTTATTCAATGCATCCTTTAAATGTAAATAAGCGTTCTTTTCTTCTCCAATGTCTATAAAAGCAGCATCCATACCTTTCAAAACATTGGTTACTCGGCCTCTATATACATTGCCATACAATGCTTCCTTACTGTTTTCCTCAGAATAAAATTCTGCTAACCTGCCTTCTTCTACTATTCCTACCCTGGTTTTTTCATCATTGAAATCGATAAATATATAGTTCATTAGAATCCCTCCGTTAAAGCGGGCTATAAATATTTTTCCCTTCTTCCGCATATAAAGCTAATCTTTTTATGAGTAATGAATCAAGGTCTAAATTCAAGTCTAAATCTCTACTCATAGCTTCCATTAGTTGGACTGGTTTTATATTTCCATTTTGACCAGTTTTCAGTAATGTATTGATTACAATATAATTGTTTTCATCACAACCTTTTACAATGACATTACCAATAAGTGGAAGTATATTAATATCTGTAGCTACCTTTTTCTTTCCCTTTTTCTTTAATCTAGTTAATATTATCTCACTACTTCCTAACCACTCATCAATCCTACTAGATAATGACTTTGGCTCTTCTTTTGAATTTAATTCAAATTTAATTTCATAAAATGCCCATGTTAAAATTGCTGAAATGCTAGTTTCTTTCTCTAAACAAAGGGCATTAGTTATTTGGATGTCATCAGGTAATACTTTATTAATACTCTCTAAGAAATCATCTACTTTTACATACTCAGTAATCTCTATATCCATATATTCACATTCACTCTCTATGCCTAAAGATAATGGAGCGGCAATTGAAAACTTAGGATGTGGGTTAAAGCCTTGTGAGTATTTTATTGGCAATTTTATAGCAGTAAAGCTTCTTTGAAATAATCTTATTAAATCTAAATGGGATAAATACTTTAAATAATTTCTCTTTGTAAACCTTGCTCTAATTATCAATTGTATACACCTCTCATTGAACAATTAGTTATGCCACATGCTCTACATCCATTTCTACAATCATCTGTGGTCTTTCCATGGATAGCCTTCTTATATTCTCTGATAAGAAACTCTTTTGACACACCAGAATCAATGAAGTCCCATGGAAATACTTCATCTAGTTCTCTATATCTATTAGCATAAAATTCTCCATCAACATGAGATTCTTCTAGAGCTTCTAACCATAAATCATACTTAAAAAATTCAGACCAACCATCAAATTTACAGCCCTTTTCCCATGCTTTAATTAACAATTCTGAGAGACGTCTATCCCCTCTTGCAAAGATAGCTTCAATATAACTTAAATCTGCATCATGGTAGTTAAAAACAACTTTTCTATCCTTAATACTATTTCTTACCATAGATATCTTTCTCATAAATTCATTAATTGTATCCTGCCCATACCATTGAAAAGGAGTAAACGGTTTAGGCACAAAACATGATGCACTAGCTGTCACCTTAAAATTTCCTTTTATTTCTTCATTAGGTCTATTGAAAAATATATCTTTAACCAGATAAGCTATATCCTTAATGCCCATGACATCTTCATCTGTTTCAGTTGGCAGTCCTATCATGAAGTAGAGCTTGACCCTCGACCACCCTTCCTTAAAAGCATAAGTAACAGCATTAACTATGTCATCTTCAGTAACACCCTTATTTATTACATCCCTTAATCTCTGACTGCCTGCCTCAGGAGCAAATGTTAAACCACTTTTTTTCACCTTTTCAATTTCTTTCAAGACCTCAATACTAAAAGAATCCAGTCTTAATGAGGGCAAAGAAAGGGCAATATTTCTATCTTCATATTTTTCCATAAGTTCTTTTGTCAAAAGTAATAGTTGTGAATAGTCACAAGAACTTAAAGACATTAGGGAAACAGTATCATAACCAGTATTATTAATTAGCATTTCTACAATTTCCATTAAATTATCAATTGATTTTTCCCTTATAGGCCTATAGATGATTCCTGCTTGGCAGAATCTACACCCTCTTGTACACCCTCTAAAGAGCTCTAGAGCAATTCTATCGTGTACTGTGTCTATATAAGGGACAAGTAATTTGTCAGGCGTGTACATTGAATTAAGGTCTTTAATATACCTTTTAATTACCGTATTTGGTACACTGTCAATAAGTCTATACATTTCTTTAATAGTCCCATCTTCATTATAAGACACATCATAGAATTTCGGTACGTAAACTCCTGAAATCTTTGTTGCTTCCAATAGGAAAGATTCCTTACTTAAGGACCCTTTTTTCACTTCTTCATATAACTTAAGTAATTCTAAGATTATCTCTTCCCCTTCACCTATTACGAATAAGTCAAAAATTTCTGCTAGAGGTTCTGGATTATATGCACATGGTCCTCCTGCAATTAATATTGGGTATTTATCGTCTCTATCTTTAGATTTAAATGGTATATGTGAAAGATTAAGTATATTTAGTATATTTGTATAACTCATCTCATATTGAAGTGTAAAAGCTAATAAATCAAAGTTTTTAACTTCTTCTTTGCTTTCTAAGGTGTATAACGGAAGCCCTTCTTTACGCATTTCTTCTTCCATATCTACCCATGGTGCAAATACTCTTTCACAGGCGTAATTCTCTTCATTATTTATCAAATTATATATAATTTGTAAACCTAAATGTGACATTCCAACCTCATATACATCAGGAAATGAGAAAGCAATTTTAACACTAACTTTATTTAAGTCCTTTTTATAGGAATTTTTCTCCATACCAATATATCTAGCTGGTTTTTCAACCTTCATCAGTATTTTATCCAACTTAAGCTTGTTTATCATAAAATTCACCTTTCATAAATATTCTCATTCTATAGTATCATTTTTCGTGTAAGATTTGTAGATAATTCAATAATAGCTTAGAAAAAAATAAAGCCCTGTGGTTACAAGGCCATTAAAAGCATACTCTACTTTAAGCTAGGAATTCATTAGATTTATATTGTTCATTTGATTTGCGTAAACAAATTATGTTATTATATACCTTTTGGAAAATTTATATAGTCTTCCGGATCTACTTTATTACCCCTTACAGATAATTCTATTCTTAAATAATTATTACCATCTTTACTAGTTCCTGTTTTTCCTATCACTTGACCAACTTTTATATTATCTCCTTCTTTTACATAAGAAGTTGACAAATATCCATAAGTAACTTCTATTTCTTCATTTTTTATTTTAATATAGTATCCTTTATTATCATTTTGATAAACCTTTGATACAATCCCATTAATTATCGATTTGGGTTCCCCTTCATTTATTACTTTTATATCTGTTCCACTATTTCTAACTTTTTCTCCATCAATTAATAATATACTGTCATATCTTCTATAAACAGTACCAGCTACTGGTGGATCATATTTTTCATTTGTACCTCTATAGACTGCCACTGTTTCAACTGATAAATCAATTAAACTTTTCAAACCATTATAGATTTTCTTGCCGTCTTTAACAATATCAAACTCATATACAATATTATTCCTTACCCCTTTAAGAAAGTTGTTTGTGCTTACTAAATTAATCTTTTTAATTATGGTTAAAACAAGTATTATAGCTAGTACAACTATTGATTTATAAAGAAATCTTCTTAAAACTTTAAAAAAATTAGCTTTGTTGATAATTGCATGACTATCTATTCTCTTTTTCATAATTTCACCTACCCTATTTAATAATAGGATATTTCTTAGGGATAAGTTTTATTCCACAAAGCAATAAAAACTCTAACACTGTTAGAGTTTTTATTATATTTACTTATCTTTAACTTTTATTATAGGAATATTTGCAACTAATGCAGATACTGGAGATTTATCCCCTTCCTTTTTCATTCTAGTAAGTTTAATATCAATTCCATTCTTATCAATCTCGGCATATTCAGAAATTACTCTAATGATATCACCTTTCATCATTTCTAATAGTTTTGGAGATAAGTCGGCCCTATCATGAACTAAGACTAATTTCAATCTTTCTTTTGCAACATCTTTGCTCTGTTCTTTTCTTTTCCCAAAAAAACCGAATAGATCCATGATATCCCTCCTTATTTACCAAATATCAACTTAATTATTCTACTTAGTTTACCTTCATCTTCTACTTCTAGGTTTAACAACTCAACTTCTTCACCCATTATTCTATTAGTAATATTCTTATATGCTTGTCCTGCTAATGCCTTATCATCCAAGACTACAGGTTCACCCTTATTGGTAGATATGACAATAGCTTCGTCATCTGGTACAACACCCAACAAATTGATGGCTAAAATATCTACAATATCGTCTATATTCATCATATCGCCTTTTTTTACCATATCAGGCCTAATTCTATTTATTATTAGCTTAGGACTATGTACTTCTTTAGCTTCAAGGATTCCTATTACCCTATCCGCATCTCTAACTGCAGATATTTCTGGTGTTGTTACTATAATAGCCTCATCAGCACCTGCTATTGAGTACTGAAATCCTTGCTCTATACCTGCAGGACAATCTATGATAATATAATCAAAATCTTTTTTAAGCTCATTTATTAGTTCAATCATTTGCTCAGGCTTAATTGCAGTTTTATCCCTAGTTTGTGCTGCTGGCAACAAATATAGCTTTTCAAATCTTTTATCCTTTATGAGAGCTTGTTTTAATCTGCAATTTTTTTCAACAACATCTACAATATCGTATACAATTCGATTTTCAAGACCCAAAACAACATCTAGATTTCTTAATCCAATGTCAGCATCTAATATGACAACAGAGTTTCCATTCATTGCTAATCCAGTCCCAATATTTGCGCTTGTTGTAGTTTTACCTACACCGCCCTTTCCTGAAGTTATAACAATCGCTTTTCCATTTTTTTTATCTTCCATAAACTTTTCCCCCTACTATTTATTAGGTAAGTATGGTTCTATAAATACTTCCCCTTCAATTATCCTCGCGATTTCTGGTGATTTGTATTCTATTTCGTCATCTGGAGATCTTGCAATAATATCTCCTATTCTTAACTGCATAGGTAGTAGATTGTACGCTGCTACTATGGAATCATAATTGCCTCCAATACCAGCATGAGCTACTCCTCTTAAAGAACCTAAAACTATTATATTCCCTTTGGCTTTAATAAAAGCTCCTGGGTTTACATCACCTATTATTACAATATTACCATTGTAGTCTACTTCTTGTCCACTTCTAAGGGTCCCATGAATAAACTTTGTCACACCTTCTTGAATTCCATCAAAGGGTTTAGTCTTTGTATCATTTTCGTTCTCATTTTCATTTACATTTTCAGTATAGTATTCTTCAATGTATTCAGGTATTCCTTCATTAGAGATATTCATTTCATACTTATACTTTAAAGTCAATTTTATCTCCATTATTTGATCATCACTTAATTCATCACTTCTTACTCCCAAAAACTTAGCACCTTTAAAAAAACTCGAAGCATTATTAAATTTTGTATTTAGCTCATCCTTTATTGCTTCTAGGTCATTACCTACAACATCTAAATAAACACCTTCTGAAACTCCTTTAAACGTTACTAAATCCCTTTTCAATTCTATTTCCTCCATAAATACTATCTTTATATTATACTACTTTAATCAAATCTTTTCTATTTAATTATTAATCTATTAAAATACTTTCATGAGGCAGGATGTTATTAGATTCTACATTATTTAGACCTAAATATTGAGCTATTATATCCCTAGAAAGTGGTCCTGCATATCCACCACTGCCTCCTTGGAATATAACTGTTGCAACAGCAATTTCAGGGTCCTCGTATGGTGCAAAAGCAACAAACCAAGCGAAATCATCAAACTTCTCTCCTGTTGATGGATTTACACCACTTCGTTGTGCAGTTCCTGTCTTTGAACCAACAGTAACTGGGAAATTATTAAAAATCCTCCTTGCTGTACCTTCTTTTGATACCATCTCCATTCCTTTTTTTACGTGTTCTAAGTTCTCATAATTATTTAGAAAAATCCTTTCAGGAGTCGGCTCATGTTCATATTTTGATACTGTATTATTATAATTCTTTATACTTTCAATTAAAGATAACTCGTGTCTATATCCTCCATTTGAAAGGGTAGAAATAAAATTTGCCATTTGTATTGGTGTATAAGAATTCAAACCTTGACCAATAGTTACATTTAAGGTGTCAGAAAGATTCCAACCAACTTGATTTAAATAAGTATATTTTATCTTATCAGTTAAACTATTTCTTTCTCCTGGCATTTTTTTATCTGGATCTATACCTAATTTATCTAATCTCCGCCTTACTTCATTTCTTGTTATAGGTTCTTCGTACTCAGACCAAGATACAATTTCATCAATTGTTGAAGACTTTGTTTCTTCGTCAAAAGACACTTCCTCTTTAAGATATTTTTCAACATTTCCTATTAAAAATTGTCTTAATAAGTACTTTGTAGTAATGGTTTTTTGCTGAGGATCTGGAACACCACCGGAAAATTCAGATGGTACATTTATTTCAATTCCTGATTTGTCATTTAAACCAAGTTGTTTTGATAAATTAACAATATCTTCAATTTCAAGTTTAACTCCTATTTGTTCACCTGTTCTTTGATTATATCCTATTGCTAAAGTATAAAAGAAATAATTGCATGAATCTCTTAAAGCTTCGGCAACATTTTCATAGCCATGAGTTCTTCCACTATTAGTCCAAATCAAACATCTAAATGTATCAGTTCCGACTGACACATAACCCATATCCCTTATTCTCGTTTGTGGATGTAGGCCTTTATCTAAAGCTGCTAAAGCTGTAACCATCTTAAAGGTTGAGCCAGGTTGTATGGCTGTTTGTGTAGCAATATTATACAAAGGTCTAGGTGCTAATGGGTTAAGCTCATCTTCGGGAAATAAACTTTGCCAATCAGTAGTTGAAATGCCTGTAGAAAAAAGATTTGGATTATATGAAGGATAACTAGCCATGGCAATAACTTGTCCAGTCTTTACATCTACTGCTACTACTGCACCAGATGTTGCATTGTCATATGGTTTTCCTTTAGATCTATTAATTCCAAATTGATAGTCTCCCCATTTGCTTTCATAAGTGCCACCTACCTGAAGCTTTTCAAGAGTTTGTTGTAAAGAAGATTCAGCCACTTTTTGAACCTCTAAATCAATAGAAAGATATACATTATCTCCCGGTATTGGTTCAATTTCACCTAACACTTTAGTAGTGTTTCCAATGGAGTCAACCTCTACCCTTCTAACACCACTTTCACCGCTTAATACGTCCTCATAACTCTCTTCAATACCTGTTTTACCTATAATAGCACTTGGTGAATAGCCAGCTTCCTCAATATATTTTTTAATCTCACTAGCTTGACTAATCTTGCCTAAATATCCTAATATATGTGCTGCTGTCGTACCTTCAGGATAATATCTAACTGGTTCAATTGAAACATCTACACCAGGTATGTCTATTAAACCTTCTTCAATTTTTGCTACTGTTGATTCCTTAATGCCATAAGCCAAATTAATTGGCTGATATGCTAAATGGCCTTGTTTGCTAATCTGGTCATAAACTACTAGCATAGACCTTACTTCATACTTGCTTAAGTTGCTATCTATTTTGTAATTATCTCTGATCTTTTGAAAAGCTTCCTCTTCTGATTTATCTTCTTTTATAAGATTAGCTGAATACCAGTTTTTTAGATTCCTAATGGACACATATTCAAAATCATCAGCAATAGAAATTCTAGGATTTACCCCATCAGATAACAATTGTACTTGGGCATGGCCTTTTATGTTTGCCATTGTTATAAACTCACTTAAAATATCATGCTCATTTGCTAAATTAATTAAGACATCTTTGGGACTTTTATCTCCTATGTCTTCTACCCCGGTATACTTGTATATAATCCTATCATAATTCTCAGTTGTTTCAATTTCTATATCTACTTCTACACCTTTTCTTTCTAGTAATTGAATTAATACATTTCCAGGTATAATAGGTTCACTGCTTTCTTCTATAGCTATTATTTTATCTAAAAATGAGTTCAAAGATGTTTTGATAAAAATATTAACAAAATCTTCTTTTGCGCTGGTTTCCATTGTAATACCATTATAGTGTTTCATCAAAGATCTCTTTTGGCTTAGATAATCTTCATAATAAGTCAAAGAATATTCATCTATGGTAAGATTTCCTGCCAATCCCTTACTATTTATTAGATTAAAAACCATAAGTCTACTAACAGGGTGATCAATAATCTTCCTTACTATTGTTTTGTCATTGTCTATGAGCTTTAAAATAGCTTGCATTGGAGAATACTCTAATGGTATGTCATTTTGATTCTTCCAATTTTCTATATTAACAGTAGTGTTAAATTCTAATACTAGTCCACTTTGATCTATAAAAGCATCAATTGGCACATCAATATTTTTGTTTTTCAATGCATTTATAGCTTTATTTATGGCAACAAACTGATAATGTTCTTCATAATCATCGTGAATATAATACATACCTAAAATTTCAGGCAATAGATTATTATTGATTATTATTTCTAGCACACTATTCATTGGTTCTAAATCATAAGTAAAATAGTCGCTTTCATTTTTATATTTAAAAACATTGAGAGTAAGTGGGTATTCATCCTCATAGCTAACCCCATCTTCCTCTAAGAATCGTACCAATCTAAGAATCCCATCATTCTTTTTATCTTGTGTCAATGTATTTATTTCATCCTTGAGAATTTGAACTGTAAAGCTTGGTTTATTTCCAGCAAGTAGTCTCCCATATCTGTCCCTTATTTCGCCCCTGGGAGCTGTTGTATAAACCTCCTTTAGTCTCTTATTATCAGAAATATCTCTGTAGTAATCACCTTCAGCTATGGTCAAAATTGATAATTTAGAGATTAAAAGTGCTACAAGGACAAGGAAAATAATTGAAACTATATTATGTCTATTCTTTATCTTTTCAATTAGCTTCAACTCTTTCACCTCTACCTCTTGTTAAATCTAATTTTAGGTTCAACTACGACTTTTTGAATTGTTTTATAAGCTAATATAGCAATTAAACAATTATAGATTATTTCTATTGAAAATGCAGCAGATATTGCCTCATCAAATGTAATTTTTGTTGATAAGAAATATAAAAAAACTGAATATACAATATTATAAAATATAGTGCTTGAAGCAGTAAAAATAATTGGGTTGATAATATTATCTCTTGCAAATGTATCTTCTACAAACCCTATAAAATATCCTATTATAAAATAAACTAAAGAACTAATTCCTAAAGTTACAGAAAACAAAATATCCTGCAAAATTCCTATTATTAAGCCAAATATTCCACCATAAACTTTACCTTTTGCAAGAGAAATCAAAACTAACAAAACTAGAGAAGTATTTGGAACAACTCCCATTATAGAAAAATAATGTATTACAGTGCTTTGAAGTATTAGATTCAATATTATTATAGCAATAATTAGCATTGTTAATTCTACTCCTTAAATCACTCAATAATAACAAGAACCCTATATAATTTTTTAAAATCAATAGCAGGCGTAATTGTTATCTTCTTAGTAAACTCTTCTTCACTGCTTTCTACATCACTTACTTCCCCAATATATATATCCTTTTCATAAGTACCCCCTAGTCCAGAAGTATATAGCTTGTCTCCAACTATAACATCGGCTTTGTTGTCAAACAAATAACCACTGATAGTCCCTTCTATACTACCAGACAAAACACCACCATCCTGTGTTCTTATTACTTTAAAGGATACACTGTTTAACTCGTCAACAATAGATATTACTTTGGACCAATTATCACCTACATCTACTACACGTCCAATAATACCTTCTTGAAATAATCCTTGTTCAACTTCCACGCCTTGAATGACAGTTGCTCCTTTGACAATACCGTCATTGCTTCCCTTATCTATAGTAAATCTATCGTACCAATTTCCAGGCTCCATTGCTACTATCTGAGCAGACACAGTATTATGAGTAGTAGCTTTCAAAATTTCAGCTTCATTTCTCAAAAAATCGGTCTTTCCAATTATATTCTCTAAATTTCTAATTTCACTTTCTAAAGCAGAGACTTGTTCTTTTAGAAGGTCATTTTCTTCTTTTGCATTAATAAAGTCAGATATGGAGCCAAAAAAATCAAAAATATTTCTTCCTATGCTATAGTTTACTTTACTAATAGGTGTCAATACATTGCCAACAAGCCTTTCTGCAATAGTTATAGAATTTCTTTCTTTGCTTGTATTGCCTATAAGAGTAAGCATAATAATGATGACTAGTCCTATAATTATCCTGTTTTTGTATTTCTTTAAAAAATACATATAATCACCACTTAGCTCCTTCTTTTATAATTGTTTACCGTTTTTTTTAGTATATCTATACTATCTAAAGACTTACCAGTTCCAATTGCAACACAATCTAGTGGATTCTCAGCAATGTGAACAGGCATCCCCGTTTCTCTCATTATTAGCCTATCCAATCCATTAAGTAAGGCTCCTCCACCTGTTAGCATTATACCTTGATCCATGACATCTGATGCTAATTCAGGTGGTGTTTTTTCTAATGTTGATTTTATTGCGTCTATTATACTAACTACAGTTTCTCTTAAAGCATCAAAGATTTCTTTAGATGTTATCTCTAATGTTTTAGGCAAGCCACTGACTAAATCTCTACCTGTAACATCCATCTTTGTAACTTCTGACTCATTGTCAGCAGAGCCAATTTTTATCTTAATATCTTCTGATGTTCTATCTCCTATCATTAAATTATATTCTCTTTTTATATATGTTGCTATAGCAGCATCCATTTCATCTCCAGCAACTCTAATAGACTTACTAGTTACAATTCCCCCTAAAGAAATAATCGCTACTTCTGTGGTTCCACCACCAATATCAACTACCATACTACCTGTTGGCTCCTGAACTGGTAATCCAGCGCCTATTGCCGCTGCCATTGGTTCCTCAATTAAGTAAGCTTCCTTAGCTCCAGCATGTATGGCAGCCTCTTCTACTGCACGTTTTTCTACTTCTGTAACACCACTTGGCACACATACTACTACTCTTGGCTGAAATATTGATCTTCTTTGCATAGCCTTACCTAAAAAGTATTTCAACATATTCTGAGTAATATCAAAGTCAGCTATTACTCCATCTTTTAATGGTCTTATTGCAACAATGTTACCCGGTGTTCTACCAATCATTTTTTTCGCTTCTTCACCTACTGCAAGAACTTGATTTGTATTTGATTGTATAGCTACAACTGATGGTTCACGTGCGACTATACCTTTTCCTTTCACAAAAACTAGCGTATTAGCTGTCCCTAAATCTATACCCATATCCTTACTAAAACTATTTAGCAAACCCATTTTCTTCACCTTCCATATGTCAAATTAAATTTTCTTCTTTAAGACTTCTAAATGTATTATCTCCTATTATAATATGATCTAATACTCGAATACCTAATAAACTGCCAGCATCTATCAATCGATTAGTTATATTAATATCTTCACTACTAGGTGTAGTATCACCACTAGGATGATTATGTATTAATATTATAGAATTTGCATTTCTTTTTATTGCAACTTTAAAAACATCTCTAGGATGAACTATAGATGCATTTAGTGTTCCTACTGAAATATTTTCAATAGACAATATTTGATTTTTAGTATCTAATATAGCTATCTTAAAATGTTCCTTAGTTAAATATCTCATTTCATCCATTAAAATGTCTGCTAATATTGCTGGATTAGTAACTCTTACCTTGTCATGTGGCCCTACTCTATTCAATCTCTTGCCAATCTCAATAGCAGCTAGTACTTGACATGCTTTAGAAATCCCAATGCCTTTAAGTTCTGTAAGCTCTTCCAAAGATACATCTGAAAGAAATGCTATTCCTCGATTGTCTAAGTTTAAAATCCTCCTAGCTAAATCAATAGCAGTGTCTTCCCTACTACCAGTCCTAATAATAACTGCTAACAATTCAGCATTTGATAATGCTTGGACTCCATGGCTATATATTTTTTCCCTAGGTCTTTCACTTACAGGTAAATCTTTGATAGTATAGCTGTTTTCATTTGGTATTCTACCATCCATTTAAGCACCTACTTTTAATATTATAAAAGGCAATAATTAAAATACTTGTTCATAAGTTTATCTATTTTGGTTAATGGTAACCCAACTACATTAAAATAACAACCCTCAATATTTTCCACAAGTATTTGTCCTATGCCTTGAATTGCATATGCTCCTGCCTTATCAAAAGGTTCGTCTGTGTTAATGTATCTATTTATCAAATTATCTGTTAGTTTTCTAAACTTAACCTTGGTCTTTTCATAGTCTATTATTTTTAAATTTTCATCTTCCTTTATTAAAGCAATCCCAGTTATAACTTCATGAACCCTGTCACTTAGCATATCAAGCATATAAAAAGCATCTTCTTTATCTTTAGGCTTACCTAATATTATACCATCTAATACAACAATTGTGTCAGCAGCAATAATAATATCTTTAGGAAATTTCTTACCTACATCTAAAGCTTTTATAAGAGATAAAGACATAGCAATTTGCTCTGGTCTTTCACCTTCATTTATTCTTTCATCCACATTTGCTTTTTCAATGATTAAGTCAATATTAAATTTTTCTAAGATCTCTCTTCTTCTTGGAGATCCTGAAGCTAGTACTATTCGTTTCATAATAGTCAAAACCTTTCAAATACCGCACTAATATTTTTCTTAAGATTTTTTACAATATATATTGATGCTAAACCTACAAAATATCCTGTAAATAATCCTATGAGCATTAAAAATGGTAGATATGAATAGATGCGAAGATTTTTCATAACTAGAGAAGCCACTGAAACTTGGGCAAAATTATGTGCTACTGCTCCTATTATGCTTACTCCTATAAGACTAAATATTTTACTCATATATTTATACGCTATATACATCATTATACAACTAAGTATTGCCCCAGATATACTATACATAAAGCTAGAGACACTTCCTGTTACTAACATAAGGACAATGCTTTTTAATGCAGAAACTTTCAAACCATCTTTAAAACCAAATACTACAATTGTAACTAATACAACCATATTAGATAGTCCTAATCTTGCTCCCGGCATAGCTATTGGTAAAGGGATTGATGATTCTAAAACACTTAGTCCTAATCCAATAGATACTAATATTGATACAAACACTATTTTATGTAATTTATTCATACTTTTTCTCTTCCTAACGGACAATTATATCAACTTCCATGTTGCTATCAATGCCTTTAATTTCAATTATTAATCTGTTTGGTAAACATACTATAGTTTCACCAATATTTGATATATATCCTTGTTTAACGTCAATCTTATCAGGACAATCAGCTTCTATTACTCTTACTTTTTCATCACCTATCTCTATAAGATTATATCCATATTTAGTCTCAATTGGTATGGTTTGACCAATTAATTTTGAATCAAATATAAATCTTTTAATCTCTTCTCCATTAACTTGAATGCTTACATATTTATCATCATCCGAAAATGCTTGCATTTTGAAATAACCCATTAAAGAAAAACTGATTAAAACTATAAAGACAATTAATAATTTGTCTCCTTTTGTCAAAATTATCACCCTTTACGATATGATAAGTTATTATCATAATGTATAGTTTATCATTTCTATAATTCATTTACAAGTTACAATATATAAGAAAAGAGGCCTTAAGTTTCTATACTTAAGGCCTCTTTGTTAAACTGCTATATTATCAGATTTTTCGTCAACCATATGATCAATACATTTAGTTGGACATTTTTCAACACATATTAAACAATTTGTACACTTATCATAATTAATCTTTGCTAGATTATTTTCAAATGAAAATGCATCTTCAGGGCAATTTTTAACGCATATTTTGCATCCGATACATCCAATGTCACAATTCCCTCTAACAACTTTACCAGGATCTTCACTCATGCATTTAACAGCCACAGTGCTATCATAAGGGACCATTTCGATAATATGCTTTGGACAAACTTCTACACATTTTAAACAAGCTGTACATTTGTCTCTATTAACAATGGCTACTCCATTAACCATATCAATCGCATCGAATTGACATACATCACGACAGGTTCCGCAACCTAAGCAGCCATATGAGCATGCTTTTTGTCCATCAGATAATTGATTTGAAATTCTACAGTCTTGTATTCCTTCATATATATACTTATCTTTGGCTTTATCACAATCACCTTGACATAAAACAACAGCAACTCTTTTTTCTAATTCTGCAGA
>JAAYNS010000081.1 GCA_012520755.1 Tissierellia bacterium
CACAATGCACAATTATTCGGGTCTATCTTTCGGGTCAAACCTGAGATTCTATGATTACACTTCAGTATAACACCTCCGGTGCTCTTGTGAACAAGCTTGGTCGTTTGTCATCCTGAACATGACAGTATTAACATTGCTTAGGAAGAATCTCGGATCTTAACCTATTCCCTCTTACCTCTTCACTCTTAGTTCTTCACTATAAGTGACTCTCCCGTCATTTCTTCTGGTTTGTCTAGACAAAGCATTTCCAATAATGTTGGAGCTAAATCTGCGAGTTTTCCTTCTCTTAGCCTTATGTTTTTATCTCCAACTAATATAAGTGGAACTCTATTTGTAGTATGTGCGGTAATTGGTTTCCCACTATCATCCATTAATGCTTCTGAATTGCCATGATCTGATGTGATTATTGCCTGCCCGCCTTTACTTAATAGCTCTTCTATTATTTCACCTAAACAGATATCTACTGTTTCAACAGCTTTAATTGCAGCAGATACTATGCCCGTATGCCCTACCATATCTGGATTTGCAAAATTTACTATAAACAAATCATATTTATCCATTCTTAATCTATTTATTATTTCATCTTTAAGTTCGTATGCACTCATTTCTGGTTGCAGATCATAAGTTGCTACTTTTGGTGATGGAATCAATACCCTATCTTCATTCTCAAAAGGATTCTCTCTCCCACCATTAAAGAAAAATGTTACATGGGCATACTTTTCTGTTTCAGCTGCCCTTAACTGCTTTAATCCTTTCTTGCTTATATACTCTCCTAGTGTATTCTTTATATTTTCATTTTTATATACTACATGTACATTAGATATTGTCTTATCATATTCAGTCATGGTCACATAAAAAGTATTAACTTCCTTTTCTCTTTTAAACCCACTAAAATCAGTATCTACAAAAGCTCTTGTTATCTGTCTTGCTCTATCTGGCCTAAAGTTAAAAAACACGATGGAATCACCAGTATCTATAGTGCTTATAGGTAGAGAATCCTGAGTAATTACTGTTGGGACTATAAACTCATCATTAACTCCTTCAGCATATGAACTCGTCACTGCAAGTACTGGATCATCACAGAGTATTCCCTTTCCCAAAGTCATAGCATCGTATGCTAGTTTTGTTCTTTCCCATCTTTTATCCCTATCCATGGCATAATATCTTCCTGATACACTGGCAATTTTCCCAACACCTATTTCATTACATTTATCAATTAGCTCTTGTATATGTGTTTTCCCTATAGTTGGTGCTACATCCCTACCATCTAATATAGCATGAATATAGACATCTTTAACACCATGTAGTTTTAGTAATTCTAACAATCCATAAAGATGAGTATTATGGCTATGAACACCGCCATCAGATACTAAGCCTATAAGGTGGAACTTTGATTTGTTTTTCCGGACATTAGCAATAGCATCTAATAACTCTTGCTTTTCAAAAAAGCTTCCCTCTTTAATATCTTTAGAAATCTTAGTTAAATCTTGATATACAATTCTACCTGAACCAATATTTAAATGTCCGACCTCTGAATTTCCCATTTGGCCTTGAGGTAATCCAACTGTTAATCCACTGGCATCTAAAGAAGTTGTAGGATATTCATTAGATAATCTCTCAAAATTTGGCTTCTTTGCCAAATAAACAGCATTTCCTGGATAATCTTTCCCAATACCAAAACCATCTAAAACAATTAACATAACTGGTTTTCTTACCATGCTATCCTCCATTAGTAGTTTACCAACTTCACAAAATCCTCTGCCTTTAAACTTGCTCCACCTACTAAAGCCCCATCTATATCTGATTTTCCCATCAACTCATTTACATTATTAGGTTTAACACTTCCACCATATTGAATTCTTATATTTTCTTTTTCATCTCCATAGAGTTCTCCAATGGTTTTTCTTATAAAAGAGCACATTGCATTTGCATCATCTGATGAAGCTGTTTTTCCAGTTCCAATTGCCCATATAGGTTCATATGCAATTACTATATCTTTTATAGCTTCACTTGGAATCCCTTTAAAGCCATTTATTACTTGACTATTAACAACTTCTTCTGCCTTTCCCTCTTCTCTTTGGTCCAGGCTTTCACCTACACATACTATTGGCTTAATTCCATGACCTAAGGCAGCCTTTACCTTTTTATTTACAGTATCATCTGTTTCATTAAAATACTGCCTCCTTTCTGAATGGCCAATTATACAATATTCAACCCCTAATTCCTTTAGCATAGGACCTGATATTTCACCAGTAAAGGCTCCATTATCTTCCCAATGTATGTTTTGACTACCTAACTTAATATTAGTGTCATTTAAGGCTTCTTTTACATCTTTTATAGCTGTAAAAGGTACACAAACCACTGCTTCTACATTGGCATTTAATTCATTTCCCTTAATTCCATCAATAAGGGTCAAAGCCTCTTTTATTGTGTTGTTCATTTTCCAATTTCCTGCGATTATAGGAGTTCGCATCAAATACCCCCTTCAATATTTTGGTCTAATATTATCTCTCACTAATTGCTGCTATTCCTGGCAGTACTTTGCCTTCCAGTAATTCTAGAGAAGCACCACCACCAGTTGATACATGTGTAATCTTATCAGCTAAGCCAGCTTTTTCAACTGCAGCCGCTGAATCTCCACCGCCAATAATAGTAGTCCCATTAGAATCTGCCATTGCCTGTGCTATAGCAAATGTCCCTTTACTAAAATTATCCATTTCAAAGACACCAGCAGGCCCATTCCAAATAATTGTCTTAGCTTCTTTTATAATTTCTGTGAATTCCTTAATTGTCTTCTCACCAATATCCAATCCTTGCATATCATCTGGAATGCTATCTGAATCTACGGTTTTAAAGTCTGTATCATTTTTAAATTCCTTAGCAACTACATTATCCTGTGGCAATACCAACTTAACATTTTTATTTGCTGCTTTTTCCATCAACCCTTTAGCAAGGTCTACTTTATCTGCTTCCAGCAAAGATGTTCCAATACTATATCCCTTTGCCTTATAGAATGTGTAAGCCATGCCGCCACATATTAATATAGTATCAACCTTTTCTATAAGGTTTTCGATTACACCAATCTTATCAGATACCTTAGCTCCCCCTAATATTGCAACAAAAGGTCTCTCTGGGTTTTCAAGGGCCTTGCCAATTATAGAAATTTCCTTTTCTACAAGAAACCCTACAGCAGACGGTAAATATGTAGATACACCTACATTTGAAGCATGTGCCCTATGGGATGTTCCAAAAGCATCATTTACATATAGTTCTCCTAAAGATGCTAAATCCTTTGAAAAGTTTTCATCCATCTTTTCTTCTTCTTTTCTAAATCTAGTGTTTTGTAATAAGAGAACATCTCCCTCTCTCATATTGTCTACAGTTTTCTTAACATTTTCTGATACTACCCTATCATCATCTGCAAACAATACTTCTTTTCCTAACAATTCACCTAATCTCTTAGCAACAGCTTCTAGACTATATTTCGGATTTGGCTCACCTTTTGGTCGTCCTAAGTGAGACATTAATATGACTTTGGCAGATCTTTCTAGAAGATAATTAATAGTTGGAAGTGAGCTTCTAATTCTAATATCATCTATGATATTTTGATTTGCATCCATTGGTACATTGAAATCACATCTAACAAGAACCCTTTTCCCTCTATAGTCATAGTTCTCAAGTGTTTTCTTATTCATAAAATACCTCCCACAATAAAGAATTATTAAACAATAGCCGGGTCCTTAGACCCGACTATTAATTGTATAGGCTTGATGTTATTTAGTAGCGATTAGTTTTGCTAAATCTACTACTCTTTGTGAATAGCCCCATTCATTGTCATACCAAGAAACAATTTTAACCATATTATCTATTACCATTGTAGATAATCCATCTACTATAGATGATCTCGGATCCCCTATATAATCTGAAGAAACTAACGGCTCTTCAGAGAAGCCTAGTATACCCTTTAATTCCCCTTCACTAGCTTCTTTCAAATATTTATTAACTTCTTCAACACTTGTTGGTCTATCAACTTCAAATACCACATCAACTATTGAACCAGTTACAACTGGTACTCTAACAGCAAATCCATTTAATTTCCCTTTTAATTCAGGTAGTACTAGTGACACAGCCTTAGCCGCACCAGTTGTAGTAGGAATCATATTTACTCCTGCTGTCCTTGCACGACGAAGGTCCTTATGTCTCTTATCAAGAATTTGTTGATCATTAGTGTAGGCATGTATTGTTGTCATTAAACCTTTCTTAACTCCAAAATTGTCTAAAATAACTTTAGATACTGGAGCTAGACAGTTTGTCGTACATGAAGCATTTGAAATTACATTGTGTTTTTCTGGATCATATAAGTCATCATTTACGCCCATGACAATTGTAATATCTTCATTTTTTGCAGGAGCTGTAATCATTACCTTTTTAGCGCCAGCTTGAATATGTTTCTCTAAGTCTGCTTTTTCCTTAAATGCACCTGTAGAATCAATTACTAGATCAACACCTAGATCCTTCCATGGAATTTGTGCAGGATCTCTATAATTTACTACAGGTATCTTTTTACCATTGATAATGAATCCATCTTCATAGGTATCAATTTCACCTTTAAACTTTCTGTAAGTTGAATCATATTTAAACAAATGTGCCAGATCTTCTAGATTGCCAGATGCATTTAAGGCTACTAACTCAAACTCAGATACACCTTCTTCAAATATAATTCTAACAACATCTCTACCAATTCTACCAAAACCACTTAAACCAACTTTCATAGTCATATAAAACCCTCCTAAATATATTTATAATTGTTAACTAATTCATTCAGATTAACTCAAGAATTTTCTTAGCAGCACTTTCATCTGTAATTATAGTAATATCCTTTCTTAGGGAAGAAATAGCAATTATTGCTTCAGCTTTTTCTGCCCCACCAGCAACTCCAAAAACATCTCTTGTATTCTTATACTTATCTATGGATATACCTATGGTTTCATATTCCCATATTTCATTCCCATTTATATCAAAATAATGACCAAAGGCTTCAGCTACCGCGCCTGAATCCAATAAGCTATCAATTTTTTCTATTGGTAACTTCCTACGATTTGCCATAGTATCGGCCCGACCTATACCAAAAACTAAAATGTTTATATTATTAACAGCATCTACTGATTCTTTAATTTCATCATTTTTCATTACTACTTCTAAAGCTTCTTTCCCTAAAGAATCAGGAATATTTAAGAGCTTATACTTTACACCTAATTTATGTGCAATTTTTGCAGCTATGGCATTTGCTTGGGTCTCTAAGTCGCTTCCAATACCGCCTCTTGCAGGAATCACCAAAACATCCAATGCCTTATCCAGCTTCTGCATTTGATCAGCAACATTTGCCATAGTACTTCCACCTGTAATTCCCACAATATCATTAGGTTGAATCTTATCAATAATGTTCCTAGAAGTAATTTTACCCATCTCTTTTAAAGTTGACTCACTTTCTGTAGAGTTCCCAGGAACTATAATCATTTTTTTAATACCTAATGTGGTCTCAAGCTTTTCTTGTAATTCTATAATCCCTTTTAACTTATTGTTCAAATCGTAGAGATTATTTATTAAATTTTTCCCATTTTCCGTAAGATACATACCATTTAGTTGAATCTCCAATAGCTCTTGCTTTTTTAAGAGATTAACTTCATTTCTTACAATTCTTTCTCCAAAATCTAACTCATTAGCTAGGGCCCTTCTGCCTATGGGCTGATGATAATATATAGTTCTCAAAATAAGATATCTTTTTTCGATTAACTCAATGGCTTCGGGCGCTATAAGCTTTATTGAATCTATTAACTCTATACTACCACCTCCATATATGGACCTTTTGCGTCCCTACTTGTCAATATTTGTCCCACGTTAAGTATAAGTAGCTCTCACCCTTATTTCTATTATATCTTATGCATTCCCCTAAATCAACTATGTTTTGGAAATCAATTGTAAAACTAATACATTCTTCCACAGATTTTGGGTTGCATAAGATATAACTAGCTTAGATTCTTTTTCTCAAATTTGAAGCAGGAATATTCAATTCTTCTCTATATTTTGCAACAGTTCTTCTAGATATTTTAGTCCCTTTTGACAACAATAATGTAGAAATCTTCTGGTCACTTAGAGGTCTTTTGGGATCTTCATTATCAATAATATCTTTTATCATTGATTTAACACTAGTTGAAGATACTTCTCCACATGCACAAGATAAACCAGCACTAAAGAAATATTTCAGTTCAAATAATCCCCTAGGTGTTTGTACATATTTACCATTTGTTGTCCTAGAAATCGTTGATTCATGCATCTGAATATCATCGGCAACATCTTTTAAAGTAAGGGGCACCAGTGCCTTCTCTCCTTCTTCAAAAAATTTATGCTGAAATTTTACTATTGACTTTACAACATTGTATATAGTCTGCCTTCTCTGCTCTATACTTTTTATAATCCACATGGCAGAGTTGAGTTTATTTTGCAAAAATTCAGTGGCATTTGCGTCTCCCCCGTCTTTGAGCATATTCTTGTAAAAGTTATTAATTATTAGTCTAGGGCCTGTGTAATCGTTTACAGTAATTATATATTCACCATCTACAAGGTCTATTGTCGCATCTGGTATAATATATCTTACACCAACACTGCTCTTAAAAGTTCTTCCTGGTTTTGGCTCTAGGGTTTTTATAAAATCACAAGCATCTTGAATTGTTAATGGATCTAGATTGTATTCTTTTGCTATTTTTAACATTCTATTGTTGGCTATATCTTCTAGATTATTTGATATCAAGTTACTTATTAAAGAATCCTCATCCTCATCAATTTGCAAGAGCAAACATTCTTTCAAATCTCTTGCCCCAACACCAGTTGGCTCAAAAGTTTGTATTATATCCAGTACTTTTTCAACCTCTTCTTCTTTTGCTTTTGATAAATTAGCAATTTCTTCAATACTTGCAGTCAAATAGCCGTTATCATCAATATTATTAATGATATATTCTGCGATTAAACATTCCTTATTACAAAAGTTTGTTAAACTGAGCTGAGACATCAAGTATTCCCTTAGTGTTGGACTATAACTAATATATGATTCTATATTGTTTTCTTCTTGATTTTTGTCTACCTCTTGTTTATAACTATTGTCATTGTACTTCTCTGCATACTCCTTCCAATCTATATCAGATTCTTTTGAATCATTGTTTATACTTTCAACTTCACCTAATACACTTATTGGTTTTTCCATTTCAAGCATAGGATTTTCTTCTAATTCTGCAGCAAGATATTCATTTAATTCAATACTAGAGTATTGGAGCAACTGAATCGCTTGCCTTAATTCTGGAGTCATTATTAATTTTTGAGTTTGTTCTAGTTTAAGATTAAAATTTAAGTCCAAATGACTCACCTCCTATGGGATTATTATATCATAGAAAATTCACAATGCACAATTCACA
>JAAYNS010000082.1 GCA_012520755.1 Tissierellia bacterium
ATCAGGATACTATAAATAGGTGATAGTATGAAAAATAGAAAAGGTTTAACATTAGTAGAAGTAATAGTCTCAATGACAATTTTAGTAATAATATCCATACCCTTATTCAATGCTATTAATACTGGACTAATGAACATAGTTAGAGCTGGTGATAGGACAGAAGACATATATCTATTACAAAATATAATGGATGAATCAATCAATAGAATTCGAGCAGGTGAAGAATTAGAGACTGAAATTACTTTAGATTCTGGAGAAAAGGTATTACTAAGTTTTGACAGTGAGGCAAGTATGGATATTGCTATATCAAGCGAGCCTACACAAGGTACACTAATTACCGTAGAAATAGAGGGCACAAATAAATCTCTTACTACTTTTGTTCCTTTGACAATTGAGAAAGAGTGATTCAAATGAATAAACTCAAATTAAATAAAAAAGGTGTATCCATAATTGAAGTTCTTCTTACATTAGCAATCTTTGCAGTTATAATACCAATTATATACTTTATATTTTTTGTAAGTAATAACTCATTTGAAGTAGGAAAAAACAGAGGACTAGCTCAACAAGAGGCAAGACTAATAGCGGATTTCTTGAATGAAGAACTACGATATGCTTCAGTAATAAGTGATGAAAAAAATAATATGCTTGAAGAGACTTTTTACTCATTAGAAATCAAAGATAATTCTATCGTCAAAAAAACATATAGTGGACAGGGAGATTACGGTATAGAAGATACTATTGTTAATGCAAATTGTGATATTGAATTAGAATATGAAGGAAACAGAATTTTAAAAGGTGTAATTCGTATTAATAATCAAGATGCAAATTATAGTTTAGACTTTAATATACCTCTTGAAAATGGAGGAAATACTGATATAGATGGACAAATAGCTTTGAATAATAATGAGACACTATACTATAAGTATCCAAATAATGAGGAGGTAACCCCATGATAACAACTACAACACCGACAATCCAAGGAAAAGAAATAATAGAGTACAAAGGTATTGTGTTTGGAGAAGTCGTAGCAGGTGTGGATTTTATAAAAGATTTTGCAGCAGGACTTACCAACTTCTTTGGAGGTAGATCAGGATCCTATGAAGGAGAGTTTATCCAAGCAAGAGAGAATGCTCTACGAGAAATGGAATCAAGAGCAATGAAGCTGGGAGCCAATGCAGTTGTTGGAGTTGATATGGATTATGAAATCCTAGGTGCAAGCAACAATATGATAATGGTTACAGCATCAGGTACAGCAGTAGTTATTAGGTAATTATAGGGATTAAAAATTATAAGGTGGAGGGATTAATGAAATATTTATTCATATGTTATCCAAAATGTAGCACATGTAGAAAGGCAAAAAAGTATTTAGATACCAACAAGATAGACTATGAATTTAGAGATATAAAAGAAGATAATCCAAGCAAAGAGGAATTAAAAGATTGGATTAAAAAAAGCAATCTAGATATCAAAAAGTTTTTTAATACAAGTGGAACAATATATAGAGAATTAAATTTAAAAGATAAATTATCAAGTATGACTGATGACGAAAAAATAGAATTACTTGCAACGGATGGTATGCTAGTAAAAAGACCAATATTAGTTGGCAGAGATAAGGTATTGGTAGCTTTTAAAGAAGAGGAATGGAACAAAGGCTTAAATATTGGAGGCAATGATGGTATTTAATTTGGGAGATATTTTACATGGTCAAATAATAGACTTTACACATGAAGGCAATGGCGTCTTAAAAATAGACAGCTTTGCCTTTTTTATACCAAATGGTATTATTGGCGATATAGTAGAATTTAAAGTAACAAAGTTAAAGAAGAATTATGGGCTAGGTTCTATAGTTAGCTTTATTGAACTTTCAAGAGATAGGGTAGAT
>JAAYNS010000083.1 GCA_012520755.1 Tissierellia bacterium
CTATCCTTTAAAGAAGGAGATTTAGAAAGCCCATATGTATTAACAATAACTGTATTAGCTCATTTAACATGGGCAGCTGGAACAGTTTTGGGCTACTTAATAGGAGAAGTACTTCCAAGTTCATTACAATCCAGTTTGAACATAGCCTTATATGCAATGTTTGCAGCCCTATTATTTCCACATTTTAAAATAGATAAAGAAATATTGATTTTATCAATCCTAACAGCAGTTATCTATATCATAATTTATTCTTTAAAGGTATTTACATCTGGTTGGGATATTATAATTGGAATAATTCTATCTTCAGCTATAGGAGTAATTATTTTAAATAAGAAAGAGGGGGTAGATGAATAATGGAAAGCTTTCTACCTTTAATAATAGGTATGGGACTTGTAACATACATACCTAGACTACTTCCTATGCTACTATTAACAAATAAAGAACTAAATCCAAAAGCAAAACAATTTTTACAATTCATTCCCTATACATCCCTAACAATACTAATAATAAGAGGAATATTAACTGCATCTACAGAAATGATGATACCAACAATTGTAGGCATTGCAGTAGCTGGAATAATAGCATACTTCAAATCAAATCTAGTCCTATCAGTATTCGCAGGAATAGCCGCAACTTATATATTAATAAATTTAGGTGGATTTTAAAACCCAAGATTCCTCGACTTCCCTCGGAATGAACTTTAGAATTCTTCAAGTCCGAAACCGTGAGCGATATATCAATTATTTGTTCTTAACCTTGCTTCTTAAAATGATAAAAAGGCTAAAAGGGCAAGGTCCCTTATTAGCCTTAAATAATTGTGCATTGTGCATTGTGAACTGTGAATTGATCTTCTAATCCTTCTTATACTTCTTATAAACCCTAACTCCCACCACCACAACTACAGCCATAATAATCAAAAATGGCAAATTGTATATTAAGGCAATAATTAAATTCTCTAATGTATATCTAAAATTGTACAAGGAATTATTAAAAGCATTTGCAATCTTTGTAGCAAAGGTGGTTTCAATAGTTTCGGCTGTTGATAGTCTTTCTACTTCTTGGATATTAATATATACTGTAGAAAAATCTATTTTGTCATCCAAGTTCATAAGGCTGGATTTTAGGTTTTCTTTTTCATAAATAACTTCTGTTAGTTGATTCTCTAAGGCAATAATATCTTCCATTTTTTCTGCCTTGTCAAGTAAAGCAAGAAGCCTTTCTTCCTTGGTTTCGACAACCTTCAGCCTTGACTCTGTATCAGTGTAATTTTTTGTCACATCTTGTCTATTAGTGCTTTCACTAGTTAAATTACCAAGAACATTTAGCTCTGTCTTGAAGCTAGTGATACTTTCCTTTGGAACTCTTACAGAAAATTCTCCGTATCTATAACTCTTACCACCGTAATAAGTATTATAGGAAATATTAGAATACTCAATATAAGCTTGATATTTCTCTATTAACTTATTTACTTCTTCGTTTGTTTTATCAAATTCAGTAGTCTCAAAGTTTAAATAAATAGTTGTAATTATTTTTTCAGGCTCTAATGAACTTGTTGATCCTCCTCCTAATGCACTACTATCTGCCGCCATTTCTGAAGGATATTCCCCAGTGGCTGCATGTTCAGGTGAAGAAGGGGCTGGGGCTACACCTGCTGTGTCATGTGAAGATTTACTACCACTACAAGCAGTTAGAAATAAAGAAACAATTATAATGCTCATAAATACTGAGGTGAACTTCTTTAAGCCATTCATAATATCTCTCCTATAATATATTTAATATCTCTTAAGTAGATTATATAAAACAAATGTCTATAAGTGGATACAAAATAGTTACATCTATTTTACATAGCTAAAAAAATGTAGAAAATACACTAATTTCCTTACAAATGATAAAAACTGTCTATAAGAGGGTAGATATCCTAAAATGCCCATTATAACTCTGTTAAATTACCATCATGACTTCTACTAAACTATTAATAAATAAAAAACCTATTAATAAGGTGAGTTTTTAGATGATAGCAAATATAAAGAATTGTTTGATAAATTTTAAATATATAGTATAATTTATATTGTAATACTTGGTATTCTCTTATGGAATAGACAGGAGATAAGGGGGGAGGTGTGTTAATGGCAAAGGAGGCAATACAATCCATAAAGGAGGCAGAAGAAGAAGTTAAGAAAATACTGCAGGAAGCGACAGAAACTTCAAGAAAATCAAGGGATGAAGCAATCATACAAGCTGAAGACCAATATGAAAAGATTCTCAAAGAAGCAGAAATTAGTGCAGCAGAAATACGGAAAAAGGCCAGGGAAGAAGGAGAGTCAATTTCCAAACCTATTTTAGAAAAAGGCGAACTTGATGCAAAAAACATCCTTAGTATTAATGAAGATAGCCTAAACTCTGCAGCTAACATTATTATTGAGAGGATTGTGAATGCAAATGGCAATAGTTAAAATGAGTAAATTCAACTTACTTGTCTTTAATTCAGATAGGGAAAATCTTCTCCATGAACTACAAAAATTTAATTATGTGCATTTTCTTGACTTAAAAGAGGACGAGTCCTTAGAGGACTATGATTTAAATATTGTTGAAGTACCTGAAAGCATAGTGGCTGTTGATGAAAAAATAGCCAAAGTAAGAAGTGCAATAAATACTCTTTCAAAATATCAAAAAAAAGAAACAGGCTTAAAAGCTATGCAAGAAGGTGGAGAAACAATTGAATTTACAGAGCTAGAGGCTAAAGCTTCTAAAATAGATTATGAAACTATTTGTGGTCAAGTTTTAGAACTCAATAGTAAAATGGATGAATTGGGTCAAGAAATAGCAAAAACAAATGCAGAAATTAGCGAATTAAATCCATGGGTTAAACTAGAAACCCCTATTAAAGATTTAGAATTATTTAAGCAAGTTGAAGCTTTATTGGGAACAATTCCAAAAAAATTAAGACAAAATGTAGAAAACGATTTATCTACGACAGAATACACTTATTTTGAAGTGTTAAGTGAAGACAAGGACAACCTTAATGTATTATTGCTGATACATAGGGATGAACTTGAGAAAGTTAGGGACATATTAAGAAGCTATAGTTTTTCCAACACCAAAATTAATATAGAAGGTGACATTGCAACAGAAATAGCTAAATTTGAAGAAGAAATCAATCAATTAAAAGAAATGATTTTTCAAAACAAAGGTCGATTAGAGAACCTTACAGAAGAGCTTTCGAGTTTGCAAATAGTTTATGAATACTTAATGAATGTAAAGTTAAAACTTTCAGCATCAGAAAATTTCTTAAAAACTGATAATATAAATGTTATTGAGGGGTATATTCCAACGGATATGAGAGAGGAATTTACTCAAGTAGTCAAAGATAGCCTAAACAATCTATATTATCTTGAGCTGGAAGAGGCTGACAAAGACGATGAGAATGTTCCGATTTTATTAAAAAATTCAAAGTTTTCTAGATCATTTCAATCAATTACACAAATGTATGCATTACCAAATTATAATGAAATAGATCCAACACCATTATTAGCACCTTTCTATTCATTTTTCTTTGGTATGATGGTTGCTGATCTAGGATATGGTCTGTTGCTTTTTATGGCTACAGCCTTTGTACTAAGGGTTTTCAATTTAACAGAAGAACAAAAAGATACAATACGCTTCTTCTATTACCATAGTATATTCACAATCTTGTGGGGATTAATATATGGTTCATTCTTTTCATTCACACTACCAATACAAATTCTAGATAGTGCAACGCAGTATAATCAAGTTCTAATAATATCCATAGTCTTTGGAATTATCCATATCTACTTTGGATTGGGAGTCAATGGATACATGAGTTTAAGAGATGGAAGACCTTTAGATGCTCTTTTTGATGTGGGATTTTGGTATATGGCACTAACAGGTGGGATTATATTATTGCTTTCAGCAGCAACAAGTCTAATACCTGAAGGTGTGGCAACTGTTTCCAAATATGTAATGATAGTTGGAATGGTTGGTATAGTACTTACCGGTGGAAGGAGCTCTTCAAATATTGGTGGTAGATTAGCAGGTGGCCTATATGAATTATATGGGATTTCTAGCTATGTGGGAGATTTCGTATCATATTCCAGACTAATGGCTCTTGGATTGTCAGGAGGATTTATAGCCTCAGCTATAAATGATATGGTATTTATGCTATTTGATCTAGGTATTATCGGGATAATATTTGGAGTGATCATATTTATAATTGGTCAATCCTTTAATCTGTTTTTAAGTTTATTAAGTGCATACGTACATTCAATAAGACTTGCCTATGTAGAATTTTTTGGTAAATTCTACGAGGGTGGAGGAAAAGCATTTAAATTTTTAAGAAGCAAACCAAAATATATCAGTATAAAATAGTAAGGGGGAAGTATTAATGGCAGATTTCATGTTAAATTATGGTGGAGTAGTAATGGGAGCTTTTGGAGCTGCACTAGCAGTGCTTTTATCAGGAATTGGTTCAGCAAGAGGAGTTGGAATGGTTGGTGAGTCATCAACAGCCCTTATGATAGAGCAACCTGAAAAGTTTGGTAAATCATTAGTTCTTCAACTATTACCAGGTACACAAGGACTTTACGGATTTGTAATTGCACTATTGGCTTTAGGCCAACTAACAGCAAATATGTCATTGTCACAAGGAATGTTTATTTTTATGTCATGTTTACCGATTGCAATAGGTGGGTGGACTTCAGCTGTATTCCAAGGTAGAGTTGCAGTATCAGGTGTAAATCTATTGGCTAAAAATGATGAGCAAGCTACAAAAGGTATAATCTATGCAGTAATGGTTGAAACATATGCATTGCTAGCATTTGTAATTTCTTTAATTCTTTTAAATGCAGTAAGCTTCTAAAAAAAATAAGGATGTGATAGTGTGTCTAATTTAGAAAATATTACCCAGAAAATCCTTGAAGATGGGAAAATAGAAGCTGCTAAAATACAAGAAGAGTCTAAAGAAAATAATGAAAAAATAATTAAATCTAAGATTGCAGAAGCAAACGAAAAAGCAGAAAAAATTATCAATAGAGCTAATAATGAAGGGGTTTTATTAAAAGGAAGAATTAAATCAGAAGCAGAATTAGAAGCAAGAGACAAGGTTTTAGCTGCTAAACGTGAAGTTTTGGACAAGACTTTTGAACTTGCTAAGGAAAGATTAATAAATATTAATGAAAATGATTATATGAATTTTCTTAAAAATAAATTAGGGAATAAGCTTTTAAAAGACTCTGAAGTTTTAATAGTTCCTGAAAGATTTAAGGAAGCGGTAATAAAGTCAGGATTATACTCAAATGTATCCCAAACTGAAAGTGTAGGATCTGGGTTTTTATTAAAGGATGGAAATATAGTTACAAACTACTCTTTTGAATCCCTATTGGACTTTATGAGAGATGATATAGAAGGGGAAGTAGCAAGGGTGCTTTTCCAAGAATAGGAGTGATTTCATGGATAGAATGGAGTTCATTCACAGTATTACAAGAACAAAAGTCCTTGAAACTAAACTCCTTTCAAGGGCTAAGATAGATAGAATAATAGATGCCAAGGATGTGGATGATGTTTTAAAGGCTCTCAATGAAACAGAGTATTCTAATTCATTCTCAGGTGTTTCTGGGGCTAATGATTATGAAGTAATTCTCTCCAATGAACTTAAACGTGTATACAATCTTATGAGAGAAGTATCGCCAGATCCCCGAGTGGTAGATTTATTGGCCTTAAAATATGATTACCATAATTTAAAAGTATTGGTAAAGGAAACTGAATATGATAAAGATTTCTCTGATTTATATGTACCTGTAGCTACAATTGATCCTAAAGAATTGAGACAAGCATATATTGAACAGGACTTTGAGCAGATTCCTCAAGAGTTTCAAAATGCATTGGAAGCTGTCCTAAAAGACTTACAGGAAACAAAGGATCCTCAAAGAATTGATTTGATATTTGATAAATATTATTTTAGCCATTTATATAATATGGCTTTGGCAACTAAGGTTGACCTATTTATAAATTATGTAAGAGATTTAATTGATTTTACAAATATTAAATCAGCCATTAGATTAAAGAAACAAAACAAAGACTTTAAATTCTATGATGATGCTATTTTAGAAAATGGTAACATAGATAAAGAGGATATTCTATCTACATTTAATGATTCAATTGATGATATGATTAATAAATTTAAGAATACAAAGATTAGCACTAACCTTATTATGGGCTTAGATTCATATAAGGAAACAGAAAGATTAACTGATTTTGAAAAATATATGGATGATTATCTAATGGAGTTAAACAAAGAATCAAAGCTAATTAACTTTGGACCAGAACCAATTTTTTCATATATAGTGGCAAAAGAAGCAGAAATTAAAACATTAAGAATAATATTGGTAGCAAAGTTAAACAATCTTTCTCCAGAGGTCATAAGGGAAAGGGTGCGTGAATTATATGTATAAAATTGGAGTGGTTGGAGACAAGGATTCAGTCCTAGCCTTTAAGGCATTGGGTGTAGATGTTTTTACAGTTACTAGTGGAGAAGAAGCTAGAAAAACAGTAGACACCATTGCCCGAAATCGCTATGGTATTATCTTTATTACAGAACAAATCGCACAGTTGATTCCAGATACTATAGCTAGGTATGATAAAGAGATAATCCCTGCGGTAATTTTAATCCCAAGCAATCAAGGGACACTTGACATTGGTATGGATCGAATTAATAAAAATATAGAAAAAGCCGTAGGAACAAATATATTATAGAAAGAGAGGGCTTATCTTGAAGGTAGGAAAAATAATTAAGGTATCAGGCCCCTTAGTAGTTGCGGAGGGCATGGAAGAAGCAAATGTATATGACGTAGTTAGCGTCTCAGATGATAGATTAATAGGTGAAATAATTGAAATGAGAGGAGATAGAGCCTCTATTCAAGTATATGAAGAAACAACAGGAATAGGTCCTGGAGACCCTGTCTATACAACAGGAGAGCCCCTATCAGTAGAATTAGGACCTGGCCTTATTGAAACTATGTTTGATGGAATTCAAAGACCTCTAGACATGATGCGAGCATTAACAGGTGACTTTTTAGCAAGAGGTACTGAAGTTAAATCTCTTGATAGAGAGAAAAAATGGGAATTCAAACCTGCTGTAAAGGTAGGGGACAAGGTATCTCAAGGAGACATAATAGGAACAGTTCAAGAGACTCCTATAGTTGTTCATAAGATAATGGTACCCCCTGGAGTATCAGGGCAAGTTACAGATATAAAGGCAGGAGAATTTACAGTAGCTGATGATATTTGTACATTAGATGGAACAAGAAATCTTCAAATGATGCAAAGATGGCCAGTAAGAAAGGGCAGAGGATTTCAAAAGAAGATAAATCCTTCCGAGCCTCTAGTAACAGGGCAAAGGGTTATAGATACATTCTTCCCAGTTGCTAAAGGTGGAACAGCAGCTATACCAGGCCCATTTGGTTCTGGTAAGACTGTAGTACAACATCAACTTGCAAAGTATGCAGACGCTGAAATTGTTGTATATGTAGGATGTGGCGAACGTGGTAATGAGATGACAGACGTACTTATGGAATTCCCAGAGTTAATTGACCCAAATACGGGACAATCCTTGATGAAGAGAACAGTACTTATTGCAAATACGTCTAATATGCCAGTTGCAGCAAGGGAGGCCTCCATATATACAGGTATCACTATAGCAGAATACTTTAGAGATATGGGTTACTCAGTTGCAATAATGGCTGACTCAACATCTAGATGGGCAGAGGCTTTAAGAGAAATGTCCGGTAGACTTGAAGAAATGCCAGGAGACGAAGGATATCCAGCATATCTTTCCTCTAGACTTGCAGCCTTCTACGAAAGAGCCGGCAAGGTAGTGTGTTATGGTAGTGACAATAGAGAAGGGGCGGTATCAGTAATTGGAGCTGTATCACCTGCAGGTGGAGACACATCAGAGCCAGTTACTCAAGCCACATTGAGAATTGTAAAAGTTTATTGGGGACTTGACTACTCCTTGTCATATCAAAGACACTTCCCAGCTATTAATTGGTTAGAATCCTATTCACTATATCAAGATAAAATGGATGAGTGGATGAATGAAAATTCAGATAAGGAATTTTCCTCAAATAGGATAAAAGCAATGAATCTACTACAAGACGAATCAGAACTTCAAGAAATCGTAAGATTAGTTGGTAGGGATACATTGTCAGAAGCAGATCAATTAAAGCTAGAAGCAACAAAATCAATAAGAGAAGACTTCTTGCAACAAAATGCATTCCATGAAATAGACACTTATTGCTCATTAGAAAAACAAATGAAAATGTTAAGACTTGTATTAGCATTTTATGATGAAGGATTGAGAG
>JAAYNS010000084.1 GCA_012520755.1 Tissierellia bacterium
CTTTCTAGTTTATTTACAAGTTAACATATTTTTCATATCCAGTCAAACTTTAGTCTCAAAAAAATATAAACAAGTATATTGAATATTTTAATATATTAAGGATTATAAGATTGTCTAGTTTAATATAAGAGCTGGAGATAGACAAAGATTGTATAATAATATAAAATTATGGAATAGCTAATGGAATTTTAAAAGGAAGGTGTGCTAATGGAAAAGGATTTTGCATTATATAAAACACCATTTGGATATTTGCGTATGACGTATGCAGGGGATAGAATAATTGACTTGGAAATTACTACCGATGTCAAAAATAATGGAGTAGCAACTAAAGTTACAGATATGGCATATGGTGAGATTACAGAATATTTTGATGGCAAAAGAAAAGAATTTACTTTTCCTTTCGAGTTAAGGGGAACAGAATTTCAAAAAAGGGTGTGGAAAGCACTTTGTGATATACCCTACGGGGAAACGAAGACATATAAAGATATTGCCATTGAAGTTGGAAATGAAAAAGCTAGTCGTGCAGTAGGTATGGCATGCAACAGAAATCCGATAATGATAGCAGTCCCATGCCATAGAGTTATTGGATCTAATAACAAACTAGTTGGATATGCCGGTGGAATAGATATGAAAAGAAGGCTTATTGATATGGAGAAGGAAAACAAATAAGTATTTTTCATTAATAGAAATAGCAATAATAACTCACCTAATATTATTTTTTGAATAGATTATAATAATACTATAATTAGGAGGAGTATGTATGGGAAATATTAGAAGGGTTTTTCCAGGTGGGAATACATCTGTTGGATTTTTTAGTTATCATGATAATATTATTGATATTGATAGAAATATGTTATATATATTAAAAGGAATGCCTGGGGGAGGCAAGTCTTCCCTGATGCGAGATATAGGAAATAAAGCAATACAATCTGGTTACAATGTTGAGTTTCATCACTGCCCATCTGATCCTAACTCAATTGATGGGGTGGTTATTGATGAGTTAAGAATTGGAATAGTGGATGGGACTGCACCACACATTATTGACCCCAAGTTTCCTGGATTAACTGATATGATTGTGAATTTAGGTCAGTTTATTGATGTTGAGCTACTTAAGCTTTACAAGTCTGAAATATTTGCGGCAAAAAAACAGAATAGGAGTGCATATAGAAAAGCTTATAACTATTTTAAAAGTGCCAAACCAATATATGATGAAATCGAACAGAGCAATAGGGAGAAAATGGATTTTGTTGGGATTAATAAGTTAACTAAAAATGTGATTGAAAGAATATTTTCAAAGAAATCACAGGAATTAAATTATATAGGTTTCAAAAAAAGAAATCTATTTACTTCAGCATATACACCGGATGGTTTCGTTGATTATACTTCTACCATTATTGATGGCATTAAGGATAGGTACTATTTGAATGGAGATATTGGTACAGGCAAGTCGACTTTTCTTAGTAGAATAGCAGATGAGTCTATCTTTAGAAATTATCATATTGAGATTTTTAACAATCCTTTAATTCCTAGTAAAATAGATAGTCTCTATATTAAAGAATTAGATACCATTATATCTACATCAAAAGGGATAAAAAACTATATATATACTACAATTGATTTAGATGAATATTTCAATGGTGAGCATGATAATGTTGAAGAACTTCAGATTTATGATACTTTAATCAATAGGGGAATTGAAAGCTTATCAGGGGCAAAGGAAGCCCATAGTCGATTAGAAACTGTATACAAGAAATGCATCAATTATGATGAAATTGATAAGATTAAAGAAAAATTATGGAAAGAAATACTCAGTTATGAATAGTTAAAGGTTAGGAAGTCCTAACCTTTGATTTTTTTATTATAATACTAGTGAAATCTTTCATTATTGATGTCAATTCATCTGCTTTTACTCCACCTTGCACAGTTGTTGAATTTCCGCCACCTTTAATTTCATATCTTTCAGACAAGCTTTTAAATATTTCTAATAAGTCTATATCTATGTCCTTGGTTTTTGAGATATACAATTGAGCTTTTTTCGCATTTTTTAGGCCATATACTTGTATTAAATATTCTTTAGTGTTAAGATAATTTGCTATTAAGTTTAGTTCTTTAAAGTCCATATCTTCTAATTCTTTAAAAATAATTCCAATTCCATTACTATACTTAACTTCATTTAAGAAATTATCACCTTTTAATCTATAGATTATTTCTCTTAAATCCCGATTTTCTTTTTCAATTTCTTTTTTGTCTTCATAGAGTTTATTAACCTTTGAAAGGACATCTGTATCTTTAGCTGATAGTAAAATACTAAGCTTTTTTATTAATGTGTTTTTCCATGAATAATCCCTTAGTGCTCTATTTCCACAGACGAATTCTATTCTTAAATTTCCCTTTTTTCTATCCCATTTATTGATTTTAATGATGCCGATTTCTCCAGTAGAACTTAAATGGGTACCACCACAAGGAGAATAATCGAAGCCGTCTATTTCAACAATTCTAATATTAGACTCTATATTTGAAGTCTTTCTAAGGGGTATGCCTTTTAGTTCATCTTTGTTTACAATATAAGTTTTAATTTTTAAATTTGAATATATTATACGATTTGCTAACAATTCTATTTTTTCTATATCTTCTTCTGAAAACTCAGGTAGATCAATATCGATGCTAGAATAATTAAGGCCTATATGTAAACTTGATGTCTCACCATGATATAGCTTATAAATTACAGCAGATAAAAGATGTTGTCCTGTGTGTTGCTGCATCATATCCATTCTATTTTCCCAATCTATTCTTAATTTGACATTAGTCCCCCTTATGTTCTTTTCTAAGACATGAACAATGTCATCTCCTTCTTCATAAACATTTAATACTTCAATATCATTTATTGTACCTAAATCTCTAGGTTGTCCACCAGCTAAATGTGGATAGAATATAGTTCTGTTTAGCTTTATATAATACTTGTTGTTATGAAATTTCTTTTCGGTTATTTCAGCCTCTAGTTCTCTTATATATGAATTTTCCATATAGAATTTTGTAGTCAAATTCATTACCACCTTTAACTTTATTAATACTCAAATAATATCTAATATGCTATAATTATTATTAATCTTATTATATAGTAAAGCTACAAAAATACAAAGGGAGAAATTTATGGACAAGCCATTTACACCTATGGTGTTTTCAATAATGGGTGGGATATTATTATCCTATTATTTTGAATTGGATAATTTTTTGATTTTTTCTTTCCTTGCATTGATAATTATATTTTATACATATGGAATTTTAAGAAACAAGTCTAATTATGTAGCAATAATATTAATGTTTTTCTTCCTTGGCATCCTTATTACAAACATTAATAAGGAGAACACCTTAGAAATTTATAGAAACAAGAGACATGAATTTACTGGTATAGTTCATGACATTATAAGCAGTAATGATGAGTATTCAAAATATGCTGTTATAATTGAAAGTGTAGATAAAAAAGATAAGAAGGAAAAAATATTATTAACTATAATTGGTGATAAAGATGTATCTTTAGGAGACAGGATTTCATTTTATGGGGAATTAAAACAGCCAAATAGGAATACTAATCCTATGCTTTTTAACTATAGGCTTAGTTTATTATCAGATAGGATACATAATACAATGTCGGTAAAAGATTATTCTGTAAATATTATTGCAGAAAATGATAATGGTTTTTATAACTTGAAGGACAAGTTTAATAAAGACGTAAAAGATTTATTCGATTCTTATCTTAATGACGAGAATTCTAAATTAATATCAAGTATTGTCTTAGGTGATTCTTCATATTTAGAAGAAGAGGATATAGAAAAGTACAGGGATCTTGGCTTAGCTCACATATTAGCAGTGTCAGGATTACATATAGGGATTATTTCTGGATTCATAATTTTTGTAATGTCAAGATTAGCTATTAATAGAAAAGCAAATATAATAATAAGCTTAGGAGTTCTTTGGTTTTATTGCTATTTGATAGGGTTTCCACCTTCGACCATAAGAGCTAGCTTAATGTTTACCATAATATTTTATTCTCAATTAGTTCATGAACCCTATGATTCCATAAACACAATAATGTTTTCAATCCTTATTAGTCTATTTATTAATCCATTTTATTTATTTCATATTGGATTCCAATTATCATATTTAGCTACATTGTCAATAGTTATTATTACTCCTAGGATAAGGGAAATTTTTTATCCATTCAAAGGTAAGATTGTAGGAACAATATCGGCAATTTTAGCTGTAAATATTGGCCTGTTGCCAATACAATCCTATTATTTTAATACTATATCTGTGATAGGATTAATTGCCAATCTTATAACGGTACCCTTATTATCTTTGTCATTGATATTAGCTATTTTGATGATTTTTTTTAATTATACATTTTCTATTATTAACTCTTTATTAGGACATTTTTTGAATTCTTTATTAGATTTTCAATGGATTATTGTTGATTTTCTAGCAGATGTATCCTTTAACACATTTAAGATTGGATCTCCAAACCTACTGCTAGTTTTAGTTTATTATTTAGCAATAGCAATTATATTTAGGATAATTGATTTGAAAAACATAAAGGCTTTAAATAAAATAATACTATATTATTTAGTGGGACTAGTTTTGTTAAATAGTATATATTTAAACAAGGATAATGGCATAGAAATTGATTTTATTGATGTTGGACAAGGGGATTCTATATTAATAAAATCCCAAGGATATAATTACTTAATGGACACAGGGGGGAGCATATTTTCTAATAACGATGTAGGTAAATACATTACCCTTCCTTACTTAGAGAAACATGGGATATTTGATTTAGAGGCTGTTATAATTACACATTTTGACGAGGATCATAGCCAAGGACTTAATGCACTACTAGGTGAAATAAATATAAGTACTATATATGCCAGTAGTTTACCAATTGGAAATGAACTGATTAATAATATTAAAGAATACGATATACCAATTAAAGTTTTGGCAAAGGGTGACACTATATATCTGGATAATAATACAAAGCTTAATATTATATGGCCTGATAGGGATAGAAAATCCAATCAATACAATCAAAACAATTTGTCCTTAGTTTCCCTTTTGTCATATAAAAACCATGAGGTTCTTTTTACTGGTGATATTGAAAAAGAGGTTGAATACATCATAAATAATAGTATAATTAGTGATGTTGAAATTCTTAAGGTAAGCCATCATGGCAGTAATACTTCTTCTACAGAAGTCTTTCTAGCTAATACTATGCCAAAATACAGTATTATTTCTGTGGGAAGAGATAATTTTTATGGACATCCTAACAATGAAGTTCTTTCAAGATTAAATGATATAGATTCAATTACATATAGGACAGACGAGATGGGTATGATTAGGCTTTTATTAGATGATGATTCTTTAAAGATAACTCCTTACTTAAAAGGGAAAAATGAAGCAAGAAAATTAACAGGATTTGTCTGGGAAAATTATTATATGATACTTCTTTATATAACCTACTATTTAGTATCATATTTATTGATTAAGATATTTTTGATAATAAGAAAAGAAGGGGCAGATTATGAAATACGACGAATTTATTAAATTATTAAGTAAAGATATAGGAACAAGCTATTTGTTCACTGGTGTAGAAGAATATTTAAAGGATGAATGCCTTCAATTATTGAAGGAAAATTACATAGATAAATCATTAGAATCTTTGAATTTTATGACTCTAGATGGGAAAATATCGACATTTGATGATTTGATAAATTCATGTGAGACCTTACCTTTTTTGTCCCCGAAGAAAGTTGTGGTAGTAAAAGATATATCACTGTTTTTCGACAAAGAAGAAAACAATAGTAAAGAGGTGTACGACTATCTTGATAATCTGGGAGACCATGTGTGCCTAATATTATTTGATGGAAATAACCAGCTTAAAAAGACTCTTAAAATTTATAGGTATTACAAGAAACTAAAAGCAGTAGTTGAATTTGATAAGCTAAGGGACAATTCTCTAAACAAATGGGTTGAAAAAGAAATCAATAAGTATGGTCTAAACATATCTTTTTCCAATATTAATTATTTAGTAAGGAACAGTTCTTATTTCAATAGGAATGCTAATTATACTCTTTATGATTTAGAGAACGAGATAAGGAAAGTAGCTAGCTTTACTAGAGGTAGAGAAGTAACAAAGGAAGATATTGATACTGTAATGATAGAGTCCATTGATAATAACATATTTGATTTATTGTCTTCAGTTAATAGTGGGGATATAGACAGAGCCTTGTCTGTTTTTAATGAAATATATATATCAAATGAACCGATACCAAAGATATTGTTTATGATAATTAGACAGATTCGTTTAATGTTAAGTTATAGAATTTATAGAGAAAGTAACTATATGGACACTTCAATAAAAGATAGTCTTAATATAAAAGATTATGAGTTTTCTAAGATATCTGCTCAGGCAAAGATGTATGCAACTAGTGATTTAGAAAAAATTTACAACCTGCTTTTAGCTGTTGATAAAAAATTCAAAACTAGTGATTCTGATCATAAGATAGATATGGAAATATTAATTACTAGACTATGTAAAAAACTTATATAAGGGAGAGGAAAGATGTTTTGGATTAAACAACTTTCCTCTCCTAAAATATTAGATAAGGTTTTTGTAAGTAGGTAAAAGATTTGTTGAATTCTTACTATAAAAAATAAAGAAAACTTCGGATTTCCGAAGTTCTATTTACATAGCTTGATTTAACTTTTTAGTAAGTCTACTAACCTTTCTTGCTGCGGTGTTTTTATGGATTACATTTTTGTATACCGCTTTTTTTAGTTTTTTGTCTAAAAGTCCAAGTATAGCCTTAGCTTCATCAAAATTACCAGCATCAACAGCTGCTTCAAATTTCTTTATATATGTCTTTATCTCAGTTTTTCTACTTCTATTTAAAGCTGTTTTCTTTTCAGTAATTAAAATTCTTTTCTCAGCAGATTTAATATTTGCCAATACCTTCACCTCCTCATAAATCTAACACACGTTATTTTATCATGAACATCAATAAATTGCAAGGATAAATAATCCTATTTATGGTTAGAATTTTAGTAGATAAATAATTAAAGAGGAGAATAGTATGGATAACATTTATACAGATTTAGCTGTTGAAAGAAGAGAAATGTATACTGAAGGAAAAGATGTTGAAATTGAAGGAGTATCAGTTGATATCTTGGAAATGGAAAATTATTCAGTAACTAGGATAGAAGTATTGAATAGGAATGGGCAAGAAATAATGCAAAAAGCAATAGGTAAGTATGTTACAATAGATGTTCCAAGTTTGAATGTTGCTGATCAAGATTTAAAGGATGAGATAAGCAAGGTTGTAGCTAAAGAAATACAAGGCATGGGATATAATAAGGATGATTCGAAGGTTTTAATTATAGGACTTGGCAACTGGAATATAAGTCCCGATGCACTGGGACCAAAAGTTGTAGAGAGGGTACTTGTTACTAGGCAGTATTTTGTTAATTATAATAAAGAGTATGATGAGACTGTGGCAAATGTTGCAGCTATGGCTCCTGGCGTAATGGGTATAACAGGAATTGAAAGCATGGATATAGTCAGGGGAGTTGTAGATAAGATAAAGCCAGATTTACTAGTAGCAGTTGATGCTCTTGCCTCAAGAAAGATGGATAGGGTTAGTAAGACTATCCAGATAGCTGACACAGGAATAAGTCCAGGCAGTGGAATTGGAAATAAGAGAATGGCATTAAACAAAGAAACTCTTGGGATTCCAGTTATTGCCATAGGTATCCCTACAGTTGTAAATGCAGCAACTATTGTTAATGATACTTTAGATTTGATTTTGGATTCATTAAAAGAGCAGGCTGAGCAGGGAAGAGAGTTTTATAATTTGTTAGACCAATTATCTGAAGATGACAAGTATGAATTAATTGTTGAAGTACTAAATCCCTTTATGGCTAATACAATTGTGACTCCTAAGGATATAGATGTGACTATAGATGACTTGTCTATAATATTAGCCAACGGATTAAATATTGCACTTCATCCAGGTATAGACTTAAAAGATGTAAATAGATATCTAAGATAGAACATAAAATTATTTTCTATTGAATATATATTATGGATTATATATTTAATAGGGAGTGTTAACATGAGGAGGAGAAGAAGAAAAAGAAGAATAAAAAGAAATGAAAGTTACTTTATAATGATATTGTTTTGCTTATTGGTTTTAAACCTAGGTTTCTTAATATATAGACTCGTAACTGACAATTTTACAGTAGGAAGTATTAAAGCTGAATCTCATAAGGATATGGTTAGTGAGAGGGATGTGGATGATCAGGGTGAATTAGAGTACAAATATGATTATATAATTGACAGATTGGATGAATATGAGAGTTTAATAATTATAAAAGAATCAAATGGGGTTAGTTCTATTGAGAATATTCCACCACCTTTGAATTTAGGGAAGCTTACAGTAGATAGAAGTAAACCATACATTTTAATGTATCATACCCATGCTACAGAGTCATTTCTCGTTGAAGATGAGACCCTCTATCATAATCAAGATACCAGTAAAAATATGGTTTACATAGGTCAAATAATGACTAAGGTTCTAGAAGCTAAGGGACATAAGGTAGATCATGTTGATACCTTACATGATATGCCTTCATATAGTAAATCCTATTCTCGTTCAAGGACTACAATAAATAACAAAAAGGCGGAAAATGAAAATTTGAAGTTTTTTTTAGACTTACATCGAGATGGAGTCGCTGTGAATGCAGATTATAGGGAGAAGTTTTTAGAAACTGCAAGAATTGAAATAGAGGGTGTTAGTGCTGGAACTTTTTCTCTTGTAGTCGGACCAGATACTGAAAATTATGAACAAATATTAAATCTAGCTAAGTATATAAAGGCTGTTTCAGATGCATTATATCCTAATTTATGTACTGGTATTATTATAAAACCGTATGGAAAATATAATCTAGATGTTTCAAATTACTCAGTATTGCTAGAGATTGGGAGTAATCTAGTTACTCAAGAAGAAGCAACAGAAACTGTAAAATTAGTAGGGGAAATAATGAGTCTTGTAATAGATAGTTTAATTGAATAAAATTTGAATTAAGATTACAAAATGTTATACTATTAATAGTAATATTATTAGGAGGTAATATAATTTGGATAAAGATGATAAGGAACCCAAAAGCGAAGCTTTTGAATGGATTAAAAGCATAGCTATTGCTGTTGTGATTGCAATTATAATTAAGACTTTTATTTTTAACACAACATATGTATTAGGAAATTCAATGTATCCAACTTTACATGAAAAGGATAGATTATTTGCTGTTAAGATTTCTTTGTTTTTTAGAGGGCCAAACAGAGGGGATATTATTGTATTACAAGCACCAGATAGTCTTAAAAAGGATTATATCAAAAGGGTTATTGGAGTTGAGGGAGACAGAATTGATATAATTGATGGGAAAGTATATTTAAATGGTGAAATGCTAATTGAAGATTATATAGATCCTGGTGCATATACCCATATATATAGTGAAAGTACATGGGTAGTGCCTAAGGGACAAGTTTTCGTTTTAGGCGATAATAGGGAAGAAGGGGCAAGCAAAGATAGCAGGTATTTTGGTTGTATAGATATAGATACAGTAAAAGGGATTACTGGTTTTAGATATTTTCCTTTTGACAATAGGTTTGGATCTATAAATAAAGATTGAAAGATTGAAATTTAGTAATAATTTGAATATTACTTTGATTTATGGAGAATCTATATTTGGTGATAAATATGGAATCCAGAGTGGAAAGATATCAAAGAAGAAAAAGAAGAACTTTATTTCAATTATATAAATTAGTGGTATTGATATGTCTATTAATTACTCTTATTTATTTCTTGTTTGAGGTTAATAATAGTATCAAAGAGTTAAACTTATTAGAAAACACTGCTTTATTAGAAGTTGATTTTTCGAAAAAAACAATCTCTATATTTGGGAACACATACTATGTAAAATAAAAGACCAGCTAGCTGGTCTTTTGTTTTACATAATAATCAAATTTTGTTATAATCATGAATAGATGCGTTGATTTTAAAGGAGGAAGAGGATGCAAGTAAAGCAAGAGAATATAAGGAATTTCTCTATAATAGCTCATATAGATCATGGCAAATCAACATTGGCTGATAGGCTAATTGAGAATACTGGTATGCTAACAACAAGAGAAATGGAAGAGCAAGTATTGGATAGTATGGATTTAGAAAAAGAAAGAGGAATAACTATAAAGCTGAAATCCATAAGACTTATGTATAAGGCTAAAGATGGCGAAGAATATATATTAAATCTAATAGATACGCCTGGTCATGTGGATTTTAATTATGAGGTGTCAAGGTCTTTAGCAGCTTGTGAAGGAGCAATTTTGATAGTAGATTCTACTCAGGGGATTGAAGCCCAAACCCTTGCAAATGTATACCTTGCATTGGATCAGGATTTGGAGATATTGCCTGTAATAAACAAAATTGATTTGCCAAGTGCTAGACCTGATGAAGTTAAAAAAGAAGTTGAAGATATAATAGGTATTGATTGTGAGGAGGCTCCTTTAATTTCTGCTAAAGAAGGTTTAAATATTGATCAAGTATTGGAAAGTATAGTCAAAAATGTACCACCACCAAAAGGAGATAGTAATGCCCCTTTAAAAGCATTAATTTTTGATTCATATTATGATAGCTATAAAGGAGTTACTTGTTATATTAGAGTCAAAGAAGGAACTATAAAACCAGGTATGAACATTAAGATGATGGCAACTAATAAGTGCTTTGAAGTTACAGAAGTAGGGATTAACACTTCAAGGCATATAAGTACAGAAAGATTAGAAGCAGGAGAAGTAGGATATGTTACTGCTAGTATAAAGAATGTAAAAGAAGCTAGAGTTGGTGATACTATAACTGATGCAGATAATCCGGCTCAAGAACCATTGCCAGGATATAAAAAGGTTATACCTATGGTGTTTTGCGGGATATACCCAGCTGAAGGAGAAGATTTCAATACCGTTAGAGATGCTTTAGAAAAACTTCAAGTAAACGATGCATCCCTAGTTTTTGAATCAGAAACATCAGTTGCACTTGGTTTTGGATTTAGATGCGGCTTTTTAGGCCTTCTTCATATGGAGATAGTTCAAGAAAGACTAGAAAGAGAGTTTGATTTAAATATAATTACAACGGCTCCAAGTGTTATTTATAAGGTCAAGAGAAATGATGGTGAAATACTAGAAATTCAAAATCCTTCTAATTTACCACCATCTACTGAAGTGGAATATATGGAAGAACCTATAGTAAGTGCTTCAATAATGACTCCAACGGATTATGTAGGGCCTATTATGGAATTATGTCAAAATAAGCGCGGTGTATTTTTAAATATGGAGTATCTTGAAGAAACTAGAGTAGTATTGCATTATGAATTGCCTCTAAATGAAGTAATCTATGATTTTTTTGATGCACTGAAATCTAAGACTAGGGGTTATGCTTCTCTTGATTATGAGCTTAAAGGATATAGAAGAAGTGAGTTAGTAAAACTAGATATCTTAATAAATGGTGAACTTGTAGATGCATTTTCATTGATTGTACATGAGGAAAAAGCTTATGAAAGAGGCAGAACTATTGCAGAAAGATTAGTAGACGTGATTCCAAGACATCAATTCGCTGTTCCGATCCAAGCAGCTGTTGGAGGAAAGATAATAGCTAGAGAAACCATTAGAGCCTTAAGAAAAGACGTATTGGCAAAATGCTATGGTGGTGATATTTCTAGAAAGAAGAAACTACTAGAGAAGCAAAAAGAGGGTAAGAAGCGTATGAGATCAATAGGTTCAGTTGATGTTCCTCAAGAAGCCTTCTTATCTGTTTTAAAATATGATGAAAAGAAATGATTATATGAAAGACTTTAGCTTATATATTCACATTCCTTTTTGTGAAAAGAAGTGTTATTATTGCGATTTTACTTCATTTAAAAAAGATAGCACAGATATAGACAGGTATATGTCAAATTTAGATAAAGAAATTTTAATGTATGAGGAAATCCTTGCTGACTATAAGCTAAGTACAATTTTCATTGGTGGTGGTACCCCATCATCAATAACTTCTATATATATAAAAAAAATTCTAGAAAGAATATATAGAGTGTTTAATATAGAAGAATTGGGAGAAGTGACAATAGAGGCTAACCCTGGTACATTAAATAGACAGAAGATTAAAGACTATAAAGATGCTGGCATTAATAGAGTAAGTCTAGGCTTGCAGTCATTAAATGACAATATTTTAAGAGCAATTGGTAGGATGCATACATCTAAGGACTTTTTGGAATCCTTTTACCTGTTAAGAGAAGAAGGATTCCATAATATTAATGTAGATTTAATGTTAGGATTACCGGGGCAGAGCTTAGTAGATTTAAAAAATACACTTTATAGAATAATTGATTTAGATGTGGAACATATATCTTTATATAGTCTTATTATTGAGGATGGAACATTAATAAAAAACTGGTATGATAATGGTTTAATCGATTTGCCTAATGAAGATTTAGAAAGGTTAATGTATCATGAATCTGTTGAACTCCTTAGGCAGAATAATTATAAGCATTATGAAATATCTAATTTTGCTAAAGAGGGATATGAGTGCAAACACAATCTAAGGTATTGGAAAATAGAACCCTATTTAGGGGTTGGATTAAATAGCCATTCAAATTTGTTTAATAAAAGGTTTTGGAATCAATCAAAATTAATTAATTATAATGAATCCATAGAAAGTAATAAACTAGCAGTTGAGGGGGAAGAAATTATCGACAAGAGTATGGAGATTGCTGAATATTGCATTATGGGTTTGAGATTGAAAAGCGGCATAATAAAGAGCGAATATTTAAACAGATTTGGCGAAGATATTGATAAGAGATACAGAAAAATAATTAAAAAACATGTTCATAATAATTTAATAAAAGAAGATTATAATAGTATTGTATTAACGAATAAAGGATTGGACTTATCTAATCAGGTAGAGGTAGACTTTATCCCGTAAAACTTAAAAAGGTATTGACAAAGGTCAATTCTAGTGATAATTTATTATTATAGTATTAGCACTCGAACAAGGGGAGTGCTAATAGCATCCAAGATGAAGAGGTGAAGAAAATGTTGGATGAAAGGAAACTAAAAGTGCTATATGCTATTATAAATAGCTATATTATTAGCGCCGAGCCAATAGGATCTAGAACTTTATCTAAACATTATGATATAGGCGTAAGTCCTGCAACTATAAGAAATGAAATGTCTGACCTTGAAGAACTAGGTTTGTTGAACAAGCCACATTCATCAGCAGGAAGAGTACCATCTGACAAGGCATATAGACTATATGTAGATAGCTTATTAAACCTAAACAATATATCAATAGACGAAGAGAAGAAACAAAAAGTAAAGAGTATTTTGTTTAGTGAATCTCAAGAAGTTGATCAACTATTACAAACATCTGCTAGAGTTTTATCTGAGATTACAAATTATACAGCACTTGTAATATCACCTCATTTAGAGAATAGTAGGATAAAGCACATCCAATTACTACAAGTAAGTAGTAATCAAATATTATTGGTAATTGTTAATAATTCAGATATAATAAAGAGCACGATTTTTAAAGTGGATAGTCCGACCTCTTCTAATCAGCTAAATACAATTTCTAACTTCTTAAATGAAAAATTAAACGGTCTGCCTCTTAATAAACTTAAAGATGTCCTCAATATGGGTTTATTAGATGAATTATATGAGTATAAAGATTTGTTAAACAAAGTAATTCCTGTCTTAAATGAATCTGTATATGAAGCAGAGGATGTTGAATTATATTATGAGGGTGTAGCTAGATTATTAAACTATCCTGAGTATAAGGATATAAATAAAGCAAAAACAATCCTATCTTTCATTGAAGATAAGGATAAGGTGTTAGAAATACTTTTGAAAGAAAATCTAGGAAATGAGATCCAAATTGTCATTGGTGAAGAGAATGTATATGATCAATTAAAAGAAAGTAGTATTGTGACTGCAACCTATAGTATAGATGGTAAGACTATAGGCAAAATTGGTTTATTAGGTCCTACAAGGATGGACTATTATAATTTAATCAATACATTAAGATTATTTTCTGTTAATATATCAGAAATACTTGAGATGGTATTTAGAAAGTAGAGTTGAGGTGAAATAATGAATGTTAATAAGAATGATTTAAACAAGGAAGAGGAATTAGAAGAAGAAAAAGTTGAGGAAACAGAAAAGGAAGTAATAGATGAAGATATAATAAACGAGGATTCTGATTCTAATTCAATTAGTATTAAGGACGATGAAATCGAAGATTTAAAATCTAAACTAACAAGATTGCAAGCAGATTTTGTCAATTATAAAAGAAGAGCTGAGAAAGATAGAGAAAGTTCTATAGACTTTGGAATAGAAAGTATTGTATGTGATTTACTTCCAATTATAGATAATTTTCAAAGAGCTTTGACTAGTGAAGTGGATAAAGATGATAATTTTTATAAGGGTGTAAGTTTAATTGAACAACAACTAATAGAAATGTTGAAAAACAATTCTGTTCATGAGATAGAAGCCTTAGGCAAAGAATTTGATCCAAATTATCATCATGCAGTTACTATGGAAGAATCAACTGAATACGAATCGGGGATTGTGATTGAAATTCTACAAAAAGGATATATGTTAAAGGATAAAGTATTAAGACCATCTATGGTTAAAGTATCGAAATAATTTAGGGAGGAATATATATATGGGAAAGATTATTGGAATAGACTTAGGTACAACTAATTCATGTGTAGCAGTTATGGAAGGTGGAGAGCCTACAGTTATACCTAATGCGGAAGGGAACAGGACTACTCCATCTGTTGTTGCATTTACTAAAGACGGAGAGAGATTAGTTGGTGAAACTGCTAGAAGGCAAGCAGTTACAAATCCAGAAAAAACCATAACATCTATAAAGAGACAAATGGGTAGTGATCACAAAGTAAAGATAGATGATAAAAACTATACTCCAGAAGAAATATCAGCTATGATATTACAAAAAATTAAAACGGATGTAGAGAGTTATTTAGGAGAAACTGTAGAAGAAGCAGTAATTACAGTTCCTGCTTATTTTACTGATAGCCAAAGACAAGCAACAAAAGATGCTGGTAGAATTGCTGGATTGGAAGTAAAGAGAATAATAAATGAGCCAACTGCTGCTGCATTAGCTTATGGTATGGATAAAGAAGAAGGTCAAAGCAAAATAATGGTGTTTGATCTTGGCGGTGGTACTTTTGATGTTTCTATATTAGAAATAGGAGATGGAGTATTCGAAGTACTATCAACAAGGGGTAATAACAAACTTGGTGGAGATGACTTTGATAATGAGCTTATAAAATATATTAGTGAAGAGTTTAAGAAGGAAAATGGTGTTGACTTAACTCAAGATAAAATGTCCTTACAAAGATTAAATGAAGCCGCAGAAAAAGCAAAGAAAGAATTATCATCAATGATGTCAACTAATATTAATCTACCATTTATTACAGCAACATCAGCTGGTCCATTACATTTGAATATGGATATTACAAGGGCTAAATTTGAAGAGTTGACTTCTCATTTAGTAGACAAAACATTAGAACCAGTTAGAGCTGCAATTAAAGATTCTGGTTTATCTTATTCTGATATAGACAAGGTATTACTTGTTGGTGGCTCAACTAGAATCCCAGCTGTACAAGAGGCTGTTAAGAAATTAATCGGCAAAGAACCTCAAAAAGATATTAATCCAGATGAGTGTGTTGCTATTGGTGCGGCAGTCCAAGGTGGAGTCTTAAGTGGAGAAGTTAAGGATATATTATTACTTGATGTTACACCACTTTCATTAGGTATTGAAACACTTGGTGGAGTTACAACTAGATTAATTGAAAGAAATACAACTATACCAACAAAGAAATCTCAAGTGTTCTCAACTGCATCAGATAATCAAACCTCAGTAGATATACATGTTTTACAAGGTGAAAGACAAATGGCTAATGATAATGTAACTCTAGGAAGATTCCAACTTACAGGTATAGCACCAGCACCAAGAGGAGTTCCACAAATTGAAGTAACATTCGATATAGATGCCAACGGTATAGTAAATGTAAGTGCAAAAGATTTAGGTACTGGAAAAGAACAAAAGATTACTATAACAGCTTCAACAAAAATGTCAGATGAAGAAATTGAGAAAAAGGTAAAAGAAGCTGAAAGATTTGCAGAAGAAGATGAGAAAAAAAGACAATCTATAGAAGTTAGAAATAATGCTGATTCAATGGTTTATCAGACAGAGAAGGCTCTTAAGGAGTTAGAAGGCAAGATTTCAGAAGATGAAAAAGCTGATGTTAATTCTAAATTAGACGCTCTAAAGAAGGCTTTAGAGGGGGAAGATATAGATGAAATTAAGAATAAAACTGAAGAGCTAACTCAAAGTTTCTACAAGATATCAGAAAAGATCTATAGCCAAACTCAAGATCAAGGAGAAGGGGTAGGTCCAGAAGACGATGTTGTAGATGCTGATTATGAAGTAGTAGACGAAGATGAGGAAGAGTAGTAAAATACTAAAAGTAACATAGTTAACATAAGCTAAATCTAAGGATTTAGCTTATGTTTTGTTAAGTATAATGGTAAAGGTTGGTGAAAGTATTTGGCTGATTATTATGAGGTTTTGGGTGTTGACAGAAATGCCACTAATGATGAAATTAAAAGTGCCTATAGGAAATTAGCGAAAAAATATCATCCTGATTTAAATCCTGATGACAGTAGTGCGGAGCAAAAATTTAAAGAGGCAACTACTGCTTATGAAGTTTTAAGTGATGAAAATAAAAGAGCTAGATATGATAGGTATGGAGAAGCTGGAGTAAACAGTGATGCAGCTGGTGGATTTGGCGGATTTAGTGATATCTTTGATGATATTTTTGATATTTTTGGTGGCGGATTCGGGGCTAGTACCCAAAGAAGAAGGGGTGGACCAGTTAGTGGTTCTGATCTAAGATATGAATTAGTGCTGGAATTTGAGGAAGCTGTATTTGGAGTTGAAAAAGAGATACAGATTAGAAGAAGTGAAAATTGTTCAAAATGTGATGGTTCAGGTGCTAAGGAAGGTACTGACAAAGAAACTTGTCCTAAGTGCCATGGAAGTGGTCAAGTAAGATATACTCAACAGTCTCCATTTGGGCAATTTGTTAGAGTAGGAACTTGCGATGAATGTAATGGTAGTGGAGAGGTTATTAAAGAAAAGTGTACCAATTGTCATGGTTCAGGAAGGGAAATTAAGAGCAGAAGAATAAATGTAAAAATTCCTGCTGGAGTAGATAGTAACTCAATTATTACTATCAGAGGTGAAGGTGAGCATGGACTACGTGGAGGCAGTCCTGGTGACTTGTACGTATATATATCCGTTAAAGAAGACGAGATTTTCAAAAGAAAAGGCAATAATATATTTATTAATATACCAATTTCATTCACTGAAGCCGCACTAGGAGCAAAAATTGTTGTACCTACATTAGAAGGAAATGAGGACTTTAATATACCAGAAGGAACACAAACTGGAACTCAGTTTAAATTAAAGGGTAAGGGAGTACCTAGTGTTCGTGGACTTGGTAGGGGTGACTTATATTTTACAGTTGATGTTATGATTCCTACAAAATTATCTGATAAACAAAGAGAGTTATTAATAGAATTAAGTCATGAACAAGGGGAAGAATTGAAAGAAGAGAAAAAGGGCTTTTTCAAAAAAGTAAAGGACGCATTTAAGTAATTAGGCCTAAATATTTTTACTTTTGGATTATATAGTAATTTCAATAAATTTAATGTATAATTAAACTGGTTTATACCTTATGTTTCTTAATAAAAAGAAAAGAGGATGTGCATTTAATGAAATGGCTTGAGCTGCAGATAAAAACTACTGCTGAAAATGAAGAACTTGTATCATCTATACTGTATAAATATGGTGCTACTGGGCTTGCTATTGAAGACCCAAATGATATACTTGAACTATCAAGAAGTGAAAAGGACTGGGACTTTGTTGATCCAGAACTCATTAGCCTATCTTTTGATGGAATAATAATAAAAGCATATTATGAAATAGATAATGGGATAGATCTTATAGTGGATAAAATTAGGACTGAAGTAGAAGATAATCCACTAAAAGAAGGAAACAAAGCCTTAGGTCAAGTTGAAACTTATGAAGTAGATGATACGGATTGGGCAGATAATTGGAAGAAATATTTTAACACTATCATAATTAATGACCACATAATAATAAAGCCGTCTTGGGAAGATTATGATGTTAACGAGGGAGATATTGTTATTGAGCTTGATCCAGGTATGGCATTTGGTACTGGTTCTCATGAGACAACAATGATGTGCGCAGAAGCTTTAGCAGAATATGTAAACAATGATTCTATAGTATTTGATATTGGGTGTGGTAGTGGAATACTTAGTATTTTAGCAGCAAAACTAGGGGCCAAAAATGTTACCGCCATAGATTTAGATACTATGGCAGTAAGGGTTTCTAAAGAAAATGTAGAGAATAATAATGTTGATAATGTTGTATCTGTAAAGCAGGGGAACTTACTGGATCTTGCAGAGGGTAAAGCCGATATAATAGTTGCCAATATAATAGCAGAAATTTTAATTGAAATGATAGAAAACCTTGATAATTATTTAGAGGAGAATGGGATATTTGTTGGTTCGGGTATTATAACCAGTAAAGTAAATATGGTTAAAGAATCATTGTTAGAACATAGTTTTAGTATTGTAAACGTAAAAGAGAATAATGGTTGGGCATGTATTGTTGCGACTAAATAGGTGATAATATGCATAGGTTTTTTGTAGATAAAAATCAAATAGAAGATGGAAAAATAATAATACTAAATAACGATGTTAGGCATATTAGGGATGTACTGAGGCTTAAACTAGGAGAAGATATTGAAGTATCATGTGAGGAAATTGCCTATATATGTGTAATTGAACAAATATTAAAGAATAAAGTAATAACAAAGATAAGGGATAAGCAAATAGGAAATCATGAATCAAAGGTAGAAATATCCTTATTTCAAGGTCTGGCAAAGGGAAATAAGATGGAGATGATATTCCAAAAAGCTACTGAAATTGGAGTCAAGAGTTTTTATCCAGTTGCTACCCATAGGTCTGTTGTCAAGATAAATGATATAAAAAAGGAACAAAATAAGCTAGATAGATGGAATTCAATAGTTGAGGAAGCTGCAAAGCAATCAAAAAGAGATTTGATTCCTAAAGTGTATGGTATTATAAACTTTAGTGAGATGATAAATATATTGAAAAATGAAACTAATATTATAGTACCTTATGAAGAAGAAAGGGTTGCCACTATAAAAGAAGAGCTGCTAAAGATTAAAGAAGGTAGGATTAATATTATAATAGGTCCTGAAGGTGGGTTTGAGGAAAGTGAAATTAGTATCTTAAAGTCTATAGGTGGAAAAATTGTGACATTAGGACCGAGAATTTTAAGGACGGAGACTGCTGGTTTGGTTACAGCAACAATAGTGCTTTATGAATTAGGAGATTTAGGAGTGATTTAATTAATGAAAACCGTAGCATTTCATACGCTAGGGTGCAAGGTAAATCAATATGAAACCGAAGCTATGGAAGAACTTTTTGAAAAAAATGGTTACAAAATAATAAGAGAAGATAGTTTTGCAGATGTTTATGTTATTAATACATGCACTGTTACTAATTTGTCAGATAGAAAATCAAGGCAGTTTATTAGAAAGGCAAAAAAGCTAAATAAAGATTCCATCATAGCTGTAGTAGGATGCTATTCACAAGTGTCTCCTGAGGAAGTTGCTGGAATTGAAGGTGTTGATGTTATAATAGGGACTACAGATAGAAATGAAATTGTTGAACTCTGTGAACGAGCGAAGGAAGAAAGTGAAAAAATTAATATTGTAAGGGATATAAGAACTTATAAAAAGTTTGATAAGATAAATATAAATGAAATAAAATCAAAAACTAGGGCCTATATAAAAATTCAGGATGGATGTAATCAGTTTTGTAGCTATTGTATAATTCCATATGCTAGAGGCCCCATTAGAAGTAGAGAATATGAAGATGTAATTAAGGAAACTGAAAAGTTAGCAAAAGCAGGTTTTAAGGAGATTGTATTAACTGGAATTCATATTGCATCCTATGGTAAGGACTTAAAGGACATAGGATTAGTTGATGTAATAAAGGGAATTAATAGAGTAGAAGGTATTGAAAGAATACGATTAAGCTCGGTAGAACCTACTTTAATAGATGAAGATTTTATGAAGGAAATAGTTAAAATTGATAAGCTTTGTGACCATTTTCATCTTTCCCTACAAAGCGGAAGTGATACAGTCTTAAAAAGAATGAATAGAAAATACACTAAGGATATATATAAGAATAAAACAGAGCTTATTAGAAAGTATATGCCAAATGCTGCATTGACTACTGATATTATAGTTGGATTTCCTGGGGAAACAGATGATGAATTTGAAGAAACATGTGATTTTGTAAGAGATATTGGATTTTCTAGAATACATGTATTTAAATACAGCCCTAGAAAAGGTACCCCTGCTGAAAAGTATGAAAATCAAGTAGATGGCAATATTAAAAATGGACGAAGTGAACTACTTATTAAAATTGCCGAGGAAATGTCTAATGAATTTAAGAATAAATTTATCGGCTTGAGTTTGGAGGTCTTATTTGAAGAGAACGATAATGAAGAGCAAATCTGTGAAGGCTATACTACTAATTATATTAGAACTAAAGTAGAAGCTGATGATAGTTTTGTAGGGCAAATAAAATCTGTAAAGATCATTGATTCAGCAGATGATTATTTAATTGGAAAGATTTAATGTATAGCCCTAATTGTTTTAAGGAGGTGATACATATGGATTGCATATTCTGTAAAATTATAAATAAAGAAATTCCTAGTGAAATAGTTTATGAGGATGAAAGAGTTGTTGCTTTTAAAGATACTTCCCCTCAAGCTCCAATACATTTTTTAATTGTACCTAGAGAACATATTGAATCTAATGATGAAGTAGATGAAAACAACTATGAAACAATAGGACAAGTGTTTTTAGTTGGAAAAAAACTAGCTAAAGAATATGGGCTTTCCAAAGGTTACCGAATAGTTAATAATTGTAAAGCAGATGGAGGTCAAACTGTAAACCATATTCATTTTCATTTGATGGGTGGTAGAAATATGTTATGGCCACCAGGTTAAAAACATATTGAAATTATTGTAGTTCTAATGTATAATTAATCTGTCTGTTAACAAATCATGGTAGTATAGATTCACTCTTGTAGTAGTGAGGGGAGGGAAGATTGATGTCAGAAATTAAAGTTGGAGAAAATGAATCTCTTGACAATGCATTAAAAAGATTTAAAAGACAGTGTGCTCGCTCTGGAGTAATAAGTGAAGTAAGAAAAAGAGAACATTATGAGAAACCAAGCGTAAGGCGCAAAAAGAAATCTGAAGAAGCAAGAAGAAAGAAGCGTTCAAAGTTTTAATTAATTAATTTATTATGAATTATTGGAAGGTGAATTAATGTCCCTTAAAGAAAAGCTTATGGAAGATTTAAAATCATCCATGAAAAACAAAGATACTATAAGAAAAAATACTATCACAATGGTTAGGGCTTCAATTAAACAGATTGAAGTTGATCAGAGAAAAGAGTTAACTGACGAAGAAGTATTAGACATAATAAGTAAACAAGTAAAAGAAAAAAGAAATGCTATTGAAGAATTTAGAAAAGGTTCTAGGGATGATTTAATTAGTCAAACTGAGAACGAAATAGAAATTCTTTTGAAATATTTACCTGAGCAACTTTCTGAAGAAGAGGTAGAGGAAATTGTTAGGGAAGCAATAAGAGAAGTAAGTGCTAGTTCAATGAAGGACATTGGAAAGATAATGAAGTATGTAATGCCTAAAGTTAAAGGCAGAACTGATGGTAACATAGTAAATAATATAGTTAAAAGAATATTAAATTAACCTGGGTTATACTCAGGTTTTTTTGTATATTTGGATATTTTTATATAAATCACATATATTGTAACTAGATTGTTATATTTATATGGTATAGATTTGGGTATAAAATGAAAGAAATACATAATAGCAGGAGGTGAAGGCAATATGAGAATTAAGAAAATAGGGATTGTTTTATTATTACTTTTAATGTTGAACTCAATGTCATACGCAAATGAAGTTGATAATGGTAGTAGTATATATATAGTTCCTATAAATGGAGAAATAAATAGGGCTACAAGTAGTTTCGTCAAGAACACCATAGAAGATTTAGAGCAGAAAAATGCAAAAGCAATAATATTTGAAATAAATACTTATGGTGGCTTAATTGATGAAGCCATAGAGATTAAAGACGCAATTCTAGCTACAAAGATACCTACCATTTCTTATGTAAACAGTAATGCTCAATCTGCTGGCGTTTTAATAAGCATAGCTAGTGAAAAGGTTGTAATGGCAAATAGTGCTACTATTGGTTCAGCAGAAACTATACCAAATACTGAAAAGATAATGTCAATGTGGAGGGCAATTTTAAGAGATACAGCTCAATACAGAGACAGAAATTATAAAATTATTGAAGCCATGGCTGATAAAGATATAAAGATTGATGGAATTACAGAAGAAGGCAAATTAGTTAATCTTACGGCCAAGGAAGCACTAGAGTATGGCATAGCTGACAATATATCTAATGACTATAAGAGCATATTGGAGTTTTTCAACATTGAAGCTTCGCGGGTTATTGAAGTTGAAGAAGGTTTTCAAGTTAAACTTGCAAAATATATTTCTAGTTCTTCAATAAGCACTATACTTTTAGCAATTGGTTTTATTGGTGTAGTAGTTGAAATATTCACCCCTGGTTTTGGGATAGGTGGAATTGCAAGTATTATTGCTTTTGGTTTGTATTTTGGTGGTAATATCTTGGCTGGTAATTCTGATTGGATATCCTTAACATTGTTTGTTATAGGTCTGATTCTATTAGTAATTGAAGGTATGGTACCTGGTTTTGGTCTTCCTGGCATAGGTGGAATAGTTTTCATCCTTGTAGGTACAATAATGGCAATGGATGATTTTAGGACTGGAGTACTATCATTAAGCATTGCTATTATACTAACGTCAATTGTGACTTTAATATTTGTAAAATTAGGATATCGGAGCAAAATATTCGATAATATAATCCTGAGCAAGGAACTTGTTAAGGAGAAAGGGTATATTTCATCTAAGGATATGGAATATCTGTTAGGAGAAGTAGGTATTACACTATCTGAACTTAGACCTTCTGGGTTTATTGAAATAGATGGTAATAAATACGATGCCTTATCAGATGGCGACTTTATTAGTAGAAATACTAACATAAAGGTAGTGAAAGTAGAAGGATCAAAAATATTTGTAAGGAGGATTTAATATGGAGTTATTTTTTGCTGGAGGTTTAGCTTTACTTATAATTATAGTATTGATATTATTCTTTACATTCGTTCCAGTTGGACTATGGATTACAGCATTTTTCTCAGGTGTTAGAGTAAGAATATCAACCCTTATTGGAATGAGGCTTAGAAGGGTTGTGCCAAGTAGAATTGTAAATCCAATGATTAAAGCTACAAAGGCAGGCTTAAGTTTAAATTTAGACGAATTAGAGGCTCACTATTTAGCAGGTGGTAATGTAAATACCCTAGTAGATGCATTAATAGCTGCACAAAGAGCTAATATTCCCTTGGTATTCGAAAGAGCAGCTGCAATTGATTTAGCAGGGAGAAATGTATTAGAAGCGGTTCAAGTAAGTGTAAATCCAAAGGTTATAGAAACACCTAATATATCAGCTGTGGCAAAGAATGGTATAGAAGTAATTGTAAAGGCTAGGGTAACAGTTAGAGCTAATATTGACAGATTAGTAGGAGGATCAGGAGAGGAAACAATTATTGCAAGAGTTGGAGAGGGAATTGTAACTACTGTTGGTAGTTCTATTGCTCACTCTGATGTATTGGAAAATCCTGATAGCATATCTAGAACTGTACTAGATAAGGGATTAGATTCAGGTACTGCTTTTGAAATCTTATCCATCGATATTGCAGATGTTGATGTTGGCAGAAATATTGGTGCAAAGCTACAAATGGATCAGGCAGATGCTGATAAGAAGATAGCCCAAGCTAAAGCTGAAGAGAGAAGAGCAATGGCTGTAGCAAAGGAGCAAGAAATGCTGGCAGAAGTTCAAGCAATGAAAGCTAAAGTTGTAGAAGCAGAAGCAGAAGTTCCTTTGGCAATAGCAAGTGCATTAAAAGAAGGGCATATGGGAGTAATGGATTATTATAATATGCGAAATATATTAGCTGATACTGATATGAGAAATTCAATTTCAAAAATATCTGATGAGGATAACAATAAATAGTAGGATGTGATTATATGGAACAACTAGTTATTCTTGTTATCTGGCTTATAGGGAATATAATAATAAAAAGTTCCAAAGAAAAGAATGTAAGTAGGGCAAAACAACATGGAAAGAAGACAAGAAGTGCTCATAGTCGAGGCATGAATGTTGGGAGTCCTAAAAAAGTCTTTGATAACTTAAAAATAGAAATAGAAAAGGAGCTACAAAGAGAAAGAGATTTACATAGAGAAAGGGAGCTAGAAAGGGAAAAGAAAAAACAACAAGAAATTGAGAGTCAATGGATGGAAACCAATTTATACCAAGTCCCTGAACCATCAATATCTTCCCAACCTCTACCCCCTCCAAAACCTCCAAAACCAATAAAGCCAAAAGGCCTAGTGGTGGATAGGATTGGCGGAAATGAAGAGATGGGAGCTATTAGTAAATCTGATACTCCTTTAGAAGTAGAATATATTAATAAACTTGATTTAGACTTAAAAAGAGATCTATTAAAAGGCATAATTTATGCAGAGATACTATCAGAACCGAAGAGTATGAAGAATATTAAGAGAAGCTGTTAAGGCTTCTCTTTTCTTGTGTAATAGAACATTATTTAATTTCATATGATAAATTGGAGGGATTTTATATGAAAAAGAATATGGATAGTATTAAGGTCAATTTATCTGAAGCATTAGAATTACCAATAGATATAACTCTAGATTTACCGAGGATTTGTTTAATAGGAAATATTGAGCTTAGTATTTCTAATCACAAAGGAATTATAGAGTACGATAACCAAGTTATTAGGATAAACTCTAAGTCTGGCATCATAAAAGTAACTGGAAATGAATTAGAGATAAAAAACATACTATCTGAAGAAATACTAATAATTGGCAATATAGAACAAGTAGAAATCTTGGGCTAGGGGTGATTAAATGCTAGCTATAAAAATATGGAATAATTTTAAAGGTTATGTTATTATTAGAATTGAAGGATTACAGTTGGAAAGACTGTTAAATTTAGCCTTATCTCAAGACATTTATTTGTGGGATGTAAGGAGGCTAAATAATTATCAGGTAGAAATTTGCGTAAGTCCAAAAGGTCTTGCATATTTAATTGAATTAATAGATAAAGTAGGATGTAAGTACGAAATACTACAGAAAAAAGGCTTACCCTATTTCATTGAGAGGGTCAAACATAGAAAGATGTTTCTTACTGGCTTTATACTATTTTTCTTAATTGTATTTTTATTGTCATCTTTTATATGGAAAATTGAAATTAATGGTTTAGAGCAAACACCTCAAGAAAAAGTAGTTGAATACTTGGGTGATAATGGAATAATGTCAGGTACACCTAAAATAAGGATTTCAGAAGATGAAGTTGAACTCTTGTTAATGAATGAATACAATTATTTTTCCTTTATAGAAGTGCAGAAAAAGGGCGTAAAATTAATTATTGATATAAAAGAAGAGACTATTTCTCCTGAAAAGGTTGATAGGAGCTATCCTGCTAATATTATAGCAGCTAAAAAAGGCCTTGTGGAAAAAGTTGTAGCTAGAAATGGAGATGCATTAGTTGAAGCAGGCGAAATTGTAAGAGAAGGGCAAGTTCTTATAAGTGGTGCTATGTTAACAAATGAAAGTGAAATCTATTTAGTTCATGCTGAAGGTGAGATTTTGGCAAGAACAAGATATGAGTCTGAAGTTATTGAGCCAATAGTTAAGAAGATAGAAAGGGAAACTGGAAATATATTCAAACAAAAAGGCCTAAAAATAAATAATAGAGGAGTTAGATTTATTAAGGATATTCCTTTTACAGATTACAAAGAATACATAAGAGAAGAAAAATTGTTTGATTTTGATATTATTGATATACCTATAAATATTATTACTTATGAATATAGAGAAATTGAAATAGAAGAGATTAAACAAAATATTGATACACTCAAAAATTCCAATCAATTAAAGGCTATTGAAGAAATAAATTTACAAATTAAGGAAGGCGCTGAAATAGTAGCAAGGGATATAAAGCATGAGATAAACGGTAATAATTTAATTACAAATGTGGTAATAGAAACTATTGAGGAAATTGGCAAGAAAGTCATTATAGATAACTAGGAGGTTAAAGCTTGGCTGAAAGAATTGAACAAAGCATAGAAATAGAAAACCATCAAATTATTAATGAAATATTTGGAGACCTTGACGAAAACATCGAGATAATCAAAAAAGAATTAAATATAGATGTTAAAGTTAACAATAATGAAATACAGATATTTGGTGAACCCAGGTCTGTAGAAAAGGGTATTAAACTAATGTATGATTTAAAAGAGATTGTTAAAGAACACAATAGATTAGGAAAACATGACTTAAGATATGCAATAAACCAAGTTGTAGAGGGTAATGGCGATGACTTAACAGACTTACTCAAGGATGTTGTATGTGTAACTTCTTCAGGTAAGAGCATAAAACCAAAGACTTTTGGTCAAAAAAGATATATTGAATCTATAAGGCACAATGATATAGTATTTGCTGTTGGACCCGCTGGTACTGGCAAGACATATCTTGCTATGGCTATGGCAGTTCAAGCCTTTAAGAATAAAAAGGTTAATAGGATAATCCTTACTAGGCCAGCAGTAGAAGCGGGAGAAAGTTTAGGATTTTTACCTGGAGACTTACAAGAAAAGGTAGACCCCTATTTAAGACCTATATATGATGCCTTGTTTGAAATTTTAGGTTATGATATTTATGAAAAGTATGTAGAAAGAGGTTTAATAGAAGTTGCACCTTTAGCTTATATGAGAGGAAGGACTCTTGATTCTGCATATGTAATATTAGATGAAGCTCAAAATACTACAAATGAGCAAATGAAAATGTTCTTAACCAGACTAGGTTTTGGTTCAAAAGCTATTATTACGGGGGATATTACTCAAGTTGATTTGCCAAAGGGAAAGCAATCAGGACTAAGAACGGTGACAAAAATATTAAATAATGTTAAAGGAATTGATTTTATATATTTGTCTAAGCAGGATATAGTTAGACATCCTTTAGTTCAAAGGATTATTGATGCATATGAAAAATATGAAGGCACAATTAATGAACCATAGATTATCTTCAAGGGATTGTATAAAATACATTATCCCTTTTTAAATTAGAATCTTTATGGAAGAGGAGATTTATATGAACTATGATATTGATAATAGGCAAACTAAATATGAAATCACTGAAAACATCGAGAAGTTAATTGATGAAGTAATAAATGAATGCTTAATAGTTGAAGGTAAAAAAGGCGAATATGAAGTTAGTGTTTCCTTTGTTGACAATAAAGAGATACGAATTTTGAATCGAGATTATAGGGGAGTAGATAAAGTAACTGATGTTTTGTCTTTTCCTATGGAGGATGATTTTAATTTATCAACCACAATACTAGGTGATATTGTAATATCTGCTGAAAAAGCAGACGAACAATCAAGAGAATATGGACATGATTTGGAAAGGGAAATCGCATATTTAGTAGCTCATAGTATGTTTCATCTAATGGGTTATGACCATATGAATAATGAGGAAAAGAAAATTATGCGAGAAAAAGAAAAAAAAGTAATGAAAAATCTAAAAATATTTAAGAGTTCTTAGGGTGAAATTAGATGAAAATAAATAGACTTATAGAGACTTTTAATCATGCAATAAATGGTATTTTATGGGCTATTAAATCCGAAAAAAATTTAAGGCGTCATTATCTAATAGCTGTTTTAGTTTTATTTATAAGTCTCTTCTACAATCTTAGTAGAATGGAGTTTTTAATGCTTTTAATTACTGTGTCTTTAGTTTTAATTACAGAAATGATAAATACATCCATAGAAAAAGCCATAGACATATATACAAAAGATTTTCATCCCTTAGCAAAAATCGCAAAGGATGTATCTGCCGGAGCAGTATTAATTGCAGCTTTAAATTCTATTGTAGTAGGATATTTAATCTTCTTTGATAGACTAAATAATTTGGCTGATATAGTAATATTTAAAATAAGGAATTCTCCAATTCATTTAACATTTATAGCAATATTTTTAGTTATTATTTTTACTATTGGATTAAAAGCTAAATACTATAGAGGTAGGGGAACACATTTTCAAGGGGGAACTGTTAGTGGACATGCTGCGTTATCATTTTGTATAGCTACAATAATTGCATCCTTAGTAAATAATATTCTAATAATGACCCTAGCTTATGTGCTAGCCTTATTTGTTGCAGAAAGCAGAATAGAAGGGAAAATACATACATTTATGGAGGTTATTAATGGTGCATTACTTGGAACTCTAATTGGTATTTTAATATTTCAAATCATTGCTTAGCCATAAAACTATTTCAGGAGGAAGTCAAATGAAAAGAACAATATTAATGATTTTATTATTAGGGATTATTATGACAGGGTGTGAAAAGCCTATTGAAGAACCAACAATAATTGATGTAGATAAACCTGAAGAAGTTGAAGAAGAAGTAGAAACAATAGCTCACGAAATAAAGGAAGGGGTACCATCACCACTTAGTGGCTTATATGCACCTGAGGAAATAGTAGGACAGAGAGTAGTAGCTGTTATGTTTGATAATCATCCTAGGGCTAGATGGCAAGCAGGTTTAAAAGATGCTGAAATAGTTTATGAGTTTCCCGTGGAAGCTCCTTATACTAGATATTTAGGATTATTTCTAATCAATGCTCCTGAATCCATAGGCCCTATTAGGAGTTCACGGCCGTATTTTGTTACAAAAGCACTGGAATTTGATGCGATTTATGTACGAGTAGGTGGTAGTGAACAAGCAAAAAAGGACGTCAGGAGTTTAAAGATTGCAGATATTGATGGTTTAACAAGTTCAAGTAAAGTATTTTGGAGAAAATCTCATAAAAAAGCTCCAAATAATTTATATTCGAGTATGGAAGTAATAAGGGAAACACAAGAAGAAAGAAATTACAAGCTAACTGGAGACTATGAAGGGTTCAAATTTTATCCTGATGATACTAATATCAAAGGAGATGAAGCCAAAACAGTATTAATTAATTATTTTAACAAAAATACATCAAAGTTTATATATGACGAAGATGAAAAAGTATATACTAGAGAAAAGGACGGAGAACTACATATTGATGAGTCAGATGAATCACCAATTACAGCAAAAAATATAATTATCCAACAAGTAGATGTGAGAGTGATAGACAATGAAGGAAGGCTTGAGCTTGGTTTAATTGGTGAAGGAACGGGAAAACTTATAACTAATGGTAATTCTATTGATATAAAGTGGTTTAAAGATTCAAGAGAATCAAAAACATATTATTATAATAATCTTGGAGATGAAATAATGCTAAACTCAGGAACTACTTGGATTCAAGTAGTAGACACAAGATCATCAATAGAAATTGAATGACAGGAGGTATTGTAGTGGATAATAAAGAACTAATAAGAAAAGCTCTCGAAGCTAAGGAAGACGCCTATGTACCTTATTCATCTTATCACGTAGGTGCGGCTTTAATAACCCAAGATAATGAAGTATATACTGGTTGTAATATTGAAATTGCTTCATATTCTCCGACAATATGTGCTGAAAGGACAGCTATTTTTAAGGCCGTTTCAGAGGGACATCATAAAATCAAGACTATTGCAATAGTAGGAGACACTCCCTTTACATATCCATGCGGTGTGTGTAGACAGGTAATTAGGGAATTTGGGAAAGATGCAAAGATTATAATTGCCAACAACGAAGATGATTATAGAGAGTATAGCTTAGATGAATTGCTACCTCATAGTTTTGGTCCAGAAGACTTAGAAAATGCAAATGATAATAATAGATAGGGAGAGCTTATATGTATAAATCAGGTTTTGTGACTGTTATAGGCAGGCCAAATGTGGGTAAATCAACATTGTTGAATCAAGTAATTGGGGAGAAGATATCTATAATTTCAGATAAGCCTCAAACTACGAGAAATAAGATACTCATGGTATATACTGAAGATGATTTCCAAATTGTTTTTTTAGATACGCCAGGTATACAAATGCCAAAGAATAAGCTTGGGGATTATATGCTTAAAATATCTGAAAGCACTTTAGAAGAAGTTGATGTTATAACATTTATGGTAGATGAGAGTATCGAAACTGGCAAATTAGATAAGTATATTTTAGAAGAACTAGAGAGTATCTCAACACCAATTGTATTATTGATTAACAAAATTGACAAATTATCTAATGAAGAAGTATTAAAGCTAATAGATAAGTATAATTCAATGGGGTTATTTAAAGAGATCATTCCAATATCAGCTAAGAATAATGACAATATAGATATGTATATTAATACTTTAAGAACTATGTTGCCAGAAGGGCCTCAGTATTTTCCAGAGGATATGATTACTGATCAGCCTGAGAAATTTATTATTGCAGAATTAATTAGAGAAAAGGCTTTATTGAATTTAGATGAAGAAGTTCCCCATGGAATAGCTGTTGGGATTGAAAGGATCAAGCAAAGGGAAGATAAAGAAATTGTTGATGTATTTGCTACTATATATTGCGAGAAAGACTCCCATAAGGGAATTGTAATTGGTAAAAGTGGGAAAAAACTTAAGGAAATTGGTAAGTCAGCAAGAGAAGATATAGAAAAATTACTAGGCAGCAAGATTAATTTACAATTATGGGTAAAGGTAGAAAGAAACTGGAGAGAAAAAGACAATAAAGTAAAATATTTTGGTTATAAATAGAGAGGTTAGAATGATTAAAACTGAGGGCATAGTCATAGGTGAAACGAGATATAAGGAAACTAGCAAGATACTAAATATTTATACTAATAATTTAGGAAAGATTTCTGTAATGGCTCAAGGGGCCCTTAAGCCGAAGTCTCAGTTCTTAGCTACAACCCAGATGTTTTCACATTCAGATTTTCAACTGCGTAAAGGGAGAAGTTTTTATTATATAGTGCAAGTAGATTTAATAGATTCATTTTATGCTATTAGAGAAAACATTGATAGAGTTTCCTTTGGCTTTTATATGCTAGAATTACTTAATAAATCAGTAGCTGATGGAGAAGTAAATGAAAAATTATTTATGTTGTTTAAAAAAGGATTATCTACTTTAACTAATCTTGACGATGAGTATTTGAAATTCATAGTTGCCTATGAATTAAAATATGTATGCTTTTTAGGCTACAGGCCTTTAATAGATAGATGCGTATCCTGTGGTAATAGCTTAAACACTGCTTTAAAATTTAGCAAGACTTTAGGCGGTCTACTATGCTCTAATTGTTATATGGAAGATATAGGTGCATTAAATGTAGATGTAAATCAAGTTAATGTGCTAAACAAGCTTTTATATAGTTCATTTGAAGATATAAAGAGTATGAGAATCATGAATGATCTATTAAAAGATATCCATTATCTATTAGTTGATTATATTTTATATAATATTGATAGAAAAGAACTCAAATCTATGAACTTGTTAAAGATATGATATAAGGTTTAAAGCATACAAGTATTGACACAGAGAAGATTATTTGTTAGATTAAAACGTATAAGATAATAATATTATACTAAGACGAAGAATGAATTGATATTGCCTATTATAGAGAGTCTAGGATGGTGGAAACTAGATATAGATGTATTGATTTAGGCACTTCTGAGTATATGTTTTGAAGTGAGTACCTCTACGGGTATTAAATAGGGTGGAACCGCGGAATTTATTTTTCGTCCCTATAGCTATGTAGAGGTTTTTTTATTTTTAAGTTTAAATAAAATTGAGGAGGGTTACTATGTTATTTCAGGATTTAATGCTGAAATTACTTAACTATTGGGGTGAAAAGGGCTGCTTAATAATGGAGCCATATGATATTGAAAAGGGGGCTGGGACTATGAATCCTCATACTTTCCTAAGGGCTTTAGGACCAGAACCATGGGAAGTAGTATACGTCGAGCCTTCTAGACGTCCTGCAGATGCTAGATATGGAGAGAATCCAAACAGGCTTTATCAGCACCATCAGTTACAAGTAATATTAAAACCATCACCAGACAATGTACAGGATTTATATTTGGAGAGTTTAAAGGCTATAGGCATAGATCCACACAAACACGATATAAGATTTGTTGAAGATAACTGGGAATCACCAACATTAGGGGCATGGGGCCTAGGTTGGGAGGTTTGGCTTGATGGTATGGAAATTACACAATTTACATATTTTCAACAAGTTGGTGGAATTGATTGTGAGTTAGAATCGGCAGAGCTTACATATGGGCTTGAAAGAATCGCAATGTATTTACAAGATGTAGATAATGTTTTTGATATAAAGTGGAATGAAAACATGCGATATGGTGATATATTCAAAAATGCTGAATATGAACATTCAGTCTATAGTTTTGAAGAAGCAGATGTAGAAGTGTTAAAAGGGCTGTTCAATACTTATGAAGAAGAAGCCAAAAAGGCAATAGCTCTTGATTTGGTAATACCAAGCTATGATTTTGTTTTAAAATGCTCCCATGCTTTTAATATACTAGATGCTAGGGGTGCAATTTCTGTATCTGAGCGAACTTACTATATAGGAAGAGTCAGAAGTATTGCTAAATTAGTTGCATCTGCTTTTTTAAAGCAAAGAGAAGAAATGGGGTTTCCTCTATTGAAGAAGGATGGTGAATTAAATGAATAAGAAATATCTTCTAGAAATAGGTGTTGAAGAAATGCCAGCTAGATATATAGCTGACACTATAAGCCAAATGAAAAACAATGCTGAAGAACTATTAAAAAAGGAAAGAGTTGAATATTCAAGCATTGATATATATACAACTCCAAGAAGACTTTCAATGATTATACAAGGCTTAGAAGAAAAGCAAGACACAATAGAAGAAAAGGTAAAAGGTCCTTCAAAGAAAATTGCATATGACGAAGATGGTAATCCTACAAAGGCTTTTTTAGGCTTTATGAGAGGTCAAAGAGTAGATATGGATTCAATATTTATTGATTTAGTTAATGGCGAGGAATATGTTTTTGCAAAGATAATTAAGAAAAGCAAATCATTAGAGGAAATACTATCAACAAATATGCCAAATTTTATTAGGCTTATTAATTTTCCTAAGACTATGAAATGGGGCGGTAAGAACCTAAGATTTGCTAGACCTATTAGATGGATAGTTTCAATTCTTGAGGATAAGGTAGTTCCTTTTGACTTAGAGGGAATTGAGGTTTCAAATACTACAAGGGGTCATAGAGTTCTAGGTAATAGTAATATAGTGATAGATAATGTGGAAAATTATCCCAAACTATTAAGAGACAACTATGTAATTGTTGATCAAAAAGAACGTAAAGACATCATTAAATATGGATCTGAAAGATTAGTTAAAGAAAAAGGTGGGACTATACAGTATGATGATGAACTATTGGATGAAATCACAAATATTGTAGAATATCCTACTCCTATAATCGGAAGAATTAAAGAGGAGTATCTGAGTCTTCCTGCTGATGTAATAACAACTCCTATGAAGGATCATCAAAGATATTTTCCAGTAGTTGATGATAGGGATAGGTTGTTGCCATATTTTATTACTGTAAGGAATGGTAATGATGAGCATTCAGACATTGTAGTAAAGGGAAATGAAAAAGTACTCGGAGCAAGGCTTGAAGATGCTAAATTCTTCTATAATGAGGATATAATCAAACCACTAGAGGATAATGTGGAAAAATTAAAACATATAGCCTTTCAAGAAAAGCTAGGCACATTATACGACAAAACAATGAGGATACAAAAATTAGCTGTTAAGATTGGTCAATATTTAGAAGTTGGGGAAGAAACAGAAAAGATTATAGAAAGAGCAAGCTATCTTTCAAAAGCTGATTTAGTCACCAAAATGGTTAGTGAATTTACAGAATTACAAGGTAAAATGGGTATGGAATACGCAATTAAGTCCGGTGAGAATGAGATAGTAAGCCTGGCAATATTTGAGCAATATTTACCAAGACACTCGGGAGATCAATTGCCAACTACTACATCAGGAGCTATATTATCAATAACTGATAAATTAGATACCATTGTAGGATTGTTTGCAATCGGAATTCAGCCAACAGGTTCTCAAGATCCATTTGCTTTAAGAAGAAGTGCACTAGGAATCATTAACATTATATTAGATAAGCAGTTGAATCTATCTTTATCAGAAATAGTGGACTTTGCTTTATATATATATGTTGATGAAAATAGTTTGGCCTTTGACTATAATAAAGTTAAATCAGATATAATGGAATTCTTCATTGGTAGAGTAAAAGCTATGTTCTTAGATATTGGGATAAGATATGATATAATAGACTCAGTAATAAGTACTAAGTCTGATGATGTATATGATATGAAAATTAGAGCACTTAAGTTAAATGATTGGCTAATTAAAGATGATGTTCACCATATATTATCAGTCTTTAATAGACTATCGACTCTTGCTATTAAGACCGAAAATGATGAAGTAAAAAGAGATTTATTTACAAATGAAGAAATAGAATTGTACGATAGTTTTAACAATATTGAGGAAAAAACCCTTTGGTTGATAGATAGGAAGGAATATGACAAGGCCTTAGACCTGCTGACTACATTAAAAGAACCAATAGATAATTTCTTTGATAATGTTATGGTAATGGTTGAAGATGAAGACCTTAAAAATAATAGACTTGGGCTCATTAGGAAAATATATAATCTTATGATGAAAGTATGTGATTTATCACAGGTGTTAGATAAATAGTACTTGCTATAGAAAAAGGTGGTGAAGTAAAATCCAATTCAGTGAGAGGCAAGAAAGAATTATAGAAATAGTTAAGGATAATCAGCCTATTACAGGTGAAGCAATTGCCAATAAATTAAAATTAACAAGGGCTACATTGAGACCTGACCTGTCCATATTAACTATGTCAGGGATATTGGATGCCAAGCCAAAGGTAGGCTACTTCATGACTGGAAAAACGAGATCAAGTTATGTTTCAGATACTATAAAGGATATATCTGTAAAGGATGTAATGAGTGTACCTGTAGTATTAGATGAATCAACAAATCTATATGATGCAGTGGTATTTATGTTTGTAGAAGATGTAGGTTCTATTTATATAACAAATACTGGATTTTTGACAGGAGTTGTATCTAGAAAAGATTTGCTTAAAAGTGCAATTGGTGGAACAGACTTACACAAAGTACCGATTGGGATGATAATGACCAGAATGCCAAATGTAATCTATGTTACTCAAGACGATAGTGTATTAAGTGCTGCAGTAAAAATTATAGAGCATGAAATTGATGGCTTACCTGTAGTTGAAATAGTGGACGAGGAAAATAAAAACTTAAAGGTAATCGGACGGATTTCTAAAACTACTATTACAAGGTTATTTGTAGAATTGGGAAATGAGTTATAGGAGGAAAATTATGGATGAAAATTTAACTATATACGTTTTGTCGGACTCCATCGGTGAAACTGGTGAATTAATTGCTAGAGCTGCTGTCAGGCAATTTAAATCAACTAATTATGAAATAAAAAAGTTTCCCTTTGTATCTAAAAAGGAAAAGATTAAAGAAATTTTACTAGATGCAAAAGAAGTATCAAGTATTGTTATATATACAACTGTTAATGAAGAAAATAGAGATTATATTGAATTATTGGGTAAAGAATATAATGTACTTACAGTCGATGTACTGACACCACCTCTAGATGCTATAGAAAAAATTGTAGGTTTTCCACCTAAACGTGAAGCTGGTTTAATAAGACGACTTGATGAAAACTATTTTAATAAAGTAGAAGCTGTTGAATTTACAGTTAGATATGATGATGGGAAGGATCCTAGGGGTATAAAAAAAGCAGATATTTGCTTAATAGGAGTTTCAAGAACATCGAAAACGCCTCTGAGTATGTACCTGGCACATAAGAATTATAAAGTTGCAAATGTTCCTTTGGTACCAGAAGTATCAGCTCCTAAAGAACTATTTGAAAAAGATAATAGAAGGATATTTGGCCTGATAGCAAATCCTGAAAAACTAATTGAAATAAGAAGAGAAAGACTGAAGGCTCTTGGTTTAGACGATTCAGCCCATTATGCAAATGTTGAGAGAATTAGGGAAGAGATTGAATACTCAAAAGAAATTATGGAGAAGTTAAATTGTAAGGTAATAGATGTATCGAGTAGAGCTATTGAAGAAACTGCAATAATTATTTTAGAAGAAATGATTAAGGATTTTGGAGATAATATGATATAATGAAGTGTTTTGAACAACACTTCATTTTGTTTCATAAAAACATGTGAATAAACACTTGAGTAATAAGAAGAAAAAATATTTATTATTTATGAAGGATTATTGACTTTTATGTTGTATATATAATATATACGAGTTTTACAAAAGGGGCAATAACTTATGGAAATAAGAAAACAATATGAAGAATTTGAGGAAACAAATTTATCTAAATATGCTATGTTGAGCAAAAATTCGATGGGAAGAGAACAAGCAGAAGAACAATGTACTATCAGAACTGTTTTTCAAAGAGATAGGGATAGAATTATCCATTCTAAGTCCTTTAGAAGGTTAAAACATAAGACACAAGTTTTTATTGCACCTGAAGGAGATCATTTTAGGACAAGACTTACTCATACTCTTGAAGTTGCTCAAATTGGTAGAACTCTTGCAAGAGCTTTAAAGCTTAATGAAGATTTAATAGAAGCTATGGCCTTAGGTCATGATTTAGGACATACTCCCTTTGGACATACTGGAGAAAAAGTATTAAATGAATTACATCCAAATGGGTTTAGACATAATGAACAAAGTATAAGGGTTGTTGACCTATTAGAAGGGAAAGAAAAGAGGATAGGCCTGAATTTAACATATGAGGTAAAAGAAGGTATTTTAAATCATAGTGGAAATAGGGTTAGTGAAACATTAGAGGGAAGAATTCTAAAGTACGCAGATAGAATTGCCTATATTAATCATGATATAGATGACGCCATAAGAGCGCATATTATAAAACAATCAGATTTACCAGAGGATTGTCTTGAGGTTCTAGGCAAGACACATGGAGTACGGATTAATACTATGATACATGACATTATTGAAACTAGCTACAATACCAATTCAATATCCATGAGTAAAGAAATTGGAGAAAAAACAAATAAGTTAAGAGACTTTATGTTTGAAAATGTTTATTTAAACAAAAAGGCAAAATCAGAAGAAAATAAAGTGGAGCATATAATTAAAGAATTATATAAGTATTATTATGAAAACAACAATAAGATTCCTCAGGCTCATTTGAGTATATATGAAAATATAGAAGCAAACATTGAAGATATAATTTGCGATTATATAGCTGGAATGACTGATAGATACGTGATTAATGTTTTCAATAACATTTTTATCCCAAAACGTTGGGAAATATTTTAAGAAAAAAGAAGGATTTTTGAAATATGTGTCGAATACTAATATGTCGAATAATAAAACAATATAAGAAATGGTAGGTGTTTGTAGGTGATAATATGACTTATATTAATGATGAAATAATTGAAAATATTAAGGAAAATAGCGATATTGTAAGTATAATTTCTGATTATATTCATTTAAAAAAGTCAGGCTCAAATTATGTAGGTTTGTGTCCCTTTCATAATGAAAAGACTCCCTCTTTTACAGTATCATCAACTAAACAGATTTTTCATTGTTTTGGATGCGGAGAAGGTGGGGATATATTAAAGTTTATAATGAAAAAAGAAAATGTTGATTTTCCTGATGCAATAAAATTATTAGCCAATAAGTTGGGAATAGAAATAGATATAGAGGATACTAAAAATTCTACTAACAAGGATGAGAAGGAAAAAATTTACGAAATTAATAAGGAAGCTGCTAGGTATTTCTTGAATACTTTAGAGCGTAACAAGACTCCATTGGATTATTTAGCCATTAGATCAATTAGTAAGAAGACTAGGAGGCAATTTGGCCTTGGATACGCTTTAAATAGTTGGGATAGCTTGTACAATTATCTAAAATCTAAGAGTTTTTCTGATGCAGAAATTGAAAAGGCTGGACTCATAGGAAAAAGAGATAATAACAATGGCTACTATGATAAATTTAGAAATAGAATAATGTTTCCTATTATTGATACAAGAGCCAGGGTCATAGGATTTGGTGGTAGAGTAATGGATCAAAAGATGCCAAAATATTTGAACTCGCCAGATACTATAGTCTTTAGTAAAGGTAATCACCTATATGGCTTAAATCTTGTAAGTAAATATTCTAACAGAAAAAGAATCCTATTAGTAGAAGGATATATGGATGTAATTTCATTATTTAACAGTGGAATTAATTATGCTGTTGCAAGTCTAGGAACTGCACTTACTGAGAGGCAAAGTAAAATAATAAAACGCTATGGTGATGAGGTATATGTTTGCTATGATTCAGATGCTGCAGGTATAAAAGCGACTTTAAGAGCAATAGATACTATGTTAAAGGTTGATTTGAATCCAAAAATTTTGTTGCTACCTGATGGTATGGATCCTGATGACTATATTAAGAGGTATGGACCTCTAGAATTTGAAAAACTTTTTGTTAATGCATATAACTATATTGATTTCAAAATTCATCAATTAAAAAGTGAATATAAAATAGATACATTAGAAGGAAAGATAAAATTCACAACAGAGGTTGCAAAGATTATAAGAAATGTTAAAAGTCCTATTGAACAAGACATTTATATAGACAAGATTTCCAAAGAAGTGGGAATAACAAGAGAGGCTATAGAAAAGGAAATTAGGGGTAATAATTATAATAAGAAATCATTTAATTATAAGAATAAAGACATAAGTGAAATTAAGCCAGTTAAAAGTGCATTGCCTCCTGCTTATTATAAAGCAGAAATAGAGCTAATAAAGTTTATGATAAAGGAAAAAGATTATTATCATTATATTATAGAAAGATTATCAATAGATGATTTTAATAGTAAAGAATGCATAAATATATATAAGCAATTAAATATTCTTTATGGTAGTCAGGAAATTATAGATGAAAAGGTATTATTTAACAAGATATTGGAAATACCTAATTTAAACAAGAATTCAATAGATTCCATATTTAGTAATTCTACAAAGTATCAAGCAAGGGATATTGAAAATATAATAGATGATTTAATAAAAACAGTTACAACTAACAATTTATTAATGAAAAGAGATAAAATGCTTAAAGAAATCGAAGAATTAGAAAAAAAATCTAGGAATGCTATAGAGGATGAAAAGTTTAAGCAATTATGTTTAGATTTAATACATTTAAATAACAAAATTAATCTAGATAATTAGTAGGGAGGCCACGATGGAAGATAATAAGAAAAATCTAGAGATTAATAATAAACAAACAGCTGAAAGTAAACTATTAACAAAGGGCAAAAAGGTAGGCTTTTTAAAATATAAGGAAATTATGGATACTTTTGAGAAAATTGCCCTAGAACCAGAAGAGATTGATGAAATATATCAAAAACTAGAGGATTCAGGTATTGAGATTATGGGCGATAAAGAAGATGAAGATGCCTTATTGTTAGTAGATGATGATGAAGACAGCGATCCAGAAGAGGATATTGATGTGGATAAGGAGTTAGAAGAGTCCAAAGAAAAAGAAATCTCAGTTCCTAAAGGGGTTAATGTTGATGACCCCGTAAGAATGTATTTAAAAGAAATTGGGAAAATTCCACTTCTTAGTCCTGAAGAAGAAGTTGAGCTTGCTAAGAGAATGGAAGCAGGGGATGAGTATGCTAAGAAAAAATTAGCGGAAGCAAACCTTAGATTAGTAGTAAGTATTGCCAAGAGATATGTGGGCAGAGGAATGCTCTTCTTAGATTTAATCCAAGAAGGAAATCTAGGATTGATGAAGGCTGTTGAGAAATTTGAATATAAAAAAGGGTTTAAATTTAGCACCTATGCAACATGGTGGATAAGACAAGCGATAACTAGAGCTATTGCAGATCAAGCAAGAACTATTAGAATACCAGTTCATATGGTTGAAACAATCAATAAATTAGTTAGAGTTCAAAGGCAATTAGTTCAAGAACTTGGTAGGGATCCAACACCTGAAGAAGTAGGTAAAGAAATGAGTTTGGATGTTGAGAGAGTTAGGGAGATTATGAAAATAGCCCAAGAACCAGTTTCCTTAGAAACACCTATTGGTGAAGAAGAAGATAGTCACTTAGGAGATTTTATTCCTGATGAAGACGTACTTGCTCCCGCTGATGCTGCAACTTTCACTATGCTAAGAGAGCAACTTATTGAGGTCTTGGATACTTTAACTCCTAGAGAACAAAAAGTTTTAAGGCTTAGATTTGGCCTAGATGATGGTAGAGCAAGAACTCTAGAAGAAGTAGGTAAAGAGTTTGATGTAACTAGAGAGAGAATAAGACAAATCGAAGCTAAAGCATTAAGAAAGTTAAGACATCCAAGTAGAAGTAAAAAATTGAAAGATTTTCTTGAATAAAGATTCGTTTCTATAGCGAATCTTTAATTTTGGAAAGGAAAGTAAAGATGAATAATAAGTTATCAGAGAGATTATATGCTATCACAAAATTTGTAGCTAGAAATTCAATTGTGGCTGATATAGGAACCGATCACGGTCAGATTCCTATGTATTTAATAGAAAACAATATAAGTAAGCGAGTAATAGCTTCAGATATAAGTCAGGGCTCTCTAAATAAAACAATTAATTATATAAAGGAGCTAAAAGTATCTGATAAAATAATAGCTAGACTAGGGGATGGATTAGAAATCATCAAACCCTTTGAAGTTGATACTGTAATAATTGCTGGTATGGGAGGCTTACTTATTAGGGATATTCTATCAAAAGATATTGAACTCACAAATTCAATTACAAATTTTATTCTACAACCTATGGTTGCAACTAAAGAGTTGAGAGAGTATCTATATAATAACAATTTTAAAATAATTGATGAAGAATTAGTTTTAGAAGACAATAAATATTATGAAATAATATATGCTAAGAGAGGCAAAGATATAGTTGAAAAAGAAATATATTATGAAATTGGCAAGAAAATTATTGAGAAAAACCATCCTTTGTTGAAGAGTTTTATAGAGTATAAGATTAATAAACAGTCTTCGATTATTAAGGAGTTAACAGGTATAAATACAGATAAGGGTAAAATAAGATTAGAAGAAATTGAAGGATTGATAAGTCAGTACAAGGAGGTATTAAAAATAGTTGAAGGCTAAGGAGATAATAGCTATATTAAACCGAATTGCCCCCCAGAAGCTTATAGATAGTTGGGATAATACAGGCTTTCAAATTGGAGATGATGAAAAAACCATAAAGAAAATCATAATAGCTCTTGATTTGGATGATATTCTTGCGGATAAAGCTATAAAGGAAGATTATCATATGATAATTACCCATCATCCTTTAATTTTTAAATCTCTAAAAAATATTAACAATAATGACTATCTAGGAAGATTAATTATGAAACTTATATCAAACGACATAGTTGTATACAATGCTCACACAAATTTGGATTTGGCTAATGGTGGTGTAAACGATGAGTTTGCTAGATTAATGAATTTACAGAACATAAGGCCATTAAGCCAAGTGATAATAGATGATGAAAAATATGGATATGGACGAATAGGAGAAGTTGAAGCTACAGACTTATTAGCGGTTGTCAACACAATTAAATCCAAATTATCCGTAGATGATATAAGAGTTTATGGAAACAAAGATACTATTCAAAGAATAGCAGTTTGTGGTGGAAGTGGGTCTGACTTTATTAGGGATGCTTTTGAAAATAATGCAGATATGTATATTACAGGGGATATTAAATATCATGATGCCCAAATAGCTTTGCAACTTGGACTTGTTTTAGTAGATGCTGGACACTTTCACACAGAGAAGATTATATTACCAAAATTGAAGGACATGCTATTAAAAGAAGTAGATGCTCATGTTGAGATTGATGTTTACATGGATACAAGCGTAAAATACAAAATTCACTAGTATGAAGAAATACTACCAATAAAGTAATCTTGTAAAACAATGAGAAATTTGATATACTTATCTTCTTAAAGAGTAGATTGTTTGGTCGCGTGCTTAGGCATGAGGAAAGTCCGTGCTCCACAGAGCAAGATGCTGGATAACACCCAGTGGGGGTGACCCTAAGGATAGTGCAACAGAAATATACCGCCTAATTCTATTAGGTAAGGATGGAAAGGTGTGGTAAGAGCGCACCAGCATTTAGGTGACTAAATGGCTATGTAAACCCCATCTGGAGCAAGACCAAAAAGGAACAGAAAAAGGCAGCTGCTCGTTGCCGTTCCAATGGTAGGTCGCATGAATCTATTGGCAACAATAGATCTTAGATAGATGACCATATAAACAGAACACGGCTTATAGATTTACTCGACTAAAATGACAAAAACCTTGTATTTCACAGGGTTTTTTGTTTTTGTTTTCTCCTATTTTTACAGTTTCATTTATGATACTATCTAATCAATGAAAATTATGACAGAATCTTTTAATAGTAACGATTGTGTTTATCTTTTGGTTTTATAATATGATTGATTTATTTTTACTAGTTCTTTTGAGGAGTTATTGACTCAGGGCTTAATGGAAGCTGGATTTGATGTTAAAATGAGTGAAATATAAACTAGTTGAAGTTCAGACAGAGGATAGAATAAACAAGTAGTAATCTTGTAAGAATAGGTTATAATTATGTAAAAGAATATATAATTGTCACATATGTTGACGATTTTAATGCAAGAAATTAGAATCTCTGTTAATTATGTGACAAAGATTCTTTAAATATGGTACAATATCCCTGAGGAAAAATTAAAGCATAATATTATAGGAGGTATTCTAATGAGTCAAATATTAAAGGGTAATGTAGTTGCAGCAAAGCTTAAAGAAGAGATGAAAGAAAGAATTGCAAAGCTCAATGAAAATGGAAAGCAACCTAAATTAGGTATTGTTAGACTTGGAAATGATCCTAGTGATGTTTCTTATGAAAAAAGTATAATTAAGAATTGTGATGCACTGGGAATAGAAACCGAAGTATTCGAAAAGGATGCTAATATGACCACTGATGAACTAGCTGACTTCATATCTGAATTAAACGATAATGATAGCATTTCTGCCATGATAATGTTTAGACCTCTTCCTAAGCATATTGATGAAGAGGTAATTAGAAATACTATCAAACCATCAAAGGATGTTGACTGTATGCATCCATTAAATCTTGAAAAGATTTTTGAAGGAGACATGAGTGGATTTGCACCAGCTACTCCAAAAGCAGCAATGGAAATACTATTATACAACAATATCGATTTGGAAGGGAAAAATGTTGTTGTAATAAATAGATCTATGGTTGTTGGTAAGCCTTTAGCTATGATGTTATTAGAAAAAAATGCGACAGTAACTATTTGTCATTCTAGAACTAAGGACCTAAAAGAAATAACTAAAAAGGCTGATATTGTTATCCCTGCACTAGGAAAACCAAAATTCTTCACAATGGATTACTTTACTGAAGAATCAATAATTATTGACGTAGGAGTAAGCATGACAGAGGATGGGAAACTAAGTGGTGACGTTGATTATGAAAATGTGGCAGACAAAGTGAAAATGATTACTCCAGTACCTGGTGGTGTAGGTAGTGTTACTACAACAATCTTGTTAAATCAAGTTGTATATGCTTGCGAAAATAATTAATTAAGAAATAGAGTCTAATAGACTCTATTTTTTCTACAAAAATAGTCATAATTCTTTGAAGGAGAAAATATATCGGATATTGAATATATAAGGAGATAAAAATGTCCGCCTAATAAATAAAGTTGTGGTTTTAGGGTGATTAATTCTTATCGAAATATAGTAATAAAACTAAAGGAGGGAAAATCTTGGGATATACTATAGAAATTAAAAAACCCAATCTAATTGTACACTTTTATGGAGAATTAGATCATCATATTACTGAAAAGTCTAGATTGTTAATAGATCAAAAATACAAAGATAATAATCTAAGGAATATCATTATAGACCTGACTCAGTTAACTCTCATGGATAGTTCAGGCATTGGACTTGTAATGGGAAGATATAAACTCGTTAATTCTAATGGTGGTAGAATAGTATTAGTAAGTTCTAATACTTATATTGATAGAATTATAAAGATGTCAGGATTATTGAAAATTATTGAAGTATATATGCGTTTAGAAGACGCATTAACAAACTTAGAGAGGTGATAACTATGGATAAAAACTATATGCGGTTAGAATTTTCCAGCAAATCTAATAATGAATCTTTTGCAAGAGTTGTAGTAGCAGCTTTTGCTTCACAATTAGACCCTACATTGGAAGAGTTATCAGATATTAAAACTGCAGTATCAGAAGCTGTAACAAATGCAATTATTCACGGCTATGAATTAGGACAAGGTATTATTATAATAGAGGCAAAAATTGAGAATGATACTGTTGAGATACAGATAATCGATAATGGTAAGGGAATAGCAGATTTAGAGCAAGCCATGGAACCTTTTTATACTTCTAAACCAGATTTAGAAAGATCAGGGATGGGTTTTACTGTAATGGAAACATTTATGGACGAATTGATAGTTGAGAGTACTAAAGACATTGGTACAAAGGTCATCATGAGAAAGAAAATTGATCGCTCTATAGATAAGGAGTAGGTAATATGAACTTAGGGGGAGAAGGGAATAGATTGTTATCTCACGTAGAAACTATAGAGCTGATTAAAAGAGCACAAAGTGGTGATAGCAAAGCGAGAGAAACATTAGTAGAATCAAATTTAGGCCTAGTTAGATCAGTACTGAGGGGATTTTTGAATAGAGGTCACGATGTTGAAGATCTTTTCCAAATTGGTAGTATAGGATTACTGAAAGCTATAGATAAATTCGATATATCCTACGATGTGAAGTTTTCAACATATGCAGTACCAATGATTATTGGTGAAATTAAAAGATTTCTTAGGGATGATGGGATAATAAAGGTAAGCAGATCTCTTAAACAAATCGCTGGAATGGCAAAGCAAGCAGGAGAAAAGCTATATAAAATTTTAGGCAGAGAGCCTAGCATACAAGAAATATCAGAAGAAATTGGTGTGGAAAAGGAAGAAATAGTAATGGCTCTAGAATCATCTTATCAACCAGAATATCTATATGAAATTGTTTATCAGAATGATGGTTCTCCACTATACTTAATAGATAAAATTAATTTAGAAGAGGACCAACCTACAGATGTATTAGATAGTATTGTTTTAAAAGATGTAATAAGCCAGCTTAAACCAAGGGATAGACAAATCATAGTATTAAGATATTTTCAAGATAAAACACAGGTAGAAGTTGCAAATGTGTTGGGTATATCACAAGTTCAAGTATCAAGGATAGAAAAGAGAATAATAGGAGAAATGAGGAAATTTCTAGCAAAGGCATGATATGCCTTTTTTTTGTATGAAATTTCGTTTATAGTCAATAATATTATCTAGGTGATGATATTGAAAACTATTAGTTTTATAAAAATAGTAATTTTTGGAACGCTTATTTTGCTCATTTCATCAATAATAGCCTTTAATATTGTATCCAGTAATTCAGATGAGATTCCAAGTAGGGCTACTCTGGTAAAAAAAGATCAAGATAGGTATTGATAATTATGGATAAAGAAAAAGTGTATATAGTTCTAAGAGAAAAGTTAACTTTAGATACCGAAGATTACATATGTGTAAAAGATATAGGAAAGGTATATTGTTTAGAGGAAAAGATAAGAAAGCCTATTGAGAATATTCAAGTATATGCTAGTTCTTCTATTGAAACTTGGGACTTAATTGATCCGACTCTAATTGCTGAAAAGATAATGGATAGGATTACTAATATAGATTTGAGTTTTCTTGGTGCTTCAGATGTTCTATTAGAAATCAAGTCCAAAGAAAAAGAAAATAAAGTATTTGATTTTGTAAAGGTTTTGTTTGTAAGTGCTACTTTATTCTTTGGAGCTGGTTTAGGTATTATGTATTTTCATGAGGATGTGAATATGATAAATGTTATGGAGAAATTATACTTCTCTTTTACTGGTATAAATGAGGAAAACCCATTAATAATGTCTATTCCATATTGTATTGGTATTGGAGTAGGGGCATTGATATTTTCTAGCAGAATAAGAAGTGCATCTAAGAGAAGAAGAATGGAACCAGATCCGATGGATATAGAATTGTATTTATATAATAAAGATATGGAAGAATATATAATGAATGAATTAAGAAAATAATAGGAGTTAATATGAATTATATTTTACCGATAGTATCATCTTTTAGTGGTGGTCTAGTTGCAGGAGGAGCATTCATATCATTCGTGACTTTATTAGAAATATTTCCACGTTTGATGCAGTTTACGAATACAGATAAGTACCAAATGTTATACGAGTCAATATATATCTTAAGTACAATTGCTTTTACTATTCTATATTTTTCTGATTTTTATATAAGGTTAAATAGCATATTAGTGGTTATTATAGGACTTTTATTTGGTGTATACTTAGGGCTGTTTTCCTCTGCTTTGGCAGAAATTCTGAATGTGCTGCCCGTTATTTTAAAAAAAATAAAAATTAAGAGGAACATGAAGTTTGTATTTTACTCTTTAGCAATTGGTAAAGTAGCTGGAGCATTATATTATTTTATCTTTAAAATTGGAGGATAATATGGATAAGTTTAATAAAAAAGATTATAAGAAATATTCTGATAAAAAAGTACCTAACCCTCCCTATTTAAAAAATATGCTAATAGCATTTTTAGTAGGTGGGATTTTTTGCACCTTAGGACAAATTATAACAAACATCTTGAAATCGAATGGTCTTGACAATGAAATGGCAGCTGCAGGCACATCAATTTCAATGGTATTAATAGGAGCTTTATTAACTGGACTTGGATTGTACGATAAAATAGGCAAAGTTGGTGGTGCTGGTGCGGCAGTCCCAATAACTGGATTTGCAAACTCCATTGTGGCACCAGCAATGGAGTATAAAAGAGAAGGATTTATTTTTGGGGTTGCTGCCAAAATGTTTACAGTTGCCGGGCCTGTTTTAGTTTATGGAATTGGCGGTTCGGTTATAGTTGGGTTAATAACTCTATTATTAAGGTAAGGTGATAGAATTGGCATTGAAAAAAATAGGTGCTCAAACAAGAAAAATGGAAAATCCTCCTTCTATTCTAAGTTATTATTCTATTGTAGGGCCAAAAGAAGGGGAAGGTCCTCTTAAGGATTATTTTGATTTAATATTAGAGGATGATTTGTGGGGTCAGGAATCATGGGAGAAAGCAGAAAGTAAAATACAAGAAGAATGTGTAAGGTATGCAATTGACAAGGGTGGCTTGTCATCTGAAAATATTGATTATTTAATAGCTGGGGACTTAATTAATCAGATTACTCCCTCTTCATACAGTGCTAGACAATTATCAATACCCTATTATGGTATTTTTGGAGCTTGTTCAACTATGACCCAATCCTTATCATTAGGAGCAATGCTAATAGATGGTGGGTTTGCAGACTATATAGCATGTGCTGTGTCTAGTCATTTTAGTACAGCAGAAAGGCAATTCCGTTTTCCATTAGAGTATGGGAATCAGAGGAAGATGTCAGCTCAGTGGACAGTTACAGGAGCAGGTACAACGATACTATCTTCAACTGGAAATGGACCCTATGTAAAGTATATTACTACTGGAAAAATTATTGATCCAGGCATCACAGATTCTGCAAATATGGGAAGTGCTATGGCACCTTCGGCTATTGATACGCTTGTCAACCATTTCCAAGATACTGGACTTGATCCTTCCTATTATGATTTGATTCTATCTGGAGACTTGGGTTATGTTGGTAAGGACATTTTGATGGACCTTATGAAGAAAAAAGGTTATGATTTGTCAAAGAATTATACTGATTGTGGAGTAGAGATATTTGACAAGTTTGAACAAGATACTCATGCAGGAGGTAGTGGATGTGCATGTTCCGCAGTTGTTTATAATGGCTATGTATTTAAGGAAATGGCAAAGGGAAAGTACAATAGAGTATTATTAATGTCAACAGGTGCATTACATTCTACTATGAGCACTCAACAAGGAGAGTCTATTCCAGGGATTGCCCATGCAGTATCTATTGAAAATACAAAGGAATAAGGTGAATTTATGGAATACATAAAAGCTTTTGTAGTTGGAGGTATTATCTGCTTAATAGGTCAAGTAATATTAGATAATACAAAATTTACTCCTGCTCATTTATTGCTAACCTTCCTTCTTTCAGGAGTAATTCTAGGTGCTTTAGGCTTATATCAACCTATAGTTGATTTTGCTGGGGCAGGTGCGTCTATACCTATAAGTGGTTTTGGTAATAGTTTGGCTAAGGGTGCCATTAAAGGTGCCAATGAAAAAGGCATTATTGGAGCATTTACAGGAGGGATTGAAGCTACAGGTGCTGGAGTAGCTGCCATAATACTATTTGGATATATTATGGCTGTTATATTTAATCCAAAAACAAAGGACTAAGATTTATTAAACTTAGTCCTTTGTTATGTGTGCGGTCAGCATTGTTTTTTAGAATAGAGGTACTACTGGAACCGCTTCTTCATTATCATTATTATTTCCATTGTTGTTTCCATTACCATTATTATTTCCGTTTCCATTGTTATACCAATTATTGTTATCATTATTATTATTATTATTGAACCATTGATTAAACCAGTCTTCGAATGGATCAAGTGGTACTACTGTTGTTTCATCATGTTCATTGCAAATAGCAGTAGGAGCTTGATATTCATAATCACCTGGTACTAAGTCATTGTTAGCAGTAGGATCATAAGGTGGAGTTCTTTGGATAAATACCTTTGTTTCAACTGTATCATTAGGACAATATTCGTTTGCTATTTTACCTGTTGTTGTATCAATTTGAAGTTCCACATGCATATCACAATGCTCTTTTGGCTGAGTACCTGCAGCGAATATTTCTGATTTTATTACACCTCTAGGATCTCTAGTACATAATTCTCCAGCTAACATACCTGATTGGGTACAAACACTTGCTGATACTATTCCGTCTGGCTTATCAAAACTCGTTTTGCTCTCAAGGTTCTCATGTACCTTAGCGTTTATATGTTGCCATAATTGTGCAGCAGTAGAACTACCCTTTGACATTGTTATCTTTGGTGAATCATTACCTATCCATACTCCAGAGACATAGTAAGGGGTATAGCCTACAAACCAGATATCTGCTTGTTCGTTTGTAGTACCTGTTTTACCTGCAGTAGCCATATTAGGAATTTTAGCCCTACCTGCAAGCCCGTTTGTAACAGATGTCCTTAGAATGTCGCTCATAATGTATGCAGTTTGTGGTGATGTTACTATATTTTCTTTTGGTATATTATTTAACAATTCGTTACCATTTTTATCAATTATCTTAGTAAATGCTATTGGCTCGACATATATACCGCCATTAGCAATAGTGCCATAGGCTGCTGTCACTTCTAATGGGCTTAATCCTTTGGTCATACCGCCCAAGCCTAATGCTGATAGATTCTCATCATTTGTAGCAGGATTCTCTTCTCTAGTTACAATATTATCCTTATCTGGGTTTTCAGAATTAACAATACCCATTTTTTCTAAATAGGATAGGGATGTTTCTACACTAATACTTTCTAGTATTTTAACAGAGTTTACATTGATAGATTGTTCTAGTGATTTTCTTAATGTATTAATACCACGGTAACCTCTGTACCAGTTTTTTGGCCATAATTGTCCACTTGAATTATAAAAAGGCACATCATCAATAGGAGATGCAGCAGTAAAACCATTGTCTAAGGCAGGATAATAAACTGCAATAGGCTTAATAGCAGAACCAGGTTGTCTTGCAGAGTCTGTTGCTCTGTTAAGAATCCTTTGTCCCTCAATATCTCTTCCTCCTACTACTGCTTTAATATGTCCTGTTCTATAGTCAAGTACGACAGTAGCTGATTGGGGTTGAACAATACCATCTTTAGCTATATAAAAATATTTACTATTTATTAATAAATTGTCATTTTCTATTTTATAAAAGTCCTTATTTTTATCTAAGAATACTTTAGAAATTGTAATTGATTTATCATCAGATAGTGAGAACTCTCCTTCAGGTATTACAATAGACCCAACTGTATGAGTGACCAGATTTTTCCTCTCATCAATTGAATAATAATCTTCTACATCTATATGTTTTGGATATGGATTTAATTTATCATTTTTAATGATAAGGTCCCCATCACTTAATTGATAACTACCAGCCTCTATGATTAGATAGTAGTCTTCAGTAAGTAAGTTTTCCTTTTTATAGAAAAGAAGGTTCCCTTTTTCATCTAATACATTAGCAGCTTTATTAAGTTTCCAATCTACCAAAACAGGGCCTTTAATATTACTAGTATTTCCAACCAATACTTCTGTAAAGTTCTCATAAACACTTTCAAGTTGTTGTTGCATATCAACGTCTATGGTAGCATAAATTGACAAGCCACCTGTGAACAATAAATCTTCAGCTTGTTCTTTTGAATAGTTCAATTTTTCAACCAAAGACTCAATAACAGAAGATTTAACATAATCCGTAAAGTATGAGGTTATATCGTTATTCTTCTTTTGTTCTGGTTTTAAGCTTGTTTTAATATCTTGTCTAAGTGCTTCATCGTATTGAGCTTGGGTTATCTTTCCTAATTCAAGCATTTTGCCTAGGACTAGTTTTTGTCTCTCAACAGATGTTTCGTTGAAGACTAAAACATATTTTTCACCTAAAACATCAATTCGTCCTACTTCATAATGTTTTTCTGGGTCAAAATCATCAGGTTTAACTCTAATATAAGGCTGATAGATATTTGGACCTTTGACAATGCCTGCAATTATTGCTGATTCAGCAATTGTAAGCTGGTCAACGTCTTTAGAAAAATAAGTACGAGCTGCTTCTTGAACTCCATAAGCATTCTGTCCAAAGGAATTTCTATTTAAATAAGCTTCAAGAACCTGATCTTTTGTTAAAACCCTTTCTATTTGGATAGCCAAATATGCTTCTTTTATTTTACGGCTTAAACTAATTTCAAAGGGATCTAAATACAAATTCCTTGCTAATTGTTGTGTTATAGTACTAGCTCCACGAAGTGAACCACTCTTAATATTGTCAACAACAGCCGCTACAATTCCATATGGATCAACACCAATATGGTCTATAAATCTTTCGTCCTCAATTGAGATGAACGCATCTAAAAGGTGTTGAGGCATCTTATCTATACTTACAACGGTTCTAAATTCAGGGGCTTGAATTTTTTCGATTAAATTACCATTTTGATCAAAAATTGAAGAAGTTTGAGCTAAAGAGGCATTGATATTTGAAGGATCAATGTCTGGAACTTCTCGTATTATTGAAATAACAGCACCTGCTACTACACCACCAGCTATTATAGTAAAAATAAATATTAAAATTATTGCTATTTTAAGTATTTTACCAAAAGAAACCTTTTTCTTTGATTTCTTTTTATTATCATCTGACATTAAATAACCTCCTAATTCATGAATATAGCAAACAATTATTCAGTGATAAGATAAACTCATATTATTATACCATATAAAAAATACAATGTTAATAAATTGATATTTCATATTGTTTACAATATTATTACGATTAAATAAGTTAATAAACAATTAAGTAATGTGTATTTATAATATGTTAAGGATTCAATAGTAATAATAATATTAAATTGGATAATAGTAGGAAATGATGTTATACTTAATTATAATAGGCTGTTTATAGAGTATTTAGGGGTGATAATTTAGTGGAATCTAATTTAGAAAAAGTATTAATTGTAGGGATTGAGTTGCCTGATGATATAATTGATATAGAAACTTCAATGGACGAATTGCAAGAATTAGTAAAAGCTGCTGAAGGAGTGGTAGTATCTAGGGTAATACAGAAAAGGGAGAAGATTAATTCAGCTTACTTCATTGGTAAGGGTAAAGCGTTTGAAATAAAAAATTACTGTGACGAACTGGACATAGCAACAGTAGTTTTTAATGATGAATTAACTGGTGCACAAATTAGAAATTTAGAGACTACAATAAATAGAAAAATTGTAGATAGAACAAATCTCATATTAGACATTTTTGCTAGTAGAGCTCGTTCGAATGAAGGAAAACTACAGGTAAAATTAGCACAGCTTAAATATAGATTACCTAGACTTATAGGTTTTAGAGACTATCTATCCAGAACAGGTGGCGGTATAGGCACAAGGGGGCCTGGTGAACAAAAATTAGAAACAGATCGAAGGCATATTTTAAGAGAGATAGATAATATTGAAGAACAATTAAAAGAAGTTGAGAAAAATAGAAGTGTAAAGAGGAAAAAACGTGAAGACTCAAGTCTGCCTATAGTATCATTAGTTGGATATACAAATGCTGGAAAGTCTACCCTCTTAAATAAATTAATAGAATTTAAAGATGAAAAGGAAGAAAAGAAATATGTTTATGTAGAAGATATGCTATTTGCAACCCTAGATACTTCATTGAGAAGAAGTAGATTACCAAATGGCCAAGCTTTTCTTATAAGTGATACAGTAGGATTTGTTTCAAAATTACCCACTCGTTTAATAGAAGCATTTAAAGGTACTCTTGAAGAAGTTAATTATTCTGATTTACTAATTCATGTAGTTGATGCTTCAAGTAAGGATTTAGATATACAATTAAATACAACTATGGAGATTTTAAAAGACTTAGAAGTACTAGATAAACCAATTATCACTGTGTTTAATAAAATGGATAAGGTTGATATATCAAATTTAATATATGACAATAAATTAGTGGACAATAAGATTTTTGTATCAGCTAGGTATGATATAGGTCTAGACAAACTAATGAAATTGATTGAAGAATTATTACCTCAAAAGTATAAAGAAGTAACACTTAAGATACCATTTGATGAGCAAGGCCTAGTAAATTACTTTATGAATAATTATGAGGTCAAAAATATTGACTATGTAGAAGAAGGTACGCTTTTGGAATTTGCTATAAATCAAATAGATTATGAAAAATATAAGACTTATATGGTGTAAGGAGTTTTTTAGATGAAGGATGTTTACAAAACTATAAAAGGAAAAGGTGTAGATGAGGTTCTAATAAACAAGTCGAGATTTATTGGCTATTCTGCACCTATTGATTCCGAGGAAGAAGCCTTAGAATTTATTGAAGAAATAAAAACAAAGCATAGGGATGCTACCCATAATGTTTATGCATATTGCTTTGGTGAAGATTCCAATATACAAAGATTTAGTGATGATGGGGAGCCTTCAGGCACTGCAGGTATTCCAGTACTGGAAGTGTTAAAGAAAGAAGATTTGAGAAATATTGTAGTAGTTGTTACTAGATATTTTGGCGGAATTAAATTGGGCAGTGGCGGACTCATTAGGGCATATACAAAAGGAGCAAAAATAGCGATTGACGCTGGATTGGTTGTGGATATGACCCTGCATGTTGAGACTAAAATCAGTATAGAATATACGGTTTTAGGTAAATTTGAGAATTATTTGATGACAAGTGGATTGAAAGCAGAAGAAATTGAGTATAAAGAAGATATAGTATTTACACTGTTTGTAGAAAAGTCTAAAATAGATGGATTTGAAGCTGATGTGTTGGATATAACTAATGGGCAGGCTGTAATTAATTATTTAGATGAAAAACATCTCCCATTAATCCAAGGCAAGAGAGTATAAAGATATTAGTTGTGTGGGAGGAATAAGATGAGTATTAGACAGGAAATGCTTGATAAGAAAATATGGGCAGTAGTTGGTGTTAGTGGTAAGAAGGAAAAATGGGGATATAGACTTTACAATATTTTAAAGGAGAATGATTATAAAGTCTATGGTGTAAGTCCAAACTATGATGAAATAGAAGGGGATAGAGTATATCATTCTCTTAAAGATGTGCCAGAAAAGGTAGATGTAATCAATATGGTGGTATCTCCAAGAATTTCTATTAATATTCTTGGAGAAGCTAATAGTCTTGGAATAGAGTATGTGTTCTTTCAACCAGGGTCCTACAATAATGAAGTGGTTGCTAAAGCTGAAGAGTTAGGATTAAAGTATTTAATTGGTGATTGTGTATATGCTATTTTGAAAAATAGGTCTTAAGACCTGTTTTTTTTGAATAATTCATATATTCCTACACCAAGTAGAAATATACCAAAATAGCTTCTTAAATTGTTTTCTTCAATTTGTGTAGCTAATAATGACCCTATGATTGCGCCTGTTAACCCACCAATGATTATTTTTTTATTATGTTTACTATCTAGATTTCCCTCTTTATTATGGGTAATTAATGCAATAACGGCAGATGGTATAAAAACTACTAAATTGATACCTTGAGCTTGGATTTGCTCTATATTACTTAATAATACTAATGAAGGGATTAAGATTACACCACCACCAATTCCCATACCACTAATTATACCTGAAAACAAACCAATTAGTATTAACTTCATTGGAATATCATCCTTAGAGCAGTATAAATAATGACACACCCAAATGCCTTACTTAAAATCTTTGATGGAATTTTCTTTAATGATTTTGCTCCAATGTAGCTCCCTAATAGAGAGCCTGCCATAACAAAAAGACTTGTAGCTATAGATATGCTATTACTTAAAAAATAAACAATTGTACTAATAATTGTTATTGGAAGAATAATAGATATAGCAGTAGCATGAGCCTTATACTCTTTTAATCCAAGAAAATAACCTAGTGCTGGTACTATTATCATTCCGCCACCTGAACCAAATAAACCGTTGATTATTCCTGTTATTAAACCTAATGATAATAATTTAAAATTATTGTTTTTCATAACAAACTCCTATAATATAGTATTAAGATCTCTCATTTCTAATTTCACCAAATAAGATTAAGATATACATATAAGAAAAAGCTGGATAATAAGTATAAAAGCATTGGTATATTTCTTTAATTGTGTTAAAATGTTAAGGCAATAATATATAAGGAGTGGAATTTATGGCTGGACATTCCAAATGGAATAATATAAAAAACAAAAAAGGAAAAGCAGATGCAAAACGTGCTAAAGAATTCACTAAGTTGGGCAGAAATATTTCTGTAGCAGCTAGAGAAGGTGGTTCGGACCCTGAATATAACGCAGCACTAAAATCAGCAATAGAAAAGGCTAAAGCTGGGAATATGCCTAATGACAATATTGAAAGGGCTATAAAAAAAGGTGCTGGCGACCTTGGAGGAGCAGCATATGAAGAAATATTGTACGAAGGATACGGACCATCAGGAGTTGCGATAATAGTATCTTGCCTGACAGACAATAGAAATAGAACGGCATCAGATATTAGACATGCATTTGACAAATATGGTGGGAACTTAGGGACAAATGGCTCAGTTCTCTTTATGTTTGATAGGAAAGGTATTATTGGAATTGAAAGAGAAGATTCCATAGATGAAGATGAACTTACAATGATGGCAATAGATTTAGGTGCAGAAGATATAGAGTCAGATGAGGTTGGATTTGAGATTATTACAAGTGTAGAAGATTTCAACTCAGTTCGTGATGGCTTATCTGAAGCAGGCTATAGCTTTGCAATGGCTGAATTAAGCTATATACCACAAAATACCGTTACATTAACAGATGAAGATGATATTAGCAATATGAACAAGATGATAGATTTACTTGAAGACAACGACGATGTTCAGGATGTGTACCACAACTGGGATATGCCAGAAGAAGAGTAAAAAATAAAGTGTTGAATAAATAATTGTTATTATTCCATAATAATACTACTAATGATTTTAGGAGGTATATTTATGGAGGGTCAAGAGAACTTTGAACATATTAAAGAACGATTTATAACAGCAGATTTAGATGACAAAATAAAAATGTATACAAGTGTGCAAGGACTATCTGTTGAACAGTATAAAGAATTATTAAAATATTTTCCTATTAAGCATTTAGCAGCATTGGAAAAGGCTATGAATTAAGGGATGGAGAATTACTTCATCCTTTTAATTTTATTTCTTAGTAAGGGGGATATAGTTGAAAAGACTATTCGGGGTTTGGTTAATTATTTCTATTTCTGCAACTTTACTGATTTCATCTATTGAAAGCAAGTCTTATGATAAGAATTATTATTTAGAATCATTTAAGGAAAATGAAGTGGTTGCAGTAACTGGTAAAGGTATAAATGAGTTGGAAAGCATAGTTGACAATATCATTGAATATCTTAAAGGAAATGGAAAAGATGAGTTATTAAGGCCATATTTTAATGATAGAGAAGTTGCCCATATGAGAGACGTACAAGATCTTTTTCATCTTGCTAGAATAATAAGATATGTAAGTATATTTTTGTCGATTACAATTATTGCTTATTTTGCTTATTGTGAAGGAACAAAAAGACTAGGAAGGAAATTATTTTTTGGACTATTTACTAATCATATAATAATTGCTTTGTTATCTATTATAATGTTAATAGATTTTACTAGCTTTTGGACATTATTCCATCATTTATTCTTCACAAATGATTTATGGTTATTGAATCCTAAAACAGATTTAATGATTAAAATGCTTCCGGAACCATTTTTTAGTGGAATAATTGTAAAGATAGTATTATCTTTTTTCATAAACTTGTCAATACTACAATTAATAGGTCTATATTTTATGAAGAAAGGTAAAGAAAGATGGGAAGTAAAGAAAAAATAAAGGAAAGATATTTAGAAGCAAAAGAAAAGTCTATCATAAGAGATTTTTATTCTAGGGAAATCTATAAAGGGAAGACATATAGGGCAGCTAATTTAGATAAAATTGCTTCTATTATATTTGCATTCTTATTCTTTGTTATGGTTACATTGTTGTTAATAGAATCAATAGCCTTGTCTTTGATTATTAGCCTTATACTTGTTTTTTTAATTTCAAAAGTTTTTATTAATATAAGAGATCATAGGATAGATAAAAAGATAAGAGATATTAATGAAGATTTAAAAAGCAAAAGGATAATTAGAGAGCTGTCCCAGATGAATAGAGAAGAATTTATAAATTACTCTAAAGAATTATTGGAAAAATACTACTTAAGCGAATTTATATATGGTGAAGATGGAATCGACTTAATTGGTAAAATTAATAATAAATCCTATGGAGTAAAGTGTATAAAATCCTCCATAAGTGATAGAATTATTAGAAAAAAAGTTGAAGAGTTTCATAACTATGTAAACTATCTTGAGTATGATGAAGGAATAATAATTACTAATTCATATTTCCAAGATGAAACAAGGGAAGAAACTTCATTAATATTATTTGATTTTGAAGATATAAAGGGTATACTAAAAAAAATAGATGAGTATCCTTCTGACGAAATAATAAATAATTATATTAAGTATCGTCATGATGACAATAAAAAAAATTATCAAAATCAAATTAAGGCCTTTAGTCTTAAAAAGATAACAAGATTATATTTTTGTTCCATAATGGTATATCTTATATCTTATTTTGTGAAATATACCCTTTATTATAGAGTGGTAGCGGTAATAATATTTTGCATAGCTACAATTATTGGTGGGATGAATATATCAGAGTATATTAAACATACTAGCAAAACACCTTTACATAAATAGGAATTAAGACTATAATATGATTAATAATTAGTAGATTGACAGAGTAGGTAAAGAGCGTTAAGTGTTAAAGGATGGGAAGTTGCCTTTAAACGAAAGATGTTTCTGCGATTCTTTACCGCGTCCGCTGACCATTAAAGGTTCTCTATTCTTTAGTGTGACAGTAACTGTCATCTAAAAAGAAAGGAGAATTTTTTATGAAAGCAAAGAAAAGAAAAATGGACATAAGAACAGTAGTAAAGGCAGGATTTCTTGTAGCTATTAGCATTGTAATGACAAGATTTGTATCCATTATGATACCAATTGGTGGAGCACAAGGCTTGCGTGTTAGTTTTGGGGAAGTACCAATTATATTGTCTGGATTTATGTTTGGGCCACTAGTAGGTGGTATTACAGGAGTAGCTGCGGATATATTAGGCATGCTAATTAATCCTCAGGGGCCTTATTATCCTGGATTTACAATAAGCTCTATGCTATGGGGTACTATACCTGGGTTATTAACCTATATATTTAAGAGGAATAGTTCTTCAGCTAGTGGTTTTTCTGTAAAGTTTATAGCAATAATTGTGGCTATTACTTATATAATTGTTGCCATGATTTTAAACACCTATTGGTTATCTAATTTATATGGAACTGCTTTTTTCATTTTATTACCAGTTAGGTTTTTAAATGCTATAGTGAGCATTCCAGTCACAACGATAGTATTAAATGTATTGCTAAAACAATTAAGAAGATTTGATTAAAATAGGTGAAAACATGAAAAAGGTATTAGCATTAATGGGTAGTCCTAGAAGGCATAGAAACACTGAGGATTTATTAGACTATCTTTTGGATGGAGTAAACAAATCTGATTATGAAATTGAAAAATTAATATTAAAAGACTTAGATGTTCACTATTGTACTGGATGTAACCACTGTGGGAGAACTTCAGAATGCATATATAAGGATGATATGCAAATGGTTTATGAGAATATTGATAATTCAGATATAATTATATTTGCAGCCCCTATATATTTTAACTCAATAAATAGCCTATCTAAAGACCTTGTAGATAGGTGTCAGAAGTATTGGTCTATAAAGTATGTTTTAGGACAGGCTTACAAAAGGAATGAGAATAGAAGGGGAATATTTTTAAGTGTTGGTGGAGCTCCTTTTTCTCATAGCCAGTTTTATGGTTCAGTTCCAGTAATGGACTTTTTCTTTAAAGCTATAAATGTTGACTATGTAGGGAATTATTTCATTTCTAACACTGACGAGGTTCAAGTAAATGAAAGAAGAGATATAGAAAAAGAGCTCAATTCAATAGGTAATAAGATAGATGATATAGGGAGTTTTCAGATTCATAAGTAAAGACCCTTGTAAATTTTCCTATGATTTAATTAGAAATATAAGGGTAAATATAAATGGTATTTAATTGATTTAAGTTAGATTAATAATAATATTAATATAAGTTTTATAAACTAGTTTAAGATGGGAGGAGTTTATATGAAAACACAATTACCAATAGCTTTATCCAATAGGCATTTGCATTTAAGCCAAGAAGATTTAGAAACTTTATTTGGTGAGGGATACGAGTTAACAAAAACCAAAGACTTATCACAGCCTGATCAATATGCATGTGAAGAAAAAGTTGACTTGGTTGGGCCTAAAAGAACCATAAAAGGTGTTAGAATACTTGGACCTACAAGACCAGAATCTCAAGTAGAAGTATCAATGTCAGATGCAATTTCATTGGGAATTTCACCAGTTGTAAGGAATTCAGGTGATACGGAAGGAAGTCCAGGAGTTAAGCTTGTAGGGCCAAAGGGAGAGGTTGATTTAGAAAAAGGAGTTATAGTAGCTGCAAGACATATTCATATGAGTACTGAAGATGCAGAGGAGTTTGGGCTTGCAGACAAGGATGTAGTTAGAGTAAAAGTAGGCGGAATTAGAGGATTAACATTTGAAAATGTATTAGTAAGAGTAAGCCCTAAATTTGCTTTAGATATGCATGTTGACATAGAGGAAGGAAATGCGGCAGGGGTTAAGAATGGAGATCTTGTTGAAATAATAAAATAGGAGGCACTATGAAGGATATTTCGAAGATGATTGATCATACCTTGTTAAAGCCAGATGCAACTAAAGAAATGATAAGGAGTCTGTGTTTGGAAGCAATTAATCATAAATTTGGGGCGGTATGTGTTAACCCTTATTATGTAAGATATTGTAAAGAGTTACTGAGAGACTCAGATGTTAAGGTTGCAACTGTTATAGGCTTCCCTCTTGGGGCTAATACTAAAGAGATTAAAGCAATGGAAGCTAAGGATGCTATTATAAATGGGGCAGATGAGATTGACATGGTAATTAATATTGGAGCATTAAAAGCTGGCGATTACTCTACTGTTAAAGAGGATATTGAAGTAGTTGTTAATGCACATGATGAAAAAGCATTAGTCAAAGTAATAATTGAAACCTGTTTATTAACTGATGAAGAAAAGAGAATTGCATGTCAATTATCAATGGATGCAGGTGCTGATTATGTAAAGACATCAACAGGCTTTAGTACAGCGGGTGCTAAAGTAGATGATGTTAAGTTGATGAAATCAGTTGTAGGAGATAGATTAGGTATTAAAGCCTCTGGTGGCATAAGGGATTTAGAAACAGCTCTAGAAATGATAGAAGCAGGCGCTACTAGATTAGGGACAAGTTCAGGTATAAAAATAGTAAATAAAGAATAAGGAGGCGGCGTGTAAATCCGCCTCTTACATACATAAACTTAACTTTACTTTTATTTTTGTAATTTTACATCTCTCTGAATTATTTTACTAAATTGTGTCAAACTATTCTTAGGAGGGATGTATATGAAAGGTAAGCCTATTTTTATGCTTTTACTAGTATCTATTTTACTAATAGGGTGTACTAAACAAAACTCTATTGATGAAAGTGAAGAAAAGCCGGTTGAAGAGATTAGCATAGCTGTAACTGGCTCTGACAATGAGATTATAGAAAGATCAGAAACCATATCAGATATTGTCGTTGAATTATACGGTATAGATGATGCAACTACAATAATACTAAATGATAGGGCTATTATAGGAGTAAAAGTGTCAGATGATCAAGAATTAACTAAAGAAACTTTGGAAATAATAGAAGAGAAGGTTTTAGGCTATGACAATAAAATAGCTGATTTATTAATTACTGATGAAGATAGAATTTTTGCAGATATAAGTGATGTTATTTATGATTTGCTACAAGGCAAATCTTATGACAGTCAAGTGAAGAGAATAAATAATATTATGAATAAGATAAAATAAACCCCTGATTGGGGTTTTTTTAGAATAAAAGGAAATCATAGAACATAAATTAATTAATTAGGGTATATTAAAATATAATGAGGAGGTAGGTTATGGAATTTAGTAATGAAAGAGTGAAACTAGGAAATGGTATTTATTTAAATCTAATAAAGACAAGTAAGTTTAAATCAAACTTGCTTAGTTATTATTTTGTTAGACCTTTAAATAAAGATGAAGTTACCAAAAATGCTTTAATTCCTCTTGTTTTAAAAAGAGGTACTAAAGATTTGAATACCAGTATAGAAATAGAAAAAAAGTTTGAAGACATGTATGGTGCCAATTATAGTAGTACAATTAATAAGAGGGGAGAAAGGCATGTACTACGTTTTTCTGCTGAATGGGCTAATGGTAAGTATCTGAATGATAAGGAGCTAAATTACGGCGTAGTGGAATTATTAAGGCAAATTATATATAATCCATATATTGAAAATAATGCATTTAGTAAAGAGTATGTTGAACAGGAGAAAGAAAATCATAGAATAAGAATAGAGAGTAAAATAAACGATAAACGCTCCTATGCAGTAAATAGATGTATTGAAGAAATGTGCAAATATGAAGATTTTAGTCTATATTCTTTAGGCTATGTTGAAGATATTGATTCAATAAACGAAATAAATCTATATCAACAATATAAAAATATATTAAATACAAGCCAAATTGAAATATTTTTTGTAGGAGATTATGATGAGGGTTTCAAAAGATTTTTGATAGATAATAACAGGGTTGAAATAGAGAATCCAGTAGATATTCCTAGAGAGAAGATAATAACAAGAGTTGAACAAAAGAATATGATAGAAGATTGTTTAGATGTAAATCAAGGTAAAATAGTTATTGGTTATAGAACAGGAGTAGCCTTTGAGGACGATTTATACAATGCTTTATTAATCGCTAGTGATATTCTAGGTGGTGGACCAAATTCAAAACTCTTTAGAAATGTAAGAGAAAAAGAAAGTCTGGCTTATTATATTAGTTCATCTATCATTAAATATAAATCAATAATGTTGATTGATGCTGGAATTGAATTTGAAAATTATCAAAAAACAATTAATATTATAAATGCTCAATTGGATGAGTTAAAGCTTGGAGAGTTTTCAGAAGATGATATAGAAATATCAAAGAAATCAATAATAACTTCGCTAAAATCAATAAGAGATAGTATATTTCATATTTCAGAGTTCTTTTTTAGCCAAATTCTGGCAAAAGATAGTAGAAGTTTAGAACAAGTTATGGATGATTTTGAAAGTGTCAATAAAGAGCAAATAATCGAGGCAGCACAGAAGATAAATATAGATACAATCTATTTTATGAATGGCAAGAAATAGAATGGAGGAAGGAAATTGAAAGTATTCACAAATGAAAGATTAAATGAACAAGTATTATTTAAAGAATTAGATAGTGGTTTAAAGATATATTTCATGCCAAAACCAGGTTTTGTTAAAAAGTATGCAGTATTTTCAACTAATTATGGCTCCATCGATAATGTCTTTGTACCAATTGGAGAAGATAAACCAGTAGAAGTACCAGAGGGTATAGCACACTTTTTAGAGCATAAACTATTTGAAGAAGAGGAAGCAAATATATTTGATAAGTTTTCAAAGCTAGGGGCTAGTGTAAATGCAAGTACAAGCTTTAACCAAACCTCATATTTATTTAATACTACTGATCACTTTTATCAATGCTTGGAAATATTGATTAGATTTGTTCAATCCCCATATTTAACAGATGAAAATGTGGAAAAAGAAAAGGGGATTATTGCTCAAGAGATTAAGATGTATGATGATAATCCTGCATGGCGTGTATTCTTTAATTGTTTAAGGGCTATGTATATTAATCATCCAATTAGAATTGATATAGCAGGCACTGTAGATAGTATAAATACTATTACAAAAGAAATGTTATATAAATCATACAATACTTTTTATCATCCTAGTAATATGGTATTATTTGTTGTTGGCGATTTGAGTTTTGAAGAGATAATAGAGACTGTAAAAAAATCAGAAAAAAAATATGAACTTAAAAGTATTGATATAGACAGGATATTTGAGGAGGAACCTAGAAGAGTTAATGAAAAGCTTATAGAAGATACAATGTCCGTTTCTACCCCATTGTTTTACATTGGATTCAAAGATTATGACTTGGGTTTAGAAGGAAGAGAAGCTATAAAGAAAGATTTAATCACAAATATAATTTTAGATATGCTCTTTACTCCTAGTGCCAAGTTTTACAATGACCTTTACAATGATGGATTAATTGATAGCAACTTTGGAGCATACTTTTCTGGTAAAAAAACCTATGGACATTCTATAATAGTTGGGCAATCAAATGTTCCAGAGAAAATATATGAAAGGATAGAGAAATTGTTTGCTAAAAATCCAAGGGAATTTTTGGCGAAGGAAGATTTCGAAAGGTTAAAGAAGAATGAACTAGGTAATTTTTTAATGGGATTTAATTCAGTAGAGTCTATTGCTAATAATTTTATAGATTTGTATTTTGATAAATTCAATATACTAGATTATTTAGATGTACTTGAAAGTATAGAATTAGATGATTTATTAGATAGATTTAAAAAACACTTTAATTCTGAAAATATGGTCTTGTCAGTTGTAAGACCAAACTAAATCATAATATCTAATGACAGGCATATAAATAATGAATATCGGGCACATGCAAAATCCCTAGCAGGCCATTTTAAGAAAATAACAATTTTGCTTATAGTTTAAGTAAGCATTATTAGTAACTTGTAGAAGTGAGTATATTTTTTTCTTTCCTTATGCTATACTTTATACTATAGGAAGGTGGTTATGGCATGAATCCAGTTGCATTTACTATATTTGGATTAGAGATCAGGTGGTATGGAATAATAATCGCTTCAGCGGTAGTTATAGGAACTTTGATAGCAATGAAATTAGCAGAGAAAAAAGGTATCAATGAAGATACAATCCTGGATTTATTGCTATTTCTTTTACCTGCGGCAATAATTGGAGCTAGACTATATTATGTAGTATTCACATGGGATAATTATAAAGATAATCCTATAGAGATATTGAATATAAGAGGCGGTGGTTTAGCTATCCATGGCGCTATTATTGCTGGAGTAATAGTGGGATTAATATTTGCAAAGGTTAAAAAAGCAAATTTTTGGAGCTTAGCAGATATAGTAGCACCTAGTTTGATCCTAGGGCAGTCCATAGGAAGGTGGGGAAATTACGCTAATCAAGAAGCACATGGAGGACCTACAGATCTTCCTTGGGGAATAATTGTAGATGGTGTGAAAGTCCATCCTGCTTTTCTATATGAATCCATATGGAACTTTTTAGTCTTTCTATTTCTAATCTATTATTCAAGAAATAATACCAAAAAAGATGGAGAAGTGTTTCTACTTTATTTAATTTTATATTCTATGGCTAGGTTTTTTATTGAGGGATTAAGAACAGATAGTCTTATGTTAGGGCCTATCAAGGTGGCACAATTTATCAGTCTAGGCGCTATGTTTATTGGAGTGTTTTTATTCTACAAAGGACGAAAGAAATCCATATAATAAAATAACAAGAAAATATTGTTTCAAAATACAAAAAGCAGAGAAGAATAATCTCTGCTTTTTGTATTTTTTGAATGGAAAGAATGAGGAAAGTCGAATATTGGAAAACCAGGACTAAAGTCCCAAAAATATATAAAGTTTTCACTAAAGTGTAGAAGGAATTATGAATTTGGTATAGAATATAATAAATGTGGAGTGAAGTGGTGGAAAGTGGTTAGGTTTTATAAAAAAGGTGGAGACTAGTATGTTCATTGGAGAACACCAACATTCAATTGATGATAAAGGTAGATTAATAATTCCATCTAAATTCAGAGAAGACTTAGGTTATGAGTTTATTATGACCAAAGGTCTAGATAATTGCCTTTTTGTATATCCAAAAAGTGAATGGCAAATGGTTGAAGAGAAACTAAAGACACTACCACTTACAAACAGAGATGCAAGAGCCTTTATAAGATTCTTTTTTGCTGGAGCATCAGAATGTACATTGGACAAGCAAGGAAGGGTTTTAGTGCCTGCAAATTTAAGAGAACACTCGAAATTAGAAAAAGAAGCTGTAATAATAGGAGTATCAACCAGAATGGAAATTTGGAGCAAAGAAGAGTGGGATGCATATAATTCTGATGATAATTTAAGTTATGATAGCATTGCGGAAAAAATGGCTGAGCTTGGTATATAGAGCGGAGGAGGGTAAATTATGGAGTTTCATCATGTATCAGTTTTACTAAATGAAGTAATAAATGGTTTAGATATAAAACCTGATGGAATATATGTAGATGGAACTTTAGGTGGTGGTGGGCATTCCTTCGAAATTGTAAAAAGGCTAAAAGGTGGAAAACTCATTGGAATAGATCAAGATTTAGAAGCAATTGACAAGGCATCTGAAGTTCTTAAGGATTACGAGGAAAACGTAATTTTAGTTCATGATAATTATGAAAATATTAACAGGATATTAAGAAATCTTAATATAGAAAAAGTAGATGGGATATTGCTCGACTTAGGAGTCTCTTCCTATCAACTAGATGAAGAAAGCAGAGGATTTTCACATAATAAAGATGCTGAACTAGATATGAGAATGGATAGTACAAGCTCTTTTAGTGCTTGGAATGTAGTTAATGAATATAGTAAAGAAGAATTAGAACAAATAATCTGGAATTATGGTGAAGAAAGATGGGCTAAGAGAATCGCTGAATTCATAGTCACAGAAAGAAAAACAAAATCAATAGACTCAACTTTTGATTTAGTAGGAGTAATTAAAAAAGCAATACCTAAAGCAGTTAGAATGGAGGGACATCATCCAGCTAAGAGAACTTTTCAAGCTATAAGAATAGAAGTTAATAGAGAATTAGAGGTTTTAGGGAATTCAATTTATAAAATGATAGAGGTGTTAAATCCAGGTGGTAGGCTTGCAATAATTACATTTCATTCCCTTGAGGATAGAATTGTGAAGGAATCATTTAAAGAATTATATAAAGATTGTATTTGTCCGCCTGAGTTTCCTAAGTGTATATGTGATAAAAAAAGAGAAATTGAAATAATCACTAGGAAACCTATTAAACCAGGAGAGAAGGAATTAATAGAAAATCCTAGATCCAGATCGGCAAAACTAAGAATTGCAAAAAAACTTTAGGTATAATTACACAAGGAGGAGAATAAATTGGTAGTAGCTAAAGCTGAATATAATTATTATCCTGATTATACAGAAAAGCAAGAGCCTAAAAAAACGGTAATAAAGAAAAAGAAAATAAGAACTATTAATAAGAGTATGTATATAGCTATTGCAATTATTGTTTTAGTATCCAATTTATTGATTTTATATAGATATGCCAGAATAACAGAAGCAAATATGGAGATCTCCAGATTAGAAACTCGAATAATTGAACTTAAACAGACAAGACAAGATTTAGAAGGGAAGTTAGAAGGAGTCAAAAGTTCAACTATGATAAGTGATGAAGCGAAAAATAATCTTGGGATGATGTATCCAAAGGAAGACCAAATCGTATATGTTGCTGTGGATAATAATCCTGATATTGGAATTGCTAGCATAAGTTTTTCTGAGAAGCTAAAGAATATAGTAAGCAATTTTTCTAGCTTGTTCTAAGGGGGGGGAAGCTTGCGTACACCTAACAAATCAATAAAGAATAGACTACGTTTTACACTAGGTGTAGTAATTGCAATAGTGGCATTTTTAACTTGGAGATTATTTTACATACAGGTTTATAATAATGATGAATTACAAAAAGGAGCACTGGAGCAATGGACTAAGGGTATTGATATAAAATCTGATAGAGGAATAATATATGACAGGAACGGAAAGAGATTAGCTGTTAATATACCAGCCTATACTGTCTGGGCGACACCTGCTGAAATAAGTGACCCAGAAGCTGTTGCTAATGAGATTTCTACTTTGCTCCAAATGGAGGAAAATGAGGTATATGAGAAACTTATAAAAAACGTTAGTACTGAAAAAATTAAACAATGGATTACAAGAGAAGAAGCTCTTGAGCTGAGGGAGTTGTCAATAAGGGGAATAACTATAGTAGATGACAGTAAGAGGTATTATCCTTATGGTAACTTTGCATCTTATATACTTGGTTTTACAAACATAGATAATAGTGGCCTAGATGGAATTGAAAATACATATGACAAGTATTTAGCAGGAATTCCAGGTAAGATAGTGAAGACCACTGATGCTGCTAATAGACAGATGCCATACGATGGAGAAAAGATATATGATCCTAAGGCTGGTTTATCGCTGGTGCTAACAATAGATGAAGCAATTCAACATTTTGCAGAAAAAGCTGCAAATCAAGCCTTATTAGATACAAAGGCAAAAAATGTATCAATATTGGTTATGGACCCAATGACAGGCGACCTATTAGCAATGGCTAATAAGCCTGATTATGACCCTAATGAACCAAGAAAGCCATTAACTGAGGCTCAAGCTAAGGAATGGGAGAATATTCCTGCAGATCAATTGCCTAATAAATGGTATGAAATATGGAGAAATTTTGCTATAAGTGATGTATATGAACCTGGTTCTACTTTTAAAGTTTTAACTGCAGCTGCAGCACTTGAAGAGGGAAGCGCGAATTTAGACTCCCATTATTATTGTAATGGATTCGTTAAGGTTAATGGGGTTGAACTAAAATGTGCTAGTTGGTATAATCCTCATGGATCTCAAACCTTTGCTGAAGCAATAAACAATTCTTGTAATGTTGCCTTTGTAAATATGGGACGTAATCTAGGGAAAGAGCATATGTTTAGATATATAGAGGCATTTGGATTTGGAGAAAAGACAGGGATAGATTTATTAGGAGAACAAGTTGGTATAATACCAGCGAATGCTGATGTGATAAAGGAAATAAATCTAGCAACTCTTTCTTATGGTCATAATGTAGCTGTTACACCTTTACAAATGTTAAATATGTTTGCAACTATTGCTAATGGCGGCAATCTTATGGAAGTAAGGTTAGTAAAAGATTTAATAGATGAGGAAGGAAATATTGTAGAATCTTTTGAACCAATAGTTAGAAGAAAAGTTATTTCAGAGAAAACATCGGAAACAATGCTAAAAGTATTAGAAGGTGTAGTAAAAAATGGTACAGGTAGAAAAGCATATATACCAGGATATAGGGTTGGTGGTAAAACAGGTACAGCTTTAAAAATTATTGATGGAAGATATGCACCTGGAAAATACATTGCTTCATTTGGTGCGATTGCTCCAATTGATGATCCTAAGCTAGCGGTTCTTGTAGTAATAGATGAACCAGTTGGTGTATACTATGGAGGTACAATTGCTGGTCCTGTTGTCCAAAGTGTAATTGAAGAAAGCTTAAATTACTTGGAAGTAAAACCAATCTTTACTGAAGAGGAAAAAGAACTAATAGATGAAAAGATTGTAGTACCTGATGTGAGAAATAAGAAGATTAATGAAGTCGGTAAAACACTATCAGACTTAGGATTGAGATATACAACTGAATATCAAGATATTACAGTAGATTCAATTATCATGGATCAGTTTCCATTGCCTGGTGCAGAGGTAATAAAAGGGTCTATAATTGATTTGTATTTAAACGAAAGGCCTGTAGTAATTACCATGCCGGATTTAATTGGAAAAACTAGAGAAGAAGTAACTGAAATACTTGATAAGTTAAACATCCAATATACATTAAAGGGTGAGGGTAAAGTAATAAACCAAAGTCCTATACCTGGAACAAACATAAATGAAGATACTGAAATAGTTATAGAATTATCCTAAAGTTAAATATACTATTTGGAAGGCAACTTTTTAGTTGCCTTTTAATAAATTATTAGATATTATTAAATACTTAGTCTAAGTTTTAATGAAGCAAGTATAATTAAAAGTACATTAGATGTCAATAATAGTATATAGGATAGATAGAGTAGATAAGGTTAATAATTAATAATGAAAAATTAAAAAAGATTAATTATAATTCTTTTATAAGGCGAGTAAATATAATATTATAAGATAATAAGTTACAGGATATATTCTTAAAATAATAGTTAATTTCATTTAATAATTTATGAAAATTGCATACACGAGAGGAGAAACTATATAATGGATTTTTTTCAAATAATACGTACTATAGTTGTTGCGTTTGTAATCAGCTTAATACTAGGTCCAATAACTATACCCTTGCTAAAAAAACTCCATATAGGACAAAGCATTAGGGAAAACGGACCTAAGTCCCATTTGGTTAAATCAGGGACACCAACTATGGGTGGTATTATTATATTACTATCTTTATTAATAACAGTTGCTACATCGGCAATGAAATCTAATGATTTAATTTTATTATTAGCATCAACATTTGGATTTGGATTTATAGGATTTATTGATGATTATCTTATAGTGGTAAAAAGAACAAATTTAGGGCTTAAAGCATATCAAAAACTTATAGCTCAAATAGTATTAGCAATAATATTAGCAATTTATCAATCTAAAACTTCAGTTGTAGAGACTAAGGTCCTAGTTCCTTTTCTTTATGGCCAATATTTAGATTTAGGAATTCTTTATATACCTTTTATAATATTTGTAGTAGTTGGAACTGTAAATAGCGTTAATCTGACTGATGGACTAGATGGTTTGGCATCCGGTGTATCGATAATAGTTTTAACCTTTTTTACCTTAGCGGCTACTAATTGGGGTTTAGATAGCGTGTCTTTGTTTTCTTCAGCTTTAATAGGTGGATGTTTAGGATTCTTAGTTCATAACGCCCATCCTGCTAAAATATTTATGGGGGACACTGGTTCTCTTGCATTAGGTGGAGCAATAGCAGCTATAGCTATATTGATGAATCTGCCATTGGTTCTACCAATAGTTGGAGGAATATTTTTTGTTGAAGCCCTATCTGTTATTATACAGGTAACGTCATATAAATTAACAGGCAAAAGAGTTTTTCTTATGTCTCCTTTACACCATCATTTTGAACAAAAAGGTTGGGCAGAAACTAAAGTTGTAGGGGTATTTTGGTTAGTAACGGCCTTATTATGTATAATAGGTATTATAAGTATAAAACTGTGAAAGTAAGGTGTTCATATGGACTTATATGGGAAAAAAGTACTAGTGCTTGGCTTGGGAATTACTGGAGTTTCTGCTGTCAAATCTTTAAATCTATTAGGTGCTAAAATTGTAGTAAATGATAATAAAAGTAAAGATAAGCTACAAGAAACCCTAAAAAGCATAGAAGATATACCAATGGAACTACAATTAAACAATAATGATATAGACTTGAATGGTATAGATTTAGTAATAAAAAGTCCAGGCATACCACCAAATTCAAATATTATAAAAAAGGCTATAGAAAAGGATGTGGAAGTTTTAACTGATATTGAACTGGCTTACAGAATCTTACCAACAGACAATATTATTGCAATAACTGGTACAAACGGCAAGACAACTTCCACGATTTTAACAGGAGAAATTTTGAGAGAAGCTGGATTTACTACTCATGTAGTAGGAAATGTAGGTACAGGAATATTAGAAAAAATTGTTGATGCAAATGAGTCAGATGTATTTGTCGTAGAAGCTAGTAGTTTTCAACTGGAACATACTAGTATATTTAAGCCAAAAATCGCACTTATAACAAATGTTACACCAGATCATTTGGATTGGCATGGTAGTTTTGAAAACTATTTAAAATCAAAATTTAAAATCTTTAGCAATCAGGATTCTAGGGATTATTTAGTACTGAATTATGATGATAAAATACTTAGGGACTTAGAAAGCAAGGTAAAAAGTAATATCATTTATTTCAGTGTTAAGGAAAAATTAAACAAAGGAATATATGTAGATAATGATTATATAATAGTAGATGACCAAATTAATAGAAAAAAATTGATGTCAATAAAGGAATTAAAAATTCTAGGAAGACATAATTTGGAAAATGCATTAGGCTGTATTGGAATAGCATTAGCTATGGGAATTCATGATGATATAATAGTAAAAACCTTAAAGAGTTTTAATGGAGTAGAGCATAGGATAGAATTC
>JAAYNS010000085.1 GCA_012520755.1 Tissierellia bacterium
ATTGATGCAATCATTGGAACTGGAAACATTAAATATATAAATGAAATAATTAGAAAACTAGATACTACTAATAATAAGATAATTAAAGTTGATAATATAGATAGTTCATACTTAGAAAATGTAGAGAGAATTAATTTCAGTCCTTATGCTTATGTAAGAATTTCAGAAGGATGTAACAATCATTGTACATATTGTATAATACCTAAATTACGTGGGAAACATAGAAGCAGAAAAATGGAAGACATAATAAATGAAGTAATCTATCTATCAGAAAACGGAGTAAAAGAAATTATACTCATAGCTCAAAATACATCTGATTATGGTATCGATTTATATGGTGAATATTCACTTTATAGGTTACTAGACAAACTAAATGACATTGATAAAATTCAATGGATAAGAGTTTTATATCTCTACCCTGACAATTTTAATGAAAGCTTGATTTCATCAATTAAAAACAATAATAAAGTAGTTAAATACGTTGATATCCCACTCCAACACGTAAGTAATAATATATTGCAAAAAATGAATAGAAGAACTAGTAAAAAGGACATACAAGATTTAATAAAAAAATTAAGGATAGAAATACCAAACATTATTATAAGAACAACTTTCATTGTTGGATTTCCAGGTGAAACAGATAATGATTATAAAGAACTATATAAATTTATTGAAGAAACTAGATTTGACAAGCTTGGAGTTTTTACTTATTCTCAAGAGGAAGATACCCCTGCATATAATATGCCTAATCAAATAGATCAGAGTATTAAGGATGAACGAAAAGAAAATATAATGAAATTGCAAAAGTACATTTCAGAAGATATGATGATGTCAAAATTAGGAAATACCTATGATATACTTATTGAAGAGTATTCAGGTAATAATATTTACATTGGTAGGTCATACATGGACAGTCCTGAAATTGATGGAGTAGTATATGTAGATAGTAATAGACTTTTAGAGATTGGTGAGTATGTGAAAATAAAGGTGACTGAGTATTTAGAATATGATTTAATAGGGGTGTTAGCAGATGAATCTAGCAAATAAGATAACCATTTTTAGGATAGTTTTAGTGCCAATATTTTTATTAGTTCTTTATTCTAATATACCTAATAACACATATATGGCTACAGCTATTTTCGTTATAGCAGCTATTACAGACACTCTTGACGGTTATATTGCAAGACACAAAAATCTTATAACTAATTTTGGTAAATTTTTTGATCCATTAGCTGATAAAATATTGGTTTCTGCCGCCCTAATTTATCTAGTAGAGGTTGGCAAAGTACCAGCATGGATTGTAATACTGATTATGAGTAGAGAGTTTGCAATAACTGGTTTTAGAGTTATAGCAGCTTCTGAAGGTATAACTATTGCTGCAAGTCCTCTAGGGAAATTTAAAACAATTACGCAATTAATAGCCATTCCATTACTATTACTAGATAATTGGCCATTCCATAAATTAAATGTCCCTTTGGATATGATACTGATTTACATAGCTTTGTTTTTTACTGTTTTATCTGGTATAGACTACATATATAAAAATAGAGCGGTCTTTGACGTAAACGACATTTAATGGAGATGAAATTATGAAAGCTGAGATTATTACAACTGGTACAGAAATTATGATTGGTAGTATATTAAACACCAACTCAAAATTTCTTTCTAGCAAACTATCAGATTTAGGTATTGAACCATGTTATCATACTTCTGTAGAAGATAGTGTAGAGAAATTGAGTAGTGTCATAAGGATTGCACTGGATAGAGCTGATGTAATTATTACAACTGGCGGCTTAGGTCCAACTGAAGATGATCTAACTAAAGAGACAATTGCAAAAGTATTAGGTTTAGAACTAGAAAAAGATATTGATTTAGAACATGAAATTTATAAAAGATTTAAAAGAATGAATGTAACCATGTCAAATAATAATAGAAAACAAGCTTTAAAACCAAAAGGTTCTATACTAATAAAAAATGATAATGGTACTGCACCAGGAATATTTTTGGAATATAATAATAAAAAACTGATAATGTTACCAGGTCCACCTAATGAAATGATTCCTATGTTCAATGATTATGTTACTCCAATGCTTATAACAGATAGTAATATCATAATTAGATCAATAAATACTATTGGAATTGGTGAATCAAATTTAGAAGAGAAACTTAAAAATCTAGATATATATGAAGATAACTTTAATATTTCTACTTATGCTAAAAGTGGAACAGTTGAGATTAAAATAATAGGAAAAAGTGACAACAAAGAAGCTTTAAACCATAAAATCAATGAAAAGATTAAAGTAATAAAAGATAATTTTAATGATTATATTTATGGTTTTGATAATAAATCAATAGCTGAAATAGTAGTGGACCTATTAAGAGAAAAAAACATGCAACTATCCTTATGTGAATCATGTACAGGAGGTTTAATATCAAGCAAAATTACAAGTGTACCTGGCGCATCAAGAGTATTTGATAGAGCTATCGTTACTTATAGTAATAATGCAAAAATTCATGAATTAAATGTTAGTGTTGATACTTTGGAAAGGTATGGGGCAGTAAGCGAAGAAACCGCCTTTGAAATGGCCAAAGGATTATTGAATAAAACAGATTCAGACATTGTACTGTCTGTTACAGGAATAGCAGGGCCTGATGGGGGTTCTAAGGAAAAGCCTGTAGGATTAGTTTACTTTTGTGTTATGAATAGAAAGGAATATAAGGTTATTAAAAATATTTTTTCAGGGAATAGAGCAACAATTCAAGAAAGAGCCGCCATTAAATCTCTTTTTGAAATACAAAAATTTATTTAATTTTTTAATTGACTTATTGCTTGTACTGATGTAATATAAATGTATAGAACTAACGTTCGAATTAATCGAAAGGGGTGATTCCAGTTTAACTGGAAAACTATGACTGAGAATAACGATAAGAAAAAAGCGTTGGATTTTGCATTATCTCAAATAGAAAAACAATTTGGTAAAGGTTCTGTAATGCGCCTAGGAGAAGGTGCTAAACTCAATTTAGAAGTCATACCAACTGGATCATTAGAATTAGACATAGCACTAGGTGTTGGGGGAGTACCTAGAGGAAGAATAATAGAAATTTATGGCCCTGAATCATCAGGTAAAACAACAGTAGCCTTACATATTATTGCAGAAGCTCAAAAATTAGGTGGTAACGCAGCTTTTATTGATGCTGAACATGCTTTGGATCCCACATATGCACAAAGATTAGGAGTAAAGGTCGAAGATCTAGTAGTATCTCAACCTGACACTGGTGAACAAGCATTAGAAATAGCAGAATCTTTAGTAAGAAGTGGTGCTATTGATGTTATAGTTATAGACTCTGTAGCTGCTTTAGTTCCAAAAGCTGAAATTGAAGGTGAAATGGGAGACAGCCACATGGGACTACAAGCTAGACTAATGTCCCAAGCTTTGAGAAAAATTGCAGGGGCTGTTAATAAATCGCAATCAACTATAATCTTTATAAATCAATTAAGGGAAAAAATAGGAATAATGTTTGGAAACCCAGAAACCACTACTGGCGGAAGGGCACTTAAATTCTACTCTAGTATAAGACTTGATATTAGAAGAATTGACTCAATTAAAAAAGGTGATGAAATAATCGGTAATAGAACTAGAGTTAAAATAGTTAAAAATAAAGTTGCACCACCTTTTAAACAAGCGGAATTTGATATAATGTATGGTGAAGGTATATCTAAAATAGGAGGAATCCTGGATTCTGGAGTAAGCGCTGGAGTAGTTAATAAATCTGGTTCTTGGTTTAGTTATAATGATCAAAAACTAGGACAAGGTAGAGAAAATTCTAAAGCCTTTTTATCCGAAAATCCTGAAATTGCTCAAGAAATAGATGAAAAAGTAAGAGCATTTTATAATTTATCTTCAGATGGTGAAATGAATGATAATATTGATGATAAGTTAGAGGATTCATAAGAGTAAATTATAAATCTAACCTCCTTAAATAGGAGGTTTTCTTATAGGAGTGTTTTTTTTGAAAATACTATTTATGACAGATACACATATTAGGGGGTTAAACCCAAAAAATAGAATAGATGATTTTGTTCAAAGTCTAGAAAACAAATTGTACGAAATAATTGATATAATACATGAAGAAAATATTGATTATATTATTCATGGTGGCGATTTTTTTGATAGGCCAGATATATCTATTTCTATTGTAAGTAGATTTGCAAAAATATTTAAAAGAATTAAAAAACCTTTCTATATTGTAAGTGGAAATCATGATATATTTGGTCACAATCCTAATACAATAAATAGAACTATTTTGGGCTTATTGGGAGAATTAGATTTTATTAAAGTTATCAACAAAAACGAAAAAATCTTCTTCACAGATAATGAATTAAAAGTCCAAATTACTGGTCAACCTTATACCTATGATATTGATAGTGATATAAGTAAAGATAAATATATATTAAAAGATGTAGATGAAGATGCTAATTTTTCAATACATGTTGTACATGGAATGTTAATTGATAAACCATTTGTAAAAGGAATACCATATACATTAATTGATGATATCAAGGATACAAAAGCAGATATAACATTATCAGGTCATTATCACTCTGGATTTGATACTATTACAATAGACAATAAGTACTTTATAAATCCAGGTAGTCTAGTAAGAATTACTAATAGCTTAAACGAAATTGAAAGAAAGCCACAAGTTGCAATTATTCAATTAAAAGACACCATCTCAATAAGCTATAAAAAATTAAATTCTGCATTAGATGGAAATCTAGTACTTGATAGATCTCAAATAGAAAAAGCTGTATTTAAAAGCGAAAGATTGTTTGAATTTAAGCAAACTATTGATTCAGCTGTAGAATTCGAAAAAATGGATATTAATGATATTCTAATTGAAGTATCTATGTCAGAAGGAGTACCAGAAAAGGTAAAAGAAGAAGCACTAAAAAGAATTGCACAAACTCAAATGAAAGATCTATAGGTGATTTAATGAAATATATTAAACAAGTGACATTAGAAAACTTTCAATCACATAAACACTCTATATTAGAATTTGATGAAAAACTAAATGTTATTGTTGGCTCATCAGATTCAGGCAAATCTGCTATCATTAGAGGGATAAAATGGGTTTTATATAATGAGCCATATGGAGACTATTTTATAAGAGAAAATGAAAATCAATGTAGTGTCACATTAAAATTTAATGATAACACTGTTTTAAAAAGATACAGAAGTAAATCTAAAAACCAATATCTTTTAATAAAGAATAATGGCGAGGAAATGATATTTGAAGGATTCGGTTCTAATATTCCAGAAGAAATAATAGATGAAATAAGCATTAAGAAGATATATTTGGATAGTAGTGAGTATAACTCAATTAATTTAGGTGAACAACTAGAGAGACCTTTTTTATTGTCCGAAAAGTCAAGTACACGGGCTAGTGCTATTGGTAGATTAGTCGGCGTGAATATTGTTGATGATGCATTAAGAGAGGTTTTAAAGGATATTAGAGCTTTAAATACTACACAAAAGAATCTAGAAGAAAACTCAATAAAATTGCAAAAAGAAATTAAAGAATATGATTATTTAGTAGAATTAAAGGAAAGCCTTAATAAAATCATACTTTTAAAAGATAGAATAACCGATAATTATGCTAGATTAGAAAAATATGAAAAATTATATAATTTACTTAAAGAAATTAATCATAAGAAAGAACAATTAAGTTATACCTTAAACAAATTAACTATCATTAGTAGATTAGATGAAAATATAAAAGATATAGAACTCAAACTATTTAATTATAAGTATCTAAATCATAGGAATACAAACTTAAATAAAACAAAAAATGAAATCTCAAAGTATAGTTCTATTTCATCTAAATTAGAGAGTCTGCCAGAATATGAAGGCAATATCCTCTTGCTGGAAAACAAGTATGTAAAACATCGTCAATTAAAATCATTACTTAGCATGAAAAGGTCATATAATGAAGAAATAAATAGAATTAATTATATAATAAATAATGTTAGAAAAACTGATTCTGTCACAAATAATATAGAAAAGATATCAATAAGTATTCGAAAAATAGACAAACTTAATCATTATAATAACTTGTATAACAATACAATAAATAATATGAAAATTGGAGAATTATATATAAGTAAGTTTAAAGGTATTGAAAGTATAGATGAAAGTATTTTGAAATTAAGCAACGACTTATATATGTTAACAAATTTACACAAACATTATGAATATTTTATTACAATTAAAAAAAACATAAAGGATGTAAAAGATTCTATTAATAGTATTCAGTTAGAAATTAATAAGCAATTAGATAAATATCAATACGTCTTAAAGAAACTTGAAATTTGCCCATATTGTTTTAGCAATATAGATAAGGATAAAATCAATCATATAATAAGTCATTATATAGGAGGTTAAAGTATGGATTATGAAAAAGAGTTAAGTCAGTTAAAAGAGAATCTGGAAAAAGCTAAGTCTCTAAAGTATAGAGCAGAAGCAAGATTAGAACAATTAAAACAACAAGAGAATGAAATAATTAAAGAATTAGCTGAGTTAGGTGTAAAACCAGAAGAATTAGAAAACGAAATAAGCAAACTGACTTTGGAGATCAATAATTTATTTAAAGAATCTAATAAACTGTTGCCCAAGGATTTACTTGAAAAGTAGGTATAAATATTATGAAGGAACGACTTAATCAATTAGAAAAAAACATTACACTTCTTAAAGAAATTGTGGCAAAAGAAGAAGGTAAAAGAGATATATTAATTGAACAATTAAATAAAAATAATAATTTGCTTTCAGAAATTAAAGAACAAATTGAACTACTTGAAGAGGTAACTCTACTCTTCCAAAAAACATCTGAATTCGCACGAGAACAAGCAAAATCTCAAATAGAAACTTTAGTAACAAAATGTCTACAATATATTTTTGAATCAAATGTTGAATTTGAAATAGAACTTAGCGAACTAAGAAATAAGGCAAATGCTGAATTCTATGTAACTAATATAACTGATGAGTTTACTATAAAAACCAAACCTGAACTTTCGAGGGGTGGGGGAGTAGTAGATATTGTATCCTTAGCATTAAGAATAGCTTTTCTACAAATTCATAAACCACCTATAGAAGGTCCGTTGATTTTAGATGAACCTGCTAAACATGTTAGCGAAGACTATATATATAATGTAGGTGATTTTCTGAAAGAGACTTCAGAAATGTTTAGTAGACAGATTATTATGGTAACACATAATCAACATCTTTCTGCAATTGCTAATCAAGCTTATAAGGTTCAGCTAGTAAATTCAGAAAGTATATGTACCCTAATAGAAGAATAACCTTATTTCTCTACTATAGATAGTCTGCTTTCAAAGCTTTCTTGGCTTGACATATTTAAATAAAAGTAATAAAATTAAAAGTGTGTAACCATACAATGATATATAAATATTAATGAGAGAGAATACTCTCTACTTGTGATTTATTTGAATGTGAATGTATCTTGGAACTTGAAAATTTAATAAAATGGAGGTGTTTATTATTGACAATTTGATTTTTATAATTCTAGGCTTAATTATTGGAATAATCGCTGGTTATTTTATTAGAAGATATATAGGCGAAGGAAAGATAAAGAATGCTGAAGAGTTAGCAAAAAGAATAGCTGAAGAAGCTGAAAAAAATGGAGAAGCACGTAAAAAAGAGCTTTTGCTAGAAGCAAAAGAAGAAATTCACAAATCAAGAACAGAAGCTGAAAAAGAAAATAGGGAAAGAAGAAATGAAATACAAAAACTAGAAAGAAGAGTATTAAATAAAGAAGAAATACTAGATAGAAAATCTGAATCCCTAGAGAAGAAAGAAGAAATCTTAGCAAAGAAAAGTAAATATTTAGATGAAAAAGAAGAATCAATAAATGATTTATACAAGCAGCAAACCCTAGAGCTTGAGAGATTATCTGGATTAACGTCTGAAGAAGCAAAAGATGTTTTATTGAATGAAATAAAGAAAGAGATATCTCATGAATCTGCAATTATGATTAAAGAAGTAGAATCCAAAGCAAAAGAAGAAGCGGATAAAAAAGCTAGAGAAATTATAACTACAGCAATACAAAGATGTGCCGCTGAACAAGTTGCTGAAAGCACTGTAACAGTTGTACAATTACCTAATGATGAGATGAAAGGTCGAATTATAGGTCGAGAAGGTAGAAACATTAGAACTTTGGAAACGTTAACTGGTATCGATTTAATTATAGATGATACTCCTGAAGCTGTTGTATTATCAGGATTTGATCCAATTAGACGAGAAGTTGCTAGGATAGCATTGGAAAAGTTAATCGTAGATGGCAGAATCCATCCTACTAGAATTGAGGAAATGGTAGAAAAAGCAGCCAAGGAAGTTGAAAACACAATTCGTGAAGAAGGAGAAAGAGCAGCTTTTGATACTGAAGTACATGGACTACATCCAGAAATTATAAAACTTTTAGGTAGATTAAAATACAGAACAAGTTATGGACAAAATGTACTGAATCATTCCATCGAAGTTTCTGAGCTAGCTGGAATAATGGCTGCCGAGCTTGGAGCTGATGTTAAATTAGCTAAAAGAGCAGGTTTGCTACATGACTTAGGTAAAGCTGTAGACCATGAAGTGGAAGGTCCTCATGTTGAAATAGGAGCTGATATTGCTCGTAAGTACAAAGAATCAAAAGAAGTAGTACACGCAATTGTAGCACACCATGGTGATATTGAACCACAAACTATTGAAGCAGTATTAGTACAAGCAGCAGATGCAATTTCAGCTGCTAGACCAGGAGCTCGAAGAGAGAGTCTTGAATCATATATTAAACGTCTTGAAAAGCTTGAAAACATTGCGAATTCTTTCGAAGGTGTGGAAAGATCTTATGCTATACAAGCTGGTCGAGAAATAAGAGTTTTAGTAAAACCTGAAGATATTAGTGAAAATGAATTGGTTCATACTGCTAGAAATATTGTTAAGAAAATAGAATCTGAACTAGATTACCCTGGTCAGATTAAAGTAAATATTATTCGTGAAACACGAGCCATCGAATATGCTAAGTAATTAATGTAGTATTTGATATACTAATATATTTTGTTTCATAGAGGGGGGCTATAGTAATGAATGTATTAAAAGTATCATCAAAGTCAAAACCAAATTCAGTGGCAGGTGCTTTGGCAGGAGTTATAAGAGAAAATGGCTCAGCTGAAATCCAAGCTATTGGTGCTGGTGCATTGAATCAAGCTATAAAAGCAATTGCAATAGCTAGAGGTTTTGTTGCACCTTCTGGTGTTAATTTAATATGTATTCCAGCATTTACAGATATCTTAGTAGATGGGGAAGAGAAAACTGCAATAAAGTTAATTATTGAACCGAGATAAAACCTGCCTTTTGGCAGGTTTTTTATAGGAGGTTATCTATGAAATATGATTTGCATGTGCATACTAGTTTCTCAGACGGAAAATATGATCCAAAAGATGTTGTTAGACAAGCTATAGAAAAAGGATTAAGTGGACTAGCAATAACTGATCATGATACAGTCTCTGGAATCCATTTGGCTATAGAAGAAGGAAAAGAACATAATAACTTTTATATAATTCCAGGTATTGAGTTCAGTTGCATTTACAAAGACGAAGAAGTACATATTCTAGGATACTTTATTGATTATAATAATAGTTTTCTGTTAGATACTGTTATTCAATTACAAAATTCTAGATATGAAAGGGCCCTTAGAATTATTAATAAACTTAAAGAAATTGGTATCACTCTTGATTTAGATAGTATTTTACAACATACTAGTGACAATAATGTTGGAAGACTTCATATTGCTAAAGCGCTGGTAGAAAAAAACGTAGTAAAAAATACTCAAGAAGCATTTAATAAATACTTAGGCAGAGGTAAACAAGCATACTTTGAACGTTTCCACCTTAGCGTTAATGAAGTGATTGATTTAATCAAAAATACAGGAGGAATCTCAGTTTTAGCTCATCCTGGCTTACTTAAAGACAAAAGTATAATACACCATGCCATAACATGTGGTATAGATGGAATAGAATGTATACATTCCAAGCATAATTTGCATGAAATTATTATTTATAAGACTATAGCAAGAGAGAATAAATTATTAATTACGGGTGGATCTGATTATCATGGAGAACCAAATATACTAGGAAATTATTATGTGGGGTTTGATAGCATAGCTGCAATGAAAGAGAGGTCTATTAATGTATAAAGCTGAAAGACAAAGACTATTTCCAACAACACTCAGTACCACTCAATTTGTAAAACTATATATTTTACATTTATTAATTGAAAAAAATTATTATGGTAATCGTTTGAAGGATGAAATAACTAGAAGATTAGATGACAAATGGAGTCCTTCTTATGGAATGATTTATCCATTATTAAACGATCTTGAAAAAAACGGATTTATTGAAGGTTGGTGGGATGAACCTAATAAAAGATCTATAAAAAGATATAGGATTACCGACAAGGGTATAAACCATTATAAGATTATTAAACTGCAGAGTAAAGAACATATAGATAATTCTTTACTTCTTATAAACAATGTGTTAAAAGATATATATAAAGAATAAAATTTACAAATGTAATGGAGGGATAATATGGAGATTACTTTATCAAAAAAAGGTTTAAATATAGAACCATCTGTCACTTTAGAAATAACAGCTAAGGCTAAAGCAATGAAAGATAAAGGAATAGACATTATTAGTTTTAGTGTTGGTGAACCAGATTTTAATACTCCGATAAATATTCAAGATGAAGGAATTAGAGCAATAAGAGAAGGTTTAACAAAATATACTCCTGTATCTGGAATAAATGAATTAAAAAAAGCAATATGTAATAAATTCAAAAGAGATAATGGACTAGAATATGATATAGAAAATATTATTGTATCAAATGGTGGTAAGCATTCAATCTACAACGCTTTAATGGCTATTTTAAATCCTAATGATGAAGTAATAATTAGTGCTCCATATTGGGTTAGCTATCCAGAAATGGTAAAGATAGCAGGTGGAAAGCCAGTAATTATATATACTAAGGAAGAGAATGATTTTAAATTTAATGTTGAAGACTTAGAGGCTGTTAAGACAAAGAATACTAAAGCTGTTATTTTAAACTCCCCAAGTAATCCAACAGGAAGTATTTACACTGAGAAAGAGCTAAGAAAGATTGCAAATTGGGCTGTTAGTAATAAGATTATGGTTATATCTGATGAATTGTATGAAAAACTAATTTATGGCGATTATAAGCATATTAGTATAGCGTCACTAAATGAAGATATAAAAAAGTTAACAATTGTAGTTAATGGTATGTCTAAAACTTACGCAATGACTGGATGGAGAATTGGATTCGCTGCAGCAGAAAAAAATATTATTAAAGTAATGAGTAATATACAAGGCCATACTACATCTAATCCAACATCTATTTCACAGTATGCTAGCGTAGTGGGTCTTGAAGAAGATCAGACTAACATTGCAGAAATGAAAAGAGAATTTAACAAAAGAAGATTATATATGGTTGATATGATTAATTCTATTGAAGGTTTAAGTTGCAAAGAACCTAAAGGCGCCTTTTATGTTATGCTTAATTTCAGCAAACTAAAAGGAAAAACAATTCAAGGATATAAAATTGAATCTTCCCTAGATTTTACAAATTTCCTTTTAGAAAAGGCAAATGTAGCAGTTGTACCTGGAATAGCTTTTGGAGATGATAATTTTGTCAGATTATCATATGCAACATCTATCGACAACATAAACCAAGGATTAAAACGAATAAAAAAATGTGTAGAAACAAGATAAAGAAATTTAACAAAAAACAGCTTGTCAAAATCGATTTTAACGCACTTTTAACGCATAAGCAATGGGTAAACCTGTCTTATGCGTTATTATTTGTTTAAGGCCCAATTTTACGGGCTATAATATACAGAGTTAAGTATTGTTCAATAATTTTATGATTAAAACAAGCTATATAAAGAAAGATC
>JAAYNS010000086.1 GCA_012520755.1 Tissierellia bacterium
AAATCCACTTTTATCTTGGAATCGCCGCTTTAAAATCAACATAAATAGGTTCTTTCTCCTGGTAATTATGAAGTATTTTTACAGAAATCTCTAGTAGCTTATTACTTCCATAGTCTTTAAATATAGTAACTATGTATTTGTCACTATCAAAGCCTTCATCTACAAAGTTTGTCTGCCCTAGTTCATCGACTTTTTCTAGTACTTCTTTCACATATGCATCCTCAGTTTTTAGTTTTTCTATAACCATTTCCCCAATGTAGTTCATCTCGTTTCTACATCTAATTTTGTTAAACTCACTTACTGTCATCGATAGTGTAGTACAAGTAAAGACAGATACCATCCCAAGTAAGCACATGGCAACAATTACTTCAATTAAAGTAAAGCCTCTCCTTTTCATTATTGTACCTTTATGTTTACTTTACCTACAACTGGTGTTATGGTAATAGTATATTTTTTCTTATTCTTGTTTTCTAAAATTATTGTACCACTCTTTAAAGGCGCTCCAGTACGTGAAAAAGATATAACCGTATCAGAACTTGTATATACAAACTTTAGACCATTCTCTAAATTTACTCTTTTGAGAACATTAACATTTTCTTTAATTATATAGTTATTGTTTATTATGTCATAACTAACTTCATGAATATTACCCTTTACAATTGCCTGAGTTTTAGCATATAGAATGTCCCTCTTCAATTGTCTTATTTGTTGTTGTTCATTAAAACGCCCCCAAAATTCAACTTGTGGAATAGCTATTGATAAAAAAACTAATATAAGGGCAAATACAAGCATTAGTTCAATCAATGTATAGCCCTTCATACTATTCATTGTTTTACTCCGTAATTTTGTAGAGCATATATACCACCTCTGCTCTAGTAATTTTATCATTCATATTATGAAAACTACTTGAACGAACCTTTTTTTCATAGAGCATATCATTAGCTATATCAATCCACTTGAATGACCCATATCCTATAACACGATTCATAATAATATCTACTTCATTATAAGTAATTGGATTATTTGGTTTAAAAGTTCCATCTGAATATCCATTGATGTAATTATGGCTTAAGCCATAGCTTATTATGTTACTAAAATTTCCAAAGCTATCAGCATCTTTAAATGCATATAAGTTTTCTGTGTAATAACTTGTATTCCAATTATAAACTCTGCTTAACAATGTTAGGAATTCAGCTCTTGAAATATTCCTATCAGGTTTAAATGTCATATCGCTATATCCATTTATTACATTTCTTCTAACAAATGTAGCAATCTCATCCTTTGCCCAATGTCCTCTTGCATCTGTAAAAACCATAGCATTTGCATCTACAAAGGCACTATAAGTAGTAGCACCTTGATTTAAACTACTTGGCTTAAGCTCTGCTGTCATTTTCCCATCTTCAATAGTAGTTGGAATATACATCCATCTATAATCATCTAATCTATAAATACCACCTTTTTGCTTATCTCCATAGTATTCAATGCTTATAGTTAGAGGTTTTTTATCATCTGCATTTCCAGATGAATTTATTATACTGATATTATAGCTGTCTGATGATTTAATCAATGGTCCATATTGTCTATCACTTGCATCATAAGATGTAGTTATATTAAGATTTACATCATGAAAATAGGTCCCAGGTTCAACAATTATAGAAAAACTACCATCTGCACTAGTAACTTGACCACCAGAAATTGGGATAATCTCTGATTTTAATTTTTGACTACCTGCAGCTTGACTTAAGTCGTTAAACCTTTCATTATACCCACTGGAGTATCCATCATAATAACCAGATATAAACCCATCCCTGTATTTAGCTGTTTGGATAGATAAGTTAAACTCATTTATTATAAAACTATCATTTGGTATGGATCTTTTCCAATCATTGTTTAATTTTGTCATATAATCATTAGTAGCTTGCATCTGTCCTGCAATTGTTCCTACTTCTTGCCCATCTGAATATGCAGACTGTTCATTTCTCAATGTATTGTTGATATTTGCTTCTCTATATGCCTTATTATAAGCTTCTTCATAGGCTCTTATAAAACCAGATAAAAATCCATTCTTATATTCATCAGAGTCCTTATTTAGTGAATACTCAGTTCTAATAGTCCTTTCAGAAGGCAAATCCCTGGTATAATCATTGTCTTTACCTTCATAATAATCCTTTGATCCAAAAACAGCACCAAATATAGTTCCAAGCTCTTCTCCATCAGAAATCCCTTGTTCAAGGGAAACTTTTGCAGGTTCAAATATAGCTTTATCAAATCCTTTAATATAGTATTCCTCAAAAGATATCTTGAATGTATCAATAAATCCGTCTTCATAAGCTGAATCAAATCTTCTTAAGTTAAACATAGTCCTAAGTTGTCTATCACTTGGAAGAGCATCTCTCCAGTCAGATTTTTCTCCATTTTGAAAATCCCTTGCACCATAAATTTCACCCAGTAATCTACCTAAGCTACTTGCATAGTCTACTGCCTGGTTTTTATCAACTCCATCGTCATAACCATCTAAAAACCCGTTTCTAAAGTCCCTCTCAATATATTTATCGCCTAGTTTGGATATAATCTTACGATGTTCCGATGATTCATAGTATTCGTTATCATATACATTTCTAGCAGACAGGCTACTATCCGAATTTTTTGCTCCCCATTCATAACCAACATCATATCCTTCATCATAACTTGGATTGGTAGCTGCAATGACCTGCCCAGTATTAAATATAATTATTAAAGCTATAGTAATTATTAATATCCTATTTTTCTTTCTCATCTTGCTCTACCTCCTAACTAATACTAATACTTTTCCTGCAGGCAATACATCACCGGAGGTCAAGCTATTGTTTTTCATAATTTCATTTTTATATGATGTAGTACCATATATTTTTCTAGAAATGCTGCTTACAGTATCACCAGCTTGTACTATATAAAAGTCATATATTGATTGGTTATTTACATTTGAATCCTCATTTACTGGATAGTAGGCTTCCAGTTTATCGATTAAGAAAACACCAAAATCATCCCTGTTATAAGGTAATTCAAAGTACAAATGTGTAAGTTTTAATGGGTAAAGACTTAAATCTTGCGGTGGTACTGTCTCAAGATTAGACCAACCTAGCCAGGATATCCCCTCTTCCACTACAGTATCTATATCTTGTCCATCTTGAGTTCTAAATCTCATTCCTAATGTACCAGGCGAGTATCCAAATGCATTAACCCACATACTTATAGTATTTGGTGGATACTTTAATTCTATTTCATTAGATCCTAAACCTATATATGCTCTGTTTTCTTCATCTAAGGCAAGCATATTATATTCAAATCTTAAAGAATATTTACCTGATTTACTTATAGTTGAAGGAACCGTATCCCCCTTTATACTCTTATTTGATGGTATAAAAGTATAATTTCTACTTTCAAAATCATGAAGTTTGTATACTTTTGTATAATCAAGATCATCTATTGCTGTGCTAGCCCCCAAGCCAGATATCTCCTCAGCATTTATATCGTAACCTTCAAATGAACCGAATAAGGATCCTTCTCCACTACTATCTACTGTTTCAACAAAAACTACCTCTGGATTAGTTTCAGCAATTCCTTCCAGACTATATATCTTTAAGGACATATTTCCAGCCAACTCATCATTACTTTTCCTATCCATTGATAAAGAGTCTACTAATATCCTTCTAGGACTTGTCCCTATTGATTCAACAATGCTTACTATCCCATCATAACTTCCATCAAAGGGTATGGATATGCCCATTTGCCAAACATTCATCCCACCTACATCTTCTACAGCGGCTTTATTAAAGTTCATATCACTAATAGCAACCCTATGATCTACAAGCAAATCATTTAGTAAATATATTATCTGTGCTTGGTCTAAAACAGGGAAATAGTTTTTTAAAATCTCATTTCTTTCTCTATGTAACATTTCCCATTCTTTATTAATACTTTCTTCTCTTTTTAATGTATTGTTCATATCAAATATTTTCGTCTCTAACTCAACTTTTTGTCTCTCTAAGTCGCCTATTTCCTCCGCCTGAGGAGAGAGGAAAAAGTTATTTGATAAATAAATTATCAATACTATCCCAAGCAAAGTCAATAGTTGTTTCTCTTTCTTTGTAAAGGGACGTAAATTTAATTTTCTAGTCTTCAACAGTTTGCTTTTCATCCATACCCACATCCTTGAAAGTCAAATTCAAAACAAAACTATAATAGTCCTCAATATTGTTTATGCTTGATACAAAAACTGATTCAACATTATTAATCAATTCAAGCCCTTTACTAAACTCAGCTATAGAATAACTATCTCTTGAAACTCCTGAGATCTGTACACTCCTATCATTAGCACTAAAGTTTGTTAGAAATAAATCACCTGGCATTTTTGACCTAATATCATATAATAATTCCTCATTAATAACACTTGTTTCCTCAATAATTCTATCTAGTTCAATAATTCTGTCTACTTCTTCTTTAAAAGCAATCATTTCTTTTTCAAGTTCTTTTATTTCATTTACTTTTTTAAGGGTTTTAGGATTTTCAGTTGCTTCCAAGCGTTTTTCTATCTGGTTTTCTAAGAGGTTTATTCTGATTTGATTATAAATTCCTAGTAGAAAAACACCAATTATACATACTAACAATAAAAAATATAAAAATAATATCCTATCTAATTTAAACTGTCGTTTTTCTATATATGGCTCAAAGAAGTTCAAATCTCTCATTTCTTCACCTCACCTAATCGTATCAAGCCACCTATTGCATTTGCATATTTAGAAAGGTCTCCATCAAACTTAACTCGATTTAAAGATTTCATCCTTATAGTTGGTTTATTGAAGAAATTCGTACACATTTTTTCTATTCCATCTATATTAGATAAGCCATCAAGTAGGACAATATAATCTACATCATTTCCTACTTGACCTGCACTATAATACCTGAATATCATATCTATATTAGGAAAGACAGAATTAATATATGTTTTTACACCATTAATAACTTTATACTCATCAGTATTAGATTCATAATCCTCGTCAATGCTAGTTAAGGCATTTATTTTTTCCTTTATCTCATTTTCATTGAGTCCAGGGAATACATGACTCAAGGATTCAATTAGATATTTCCATCCAATATCTACAAGCCGTGACACTTTCAAAAGATCTCCATCAATAATATTTATTATTGAAGATTCATATCCAAAGCCTATAGCTGCAATACTACCAGTAATCTCATTACTTCCATTTATTTGTTGATTTATCATCAAAAGTTTTCTTATTGCATTTCCACTATAATCTAAAACCATGGGTTTTAATTTAAGTTTTTTAATCAAGCTTAAATGTGATTCAACTATTGATTTAGGTACACATACAAGCATTAAATTAATTTTTTCTATGCCCTCATCCATTATAGGACCAAGTTTTAAATGATTTACAACGTAATCCTCAGCATTAATTGGGATATAGTCTTCTAATTGATAATGGATAATAGAATCTATTTCATTATCTTCTACCTTTGGAATCATTATCCCTCTAGTTAGTATTTCTGTAGTATTAATAACCCCATAAGCTTCACCTAAAGCCATATTGTTAGAATTGAGGGCCTGTCCCAAGAGGTATGTAATATGTTCCATATCATGAATTATTCCATCCCAGTATATATCCCTTGCTACTGGAACAGAAATACTTTTATCAATTACTAGACCTTTTCTAGAATACTTACCCTCTACTACTTTTATCTCTGTGTTTGTAAAATCAAAGGAAAGTACATTCTTCCTTGTGAAAATCCTCATAGATTACACCTCTTTTGTCTTTAGTTCATAGAAGTAGTATTGAAAGCCACCCCTTCTAAGTAGTTTACATATGTGAACATTTTAGAAAAGTAAATCTATATATAAATTAATCAATTCTTCACCTAATAAAACTGTTATAAAAAATCCTAGTATAATTAATGGTCCAAATGGTATAGGGTCTTTTCTTGTTTTAATTTTTGTAATTAATAAAAATATAGAAATAATAGCACCTATAACAAATGACAAAAATACTGTAAGTAATATGTATTTAATGCCTAAAACAAATCCTAGAGCACCTATAAGGGTTACATCTCCATCACCCATGCCACCACCAGACAATATAAGAATAGCTAAAAACATCCCTCCAGCTATAAACATTCCACCTAGACTATATAATAGGTTTGCTGTAATACCATATAATAGATAATTAACCCCTTTGTATATAAGAGTTAAAACTAATATACCAATAACCAAAACATCAGGGATAATCATTTCCTTTAGGTCTATAAAACCAATAATGATTAAAAGAGAAGATAAGAGGGAGTAAAAGACAAAGTCTATTGTAAAAGAAAATTTATAATACATAATAATATAAACAATTGCATTTAAGGTTTCAACAAGAGGGTATTGCAGGGAGATCTTCTCCCTACAATACCTGCATTGACCTTTAAGTAGAAAGTATGAAAGCACAGGTATATTATCATACCATCTAAGTCCAGTATAGCATCCAGGGCAATGAGACCCTGGCCATACAATGCTTTCACTTCGAGGTATCCTATATATACATACATTTAAGAAGGAACCTATAATAAGTCCGTATATTAAGATTAGTATTGTCATGGTATCCTCCTATTTCTCAAATTCTTAGATAAGTTAATAAGTTAAGTGCCTGGCACCATTTATTCTGGCTAACATGTCAACTTGTCCACTATTTTTACCTAGCATAATCCATCAACCTCCGAATATTTCAACGTTTAACTTAACCTTATTATACCATATTCAGGTGAAGTATTGGGAATCATCTGTTAATTAAAGTC
>JAAYNS010000087.1 GCA_012520755.1 Tissierellia bacterium
AGACACAGTTGTATATTTATAGGCTTCAAATAGAAATATCCAATTGAATCCCATTGCGGCCCCAGAAAGAATTAGTTGCCAAAAATTATCTTTTATTTTACTAGGTGATATACTTTTATTTGTAATTGCACTATATATTATTAGAAACAAGCTTGCTATAATTGCTCTAAGTAATGAAATTACACTAGAGGGCAAACCTATTTTCCTTACAAATATACTGATGGTACCAAATGTTAGCATTGCTGTTATAACATATAATCTCGACTTCAATATATCTACTCCTTTAAACATTGTGTTATTTTGTCATTAATTTTTCATTAAATGCTGTTGATGTAGGGGCGTTTATGACAAATCATTTCGTTTATTATATCATATTTGATTAGTGAGTTTGTTTGTAATCTATATTTTTATGGATTAAGGATACCATATAGCCATTAATCCAATTGACATTTCTTTGTATAAAAGGATATCATAGTAATTAATAGATTTTATAAGGTAGGTGTGTATATATGAAAACAAGTTTAGAAAGAATAAGGAATGATATCGAACAACTAGCTAAATTCACTTCCACACCAGGTAATGGTTTAACTAGAATGTCATTTAGCTTAGAAGATAAGGGAGCAAGAGAATATATTAAAAAACAAATGAAATCAGCTGGATTATATGTATATGAAGATGCAATAGGAAATGTTGTGGGAAGACTTGAAGGGGAAGTAGATGGACCAGTGGTTATGGTAGGTTCTCATTTTGATTCAGTTAAGAATGGGGGCAACTTTGACGGTCAAGCTGGAGTTGTAACTGCTTTAGAAATTGCAAGGGTCTTGAATGAAAATAGTATTAAACCAAAATATCCAATTGAATTTATAGGCATAATAGAAGAAGAAGGCGGAAGATTTGGAAGTGGGCTTTTTGCAAGTAGGGCAATGATAGGCCAAGTCTCAAGAAATGATTTAGATATATATAAAGATGAAAATGGAATCAGTATAGCTGAAGCTATGGAGGATTTTGGTTTTGATCCTAGCAAAATTCATGAAGGCATAAGAAAGCCAGGAGATATCAAGGCCTTCTTAGAGCTTCACATAGAACAAGGTCCAATACTTGAATCTAAAGGTATGGATATAGGTATAGTTGAATATATAGTAGGGCTTACAGAGATTGAATATATTGTAAAGGGAAGACCAGATCATGCTGGTACTACTCCAATGGATATGAGAACAGATGCTTTAGATATAGCAGTTTCTGTAATAAGTAAAATAAGCGACTTTGCCAAGGAAGCTGGAAGTGGCACTGTAGCTACAGTTGGGGTCTTGAATATATTGCCAGGAGCCGCAAATATAGTGCCTGGTGAAGTAAAATTTATGGTTGATATAAGATCAAAGGATGAAAAGTGTATAGAAGAAGTAAAATCAAAAATAGAAGAATCATTATTAGAATCTTGTAAAATAAATGGAACAGAATTTACAAGTACAGAAAAACTATATGCTCCTCCTGTAAAGCTTTCAGACAATCTTATCAATAAAGTTATTAAGTATAGTGATAAGATTGAATTAAAAAGAGAATTGATGCTAAGTGGTGCAGGACATGATGCAATGGTTATGGCTAAAATAACGGATGTAGGTTTAATATTTGTACCAAGCAAAGGAGGCAGAAGCCACTGCCCTGAGGAGTGGACAGATTATGAAGATTTGCAAAAAGGAATAGAAGTTGCTTTGGAAACAATCATTGATATTTCAAAAAATGATTAAGCATTATTATAAATATTATTATTGATGATTGTCTCACCAGATAGGGTATGATATAAAAGCAAAATGAAACACCTGCAAATTTTTTTGTAAAATCAATACAATTAGAGAATTTAATATATTAAGGAGAGATTTGATGACTGAAAATTTAATAAAAAAATTCCCTAGTGCATGGGAACAATTAAAAGACGGCGAAAAAGAAAAAGTATTTTCTTTTTCTGAAGAATATAAAACTTTTTTAGATAATGGTAAAACAGAAAGAGAAAGCACAGAGGAAATAATTAAGCTAGCCAAAGGTAAAGGTTATATCTCATTTGAAGATGTAATTTCTAAAGGTAGCTTTAAAGCTGGGGATAAAATATATGCAGAAAACAAAGGCAAAGGTGTTGTATTATTTGTAATTGGTGAAGAAAGCCTTGAAAGAGGGATGAAAATAATTGGGTCTCATCTTGATGCACCAAGATTAGATTTAAAAGCCCAACCACTCTATGAAGATGGTGATTTAGCACTATTAAAAACTCATTATTATGGAGGAGTAAAAAAATATCAATGGGTAGCTTTACCACTAGCTTTACATGGTGTTATTTATAATAAGAAAGGTGAGAAAATTAATATTGTAATTGGAGAAGAAGATAGTGACCCAGTTTTTTATATAACAGATTTACTACCTCATCTTGCAAAAGATCAAATGGAAAAGAAAATGAGTGAAGGTATTATTGGTGAATCACTTAATGTTTTGATAGGTAGCATTCCATATAATGGAGAAAAAGACGATGCTATAAAACTAAATGTGTTAAAACTACTAAATGAGAAATATGGAATAGTAGAAGAAGATTTTACAGTAGCTGAACTTGAAATTGTACCTGCTGGAAAAGCAAGGGATGTAGGCATTGATAGAAGTATGATAGCTGGTCACGGACATGATGACCGGGTTTGTGCCTTTGCATCACTAAAAGCAGTATTAGAAGTTGAAAACCCAAAGAAAACCGTAGTAGGGCTATTTGTAGATAAAGAAGAAGTAGGTAGCCAAGGTAACACTGGTATGGAATCCATGTTTTTTGAAAATATAATTGCTGAACTTCTATATTTAGAAGGTGTGACTAGTCATTTAGGAGTACGCAGAGCCATGGCTAATTCAAGAGTATTGTCTGCTGATGTAACAGCAGGATTTGATCCTAACTTCCCAGATGTTTCAGATAAAAGAAATACACCATACATCGGAAAAGGCGTTACCCTCACTAAATATACTGGTTCAAGAGGTAAATCAGGTTCTAATGATGCAAATGCTGAATTTTTATCTGAAATCAGGAATATATTTAACGAAGCCCATGTAGCATGGCAAGTTGGTGAGCTTGGAAAAGTAGACCAAGGCGGTGGTGGCACTATAGCATATATATTAGCAAATAAAGGGGCTGAAGTTGTAGATTGCGGCACTCCAATGCTAAGTATGCACGCACCAATAGAACTAGTAAGTAAAATAGACTTATATAATACCTATAAAGCATATAAAGCATTTTATAAAGCTTAAAACTTAATGATAAAGCTAAGGCTTTCTTAGATTTGAAATATAAACCTTCCTACATAATAGTGATATTAAATACTATAATTAGGAAGTTTTGTTTTTTTATAAGAAGGTAAGTTCTATTGCATAGGATTTGGATTATTAGCTTGCATGTCCTTTTACATTAGTAGTATTATATGAATATAAAGGTCGGTGAGAAAATGAAAAAACTTATTATAGGATTGCTAATAATTTTAATTCTGACTTCCTATACTTCACAAGATAGATTAATAGTCCAAGGAGAATCTGTATCAGGAATAGAGCATGTAAAGGATAATTTAAGTGATTTATCTTTAGAGGAAAGGAAAGTCCTTGAAGATTTATTTCTCATTGTACAGGGAATAAAGGAAATGGAAGACTTAGAAAAACTTATTTCCTTGGAAATTAATGATATAGAAGAAAACCTCCTTGACATGGTAGATCAAATCGAAAAGAAACAAAGTGAATATAATCATAATTTAAATATAATGGAAGAGATTCTAAAAAGTCATCAAAGAAATGGAGCTACTACTTACTTGGAATTGATTCTTAGCTCTGATTCATTAGGAACACTATTAAAAAGAATCAATTATATCCGTGATATATCTAGAAACACCTCTGATTTACTGAGTGAATTAGAAATCTCCAAAGAAAGACTCCTAATGGATAAAGAAAAACTCGATGATACTTTAAAAGAATTAGAAAAAAGGCAAGGCGAGTTGAAAAGAACTATCGACAACTCTATCTTATTAAAGACTAGTCTTGAAAATAAACTTTCATCCTTGCAAGAGAACAAATTGAAATACGAAGAATATTTAAACCTTTTAGAAAAGGAATGGAGCAAATCAAAGCCTATTTTTACTAATACCATAAATCAACTAGTAAAAATAATTGAAACTGGTGATGTTCCAGAAAATATGATTAGAATTTCATTTACATCTACTGGAATTAAGGGTACCATTAAGGAAGACTATATAAATGAAGTTCTTAAGAGTAAAAATCTACCAACAGAAGCTAATTTGCTATTCTCAAATGATAAAATAGAGCTTGCCTTACCTGAGTTAAGCTTATATATGTCTGGAGACTTGATACTGTTAGATGATAAAACTTCTCTGAAATTTATTATGGATGAAGGGGAGTTCCATGGTATGAAATTAGAGCTTGCTGCTATGGAAGAGCTATTTAGTTTTGGATATTTACAGTTTAATTTCCATAAATATCTTGAGGGAAGCACAATTAGATCAATAAAAATTAATGAAAATTCTTTAGAATTATTTATCAATCTAAAACTATAGAGATGGAGTGATGAAATGATTATTGCTAATAATCTATCTTTACAGTATCCAGAAGGAACAATGGGCTTAAGAGACGTTAATCTAGCTATCCCTTCGGGACAAGTAGTATTTATAACCGGTCCAAGCGGCTCTGGAAAAACAAGCTTTATTAAGCTATTAATTGGAATTGAAAAACCTAGTACTGGAACACTTAATGTTTTAGGTGAAAATATGGGTAATATAGATAAAAAAGACTTACAAGTATTAAGGCAAAAAATAGGACCTATCTTTCAAGACTTCAGACTCCTAGATGGTAGAACAGTATATGAAAATGTAATCCTAGGAATGAGGTTTTTAGACTTCTCAAAGAAGTTTATAAAAGAAATGGCACTTGAAACTATAGAAAGAGTTGGACTAAAACACAAAATTAACTCCCTTGTAGATAATCTTTCTTATGGGGAAAGGCAAAGAGTTGCTATTGCTAGAGCAGTTGCTAGAAAACCATTGTTGATTATTGCTGACGAGCCAACTGGGAACTTGGATAAAGACAACTCACTTAATATATTAGAGCTCTTAACATCTTTTAGAAATAGTGATACTAGTGTAATAATTACAACCCATGCTACTCATCTTATTAATGATTATGATACATCTATGAAAATCCACGTTCAAAATGGTAGATTTGATTTGGAGGAGGCATCCTATGAAAGGGCTTACTAAGAATATTGATTATTTCTTTAGAGAAATTAAGACTATTGTAAAGTTGGATTTATTGTCAAATCTTTTTTCTTTATTAAGTCTAGGATTCATTTTTTTCTTAGTCAGTCTAATATTCGCCGGTGGATACATAACTGATTCTATGATAAGAGATATAGAAAATCAGGCTGAAATTAGCGTATATTATGAAGCTGAAGCTAATAAGATAGCTATAGGAAACCAAATCGAGAAAATAGCTGGTGTCAAAGAAGTAATATACATTAATAAAGAAGAAGCTAAAATGAATATGACTGAAATTTTAGGAGAAGAATCAAGAATACTGGACCTATTTGATCACAATCCTTTTGACCCATATATTGAGATTAGAATTGATTTAAATGAAGTCGAGAATATTACTGAAAAGGCAAATTCCTTATCTGGTGTTGAACTAGTAAGAAATAACAAGGAAATCCTTGATAAGCTAAAGGATATTTCTAGTCTTATTAGTTTATTAGGTGTCTTGATTATTATTTCTGTAAGTGTTGCTACACTAATTGTTACTTCTCATATAATTAGGCAAGGAATAAACTTAAACAAAGAACAAATCAATACCCTTAGACTTCTCGGTGCTCCTGAGTTCTTTATAAGATTGCCTTATATATTAGAGGGCCTTATTATGACAGTATTGGCAGGATTAATATCAAGTGCTTTGATATATTTTACATTTAATTATATATATGTTAAAGTCATAGACTTTCTTCCTTTTATGATATTGCCAAGTCTTGATAAATTGCTTATATCAATATTTATCTTTACTGCTTTACTAGCCATTATTTTAGGATTTATAGGTAGCATATTTGGACTTAAGTCTACAAAAACCAGTTAGGATTAATGTAATAATCCTAACTGGTTTAATTTATGTCCATTCTTATTATTTAACTTAGGCAATATTTGATTTCTTATGCTCAAATAACTCATATACTCTTAAGGCATATATAACCGCCTCTTCTCTAGTAGTATGACTTTGTGGGTTTATCTTCCCATTTATATCAGCCCTTATTATTCCTCTATTAAGCATATACTGCACAGAATCAAAAGCCCATGAAGATACTTCTTCTTCAGCAAGACTAGGATTTTCTTCAGATTTAAAATCCATAGTTGGATACACAACTTCTAGGGATCTTTTCAGCATTACTGCTAGCTCTTCTCTTTTGATATACCCTGTAGGCAAGTATTTCCCATTTTCATCGCCTTTTACAATGCCTAATTTTGCTGCTTTAAGCACTTCTGGATTAACACAATCTTTAAATCCTTCGACTTCATGATTTACAGTTTGTCCAACCTGAAGTTCATATAATCTAATAATAACCTCAGCGAACTCCTCTCTAGTTATCTCTTTTTTCATATCTTGTCTAATGGATTCAGGTATCAGTTTAAGATCTGTTGCTTTGTCAAGCTCTTCAATTGCCCAATCACTTGCATTTTCATAATAAGGCAATAAACCTAATCTAACTACATTAGAAAACTCACCATAAGACCCATTATATTTATATCTGATCCTAAAATTATAATTATTTTCCTCTAAATCAATACTATTGATTAAACCATTTTTTATTAAATTAATTCTATTTTCACTTTTACTATTGGCATCAGAAACCAACTTCTCTGTAAGTAATACCCCTTCTTCAGATAGCCATTTTTCTCTTCCAAGTCTAAAATCAACTTGGTATTCAA
>JAAYNS010000088.1 GCA_012520755.1 Tissierellia bacterium
AATGTCAATTAAAATCTTTATTATACTATTACTCATTTCTTTTGTCAATGAAATGTTGGACAAAACATTTTAAATAATTTTAACATATTTAACATTTCTTTAATATTCATTATATCTTTTGAATTATATTTTTTACTTTCCTCAGTTAAATTAAATTTTGTCATAATTTAGTTGGATTTGCCATATTTTGTGGTATATTAGATATAGTACAATAATGATAAACAAGAGAAAGGAGCAATTCAATTGAAAGGTACTATAGTATCAGCGTGGGTTCAAACCTGTAGAAAGCTATATGGTGATGATGTGACCAATGAAGCTCTAAATAACTTCAATATTCATAAAGATAAGATTTTCTCCCCCATGGAAGATATAGATGACAAGATAGCATTGGGTATTGTTGATTATATAGCTAATAAGGTTAATAAAACATCTGATGAAGTATGGAAAAATATAGGAAATAATAATATTTTAACATTTTCAAAGGACTATCCTGCCTTCTTCAGATACAAGAATCTTTATTCTTTTCTGGCTGCTATGTATGATATTCATGTTGTTGTTACTAAGAGGATTACTGGGGCCAATCCTCCAATACTGGGTATTAAGCCAATTAACAAAAATACTGCCCATATGACTTACTCTTCCAAAAGAGGGATGTTTTCATACTTTTTTGGAATGTTAGAGGGGGCATCCAAATACTTCAAGGAAGAAATTGATACTAATGTATTAGAGCAGACAAAGGACTTCACTAAGGTTGAGATCAAGTTTAGTGAGGATATATATTATGAAAAGAAGTATGCTTTTAACAAGCTTCTTTCCTTTGGATTTATGAAAAAAATGGAGTTGAAGATTGGATTTGCAACCTTGATACTGGTTGGATTGCCTTCAATGCTTGCTTATAGATTTTTGAGTTTGAATATTGCTATTCCTGTATCTTTAGCTATATCAGGATTTATCCCTTTTATTATTAGTAAGTCTTTATTTAGGCCTTTGAAGTCAATCTACGCTTCTTTAGATGACCTAATTACTAAGGATATGTCTATTATCCAGGATATTGATACAAAGGACTTTTTTGAAGACATTAGCAATAAAATCAATGAAGTGAAGATTGGTATTAAGACTGATTTTGTTGGATACAAGGGGACTACTGATGAGCTCAATTCTTTTGCAGACAAATTTACTGTAATTTCTAATAATATGAGCTACACTTCTAATGATATTACTGGTGTTGTGGATCAGGTGGCTGATGGTGCAATTAGTCAGGCTGAGGAAACTGAAAATGTGGCTTCTCAGTTGAATAATTCTGTTGAATCCTTAAATCATGTAGTGGAAAAGGAAAATGACGGTAAAGAAAGACTTGAAGAGACTGCAAAAATGATAAATGATGGTTTCTTAAAATTAAAGTCTACTTCTGATAGTTTAAACCAGGTATTATTAGAGTTTTCTCAAGTTCGTGAAAAGGGACAAGTTTTACAAAATCACGCTAAGGATGTAACTGAAATAGTTGGAACTGTTGAAAGTATTGCTGAGCAAACTAATTTATTGGCTTTAAATGCTAGTATTGAAGCTGCTAGGGTTGGGGAGTTTGGCAAGGGATTTGCTGTTGTTGCTTCAGAAATTAGGAAGTTAGCTGAGAGTTCACAAGAAGCTGTCCAAACTATAAATGAAATTCTTGAGGCCTTTATTGATGAGATTGATGGCTTTGTAGAGGATATTGGTAATCAATACAATATTCTTGAAGCCGAGAATATTAAATTGAATGAGGTTTCAAACGATAGTCAGGAGTCAGCAAATTCAATAACTAATGTTACAGATTTGATTATTGAGTTGACAAATGAGCTTTCTAAGGAAACTAATTATATTACTACAATTTCTTCAAGTATTGAGTCATTGGCAGCTATAGCTGAAGAAAACTCTGCATCTTCTCAAGAGGTTTCTGCATTTGTACAAGACTACACTCAAGAAATTTCTAAGATGATTGATAATATACAAGAGTTTAAGAAGGTTAGTGTTGAATTTGGTAAGGATTTGGAGAGGTATACGGTGTAGG
>JAAYNS010000089.1 GCA_012520755.1 Tissierellia bacterium
AGGGAATATAAAAAGGGTACCAATTTTGGCACCTAAATTTATTTAATCTAGTTTACAATATTCTTTTATACCATGTAATTCATTATAGTATTGATGTATTTCTCCTTTAGTTATTTAAAAAGGTAATATAGGTTAATTGATATATGAACAATAGAAAATATCTTCATAGAATATAGGGAAAATATATTAGTGTATTATTGATAAAATACGACATATTTGTTAAAAAAGCAAGAATATGATATTCTATTGAGAGTGTTCTAAAATTTTGGGTAATAAAAAAGAGAGAAGTTATACAATTATAAGAATGATTATTTTGATAGGAAGTGGTATTTTAGATGAAAAATGAATTGACAGCTGATGAGAAATTTAGAAGCATGACTGAAGAACCTGTTGAAAAACTAGTTATAGGCTTGGCTGTACCAACGACAATTAGTATGCTTATATCTTCAATATATAATATGGCAGATACTTTTTTCGTTAGTCAGATAAGCACAAGTGCATCAGGAGCAGTGGGGGTAGCCTTTCCTTTAATGATGCTTATACAAGCCATAGGTTTTACTTTGGGAATGGGTTCTGGAAACTATATTTCTAGACTCCTTGGACAAAAGAATAGGGAATACTCATCTAAAGTACTTGCTACAGGATTTTTTACTTCTATTTTTTTGGGGACAATACTTGCTATTCTAGGACTTTTATTTATAGATCCATTAGTTTATGCTTTAGGGGCTACGGAAACTATTGCTCCCCATGCTAAAGCATATATTAGATATATTTTAATAGGTATGCCTTTTATGTCTGCTTCATTTGTATTAAATGGGACCCTACGTTTTCAAGGCAGTGCTTTTTATGCAATGATAGGTATTACAGTTGGGGGAATTTTAAATATAATTTTGGACCCTATATTTATTTTTGCACTTAATATGGGAACTGGGGGAGCTGCATTAGCTACAATTATAAGCCAATTTATTAGCTTTTTGATATTATTCTTCAATTCTAATAGTGGTTCAAATATAAAAATTAGATTTAAAGATTTTACTCCAAAATGGGAGATGTACAGAGAAATACTAAGAGGTGGTTTACCATCTTTTTATCGCCAGGCACTTGGTAGCGTGGCAATGATTTTTCTTAATTTAAGTGCTGGTATCTATGGAGATGCTGCCATTGCAGCAATGTCCATTGTAGGCAGAACTATATTTTTTGCAATATCTGTTATGCTTGGCATAGGACAAGGATTCCAGCCAATTTGCGGATTTAATTATGGTGCTAAATTATATGATAGAGTATTAAGAGCATTTTACTTTACTGCTAGAATCTCTATTGTAGTCTTGCTAATATTTAGCTTGGTAGGCTTTATAGGGGCAGAAACTATAATGACAGTTTTTAGAAAAGATGATTTGGAAGTCATAAAAATTGGGACAAGGGCATTAAAATTTCAAAGCATAGTATTACCTCTTTCAGCATGGGTTATTATGGTGAACATGTTGGTTCAGACAATAGGCAAAAGTAAGGAAGCATCAATAATAGCAATTGCACGGCAAGGATTATTTTTTATTCCAGCAATATTAATTTTACCAAGAATAATAGGAATCTTAGGAGTGCAACTTAGTCAACCAATAGCAGACCTACTTACATTTTTATTAGCATTATTTGTTGGTAAAAACGTACTAAATGAATTAAAAAAACAGGAGCAAGAACAAGAACGGTAAAATTAAGAGATGTGGAAATAAATTAAAAAACAGAGTAGAGATTTGTAATTATCTCTACTCTGTTTTTTATACTAAAAATTTCATTATAGGAGAGAAAATGTCAAATATCACAAACTTGTTGTTTTGTGATATAATGAATCATGGTTTAACAAATATTTTAAATTTTAAAATATTCTGCGCAAAATTTCTACGCAAATAGATTTCAAATACTAATTAGAATAAGCATTTTATTGCATATCATTTAGGCAGTTCCTTATATTTTTCTGCTTAATAATTACAAATTCTATTTATAGCTTAAAATTAAATATGAATATTTTTAAATTGTATAAACGATTGATTGAAATATTTAGAATTTTTCGTGTTTTTAACATGGGGAAATTGAAGATTCTAAATATTCAAAATATATAATTCTATGGTTATATTAAATTAATAAATTTGGAGGGATGATTATGTATCATGTAGGATTAGTGTATACAGAGACAAAGCCATTAACAGAAGAGGAGTTGAAAAGAGATCCTCATGGTGCAAAACAGATGAGCGAAACTGTTAAGGCAATAGAAGCTGCTTTAAAATCTAATGGGCATAGAGTAACATTGATTCCTGCTTCTATACATATGTTAACCGATATAAATAAAATCGGAGATATAGATGTAATTTATAATGCTTGTACAGGAATAAACAATAAAAAACAGCAGGCAAATGTTGTAGCTATGTTGGAGTTGCTAAATATTCCATTTGTAGGCTCTAATTTGTCAGCCCAGATTTCAGGATTGCATAAGGCAATTGCTAAGAGGATATTTAGAGCAGTAGGAGTTCCAATTACAAATTTCCAAGTATTCATGACTGGAGAGGAGAAATTAGATAAATCATTAAAATTTCCCCTAATTGTAAAACCAGAGCATGAAGGTTCAAGCCTTGGTATTACAGGTGATAGTGTTGTATATAATGAAAAAGATTTATATAAGAGAGTAAAATATGTGATTGAAGAGTATAATCAATATGCTTTAGTAGAGGAATTTGTTACAGGCAGAGAATTTACTATTGGCGTATTAGGAACGACTAAACCTCAAGTGCTTCCAATTCTTGAAATAAAGTTTACAGAAAAAACTAATGAAAAATTCCAAACTTTAGATATAAAGGTCGCAGATTGCTATGATAAAGAATGTCCAGCAAAATTATCTAAAGAAAAAACTGAAGAGATAAAAGAGTATGCATTAAAGGCATATAATGCTTTAAATTGTACTGAATTTGCACGTATTGATGTAAGGATGGATGAAGATGAAAATCCATACTTTATTGAGATTAATACCCTACCAGGGATGCAACCTAATTATAGTGATTTTCCTATAACCGCAAAGGCTGCTGGTTTTGAATATAATGAATTGATTGAAGAGCTTTTACAGCAAGCAATTATCGGAGCAAAGGAGAAGGTTAAAAAATGATTTTTTATATGAGGGAGGAATTTTATGAGTAGTATGCCAGTAGAATTATTATATTTATTTGTATTGCTCATTACTATAATAGTTGTATTTGTATTTTATAAAAGACCAATATATGAAGGTATGTTTATTGGATTTGTACTTATGGTTTTGATTTTAGGAAAAGAGGACAAGTTCTTCGAATACTTAATAAAACCATCAACAAATACTTTGTTTTATGCAATTCTGGCATTTTTGTCACTTGCATTTATATTTTCCAAAACATCAGCAATAAATTACGTGTTGGATTTTATTATAGCGATAGTGGGTAGATTTAGAGGTGGTGCAGGTTGGGTATCCTTAATCGCTAGTACATTTTTAGCATCCATGTCTGGTTCAGGACCAGGAAATGTTGCAGCAAGTGGAGTGTTTACAATTCCAACAATGATAAGGACAGGCTTTCCTAGAGAAGCAGCTGCCACTATAGAGATGGCTGCAAGCTCGTTGGGACCAATGATTCCGCCTTCTGGAACCATATTATTAGCATTTGGTGTTCTTGATTCATTGTTTCCAGGGAAATATCAATTATCTGCATTTTGGATGGCTGCATGGGGAATTGGAATATGGTTTATTATTCAAAGGTCATTAACATTATATGGATTTATTAGGACCTATGATGTTCAACCCATGTATGAGGAAGAAATTCCTTCTATAAAGGATACGGTTAGAAAGGGTTGGAAAGCACTAGTTATTCCAATTATGATAATTTTGCCTATGTTATTAGATTTTTTGTTTAGTGATAATTTCTTTACAGCTCGTTTAGGAGAAGATGGAGCAAAAGCTTTATCAAGTTGTGTTATATTATTTACCCCTGGGATTAGCGCTATTTATACATTGATTATTAGTAGGGATGAAATCGAAGGTGGACTGAGTTTTTCAACCCTATTTAAAATGTTTAAAGAAGGAGTTTCTGCTGTTGTACCAGTAGCAGCTACAGTTTATTTTGCATATTGTTTATCGGAAGTATTTAATGATGTGAATATGGGTGCTACTTTAGGGGAATATATTTCATCATTTAACATGAGTAGATTGCAATTAGCTATATTTTTCCCATTGTTTACCTGCTTTTTAGGTATGTTTATACCAGGATCATCTCAAGTTGCAATATTTGGTGTTGCAATAGTAAGCGGTTTTGTTGCTGTTGGGGTTAATCCTCTTTTAGCTGCTGCAATATTACCAGCTATAACCGGAGCAGTAGAAGGGATGACTCCGCCTTTAGCTTTAAGTATGTATACGGCAATGGGTATAGCTCAATCGGGTATGAAAGAGACATCAAGAGCAGCTTTATTATGGGTATTCTTCCATCTGATAACTTCTATATTGATTTTAGTCGGAGTATTACCAGTACTATTTGTTTAAGGAGAATAAAAATGAGAGAAAAATTAGAAGGTCTAGGGGAAACTATATTTAGTATTTTTATAATAATTGCTATTGGTGGTGGAGGAATTATCTTTTTAATGTTTCTGATTGCTATAATTTTAGGCGGAGAAACTGGCAATGCTATGGCACTATTAGCAAAAGATACCATAATGCCAATATTTATAAGACTAGGAGCTATTGCAATGGCAGGGGGACTGTTGAAATTGTATGCAGCAGACAAACATGAATTGATATTAGACGATAATGAATAGATAAAAGAGGTAAGCAAATTTTGCTTACCTTTTTTATCTTATATTATTTTAATTCATTTTTACATATAATAATTCTAATATCCTCATAACTTATTTCTTCTGGAAGTATTTCCTTGATTGGCTTAAGCCTTTCAACCCCTACTTGATTTATGGCGGACAATATATCTTTTTCCTTTTCAGGATTATCAATAAATTTGTCCCAATCTACAATTTGCCCTCTTTCTGCACATTTTGAGAGATGTTCTATTATTGTATTTACAGTAAAATTTCTTTTTTCTGAGATTTCTTTTAGTGTCATATTTTGCAGATATAATTCATAAGTTTGGTCATATCTGTCAGAAGTAGTGTCACTTTTAGAAGATACCTCTTTGGTTTTTTCAATTGATTTAATTTCATATTTTTCGCAATGTTCTATTATTATTTGAAGGAAAACATTTCCATAGCTTTCAAATTTCTTTTGGCCTACACCTTTTATATTAAGCATTGATTCTTTACTTTGAGGGAAATAAGAAGCCATTTCTTTAAGAGTTGAATCGTGGAATATCATAAATGGTG
>JAAYNS010000090.1 GCA_012520755.1 Tissierellia bacterium
AACTTACCAGTATAAAGCACTAAGAAACAATAATTATTAAATAAACTTGATAATTTGGAGGTAAAATAATGAGAAAATTTATGATAAATGTTAATGGAAACTCCTACGAAGTAGAAGTTGAAGAAGTAAAAGGTGGTTTTGTTCAATCAGCACCAGTGGTAGCGCCAGCACCAGCACCAGCTCCAGTAGCAGCTGCACCAGCACCTGCACCTGCACCTGCAGCAGCGCCAGCACCAGCTCCGGCTCCAGCTCCAGCAAAAGAGGTTCAAGTATCAGAAGGACAAGAAATAGTAGAGTCCCCAATGCCTGGAACAATATTAAGAATTGAAGTAAAAGAAGGTCAAACAGTAAAAGCTGGAGACAATTTATTAATTCTAGAAGCGATGAAGATGGAGAATGAAATATTAGCTCCAAAAGACGGAAGAGTAGTATCAATTACAACAAATGTTGGTGAAAGTGTAGATACAGGTGATAAATTAGTCGTAATAGAATAATAATTCACAAGGCACAATGCACGATTCACAATTGTGAAAAGAATGGACGACCGTTGGTCGTCCTTTTTAGCATTTGCAACGAGAAAAAACAGTTAATAATCGCCTGTTATTCCGAGCTTGTCAAGGAATCTCGTATTTAGACCCTAAAGCTAGACCCTAATAACTGTGCATTGTGAACTGCTGAATTGATTCGGAGGTGGATTTATGTATTCTGGATATATAACAGATGTGGAAGGTATAAAAGTAGGCCATAGACAATCCGAAGAAGGGATGACTGGATGTACGGTCATAATATGTGAAGAAGGAGCAAGTGGAGGAGTAGATGTACGTGGCTCTGCTCCAGGGACCAGGGAAACTGACTTGTTTCAATCTGAGAAAATGGTAGATAAGGTTCATGGAATCGTCCTTTCAGGTGGTTCTGCCTTTGGATTAGACGCGTCATCAGGTCTTATGGCATATTTAGAAGAAAAAAACATAGGATTTGACGTAGGTGTAACAAAAGTCCCTATAGTGGCTTCTGCAGTTATTTTTGATTTAAATATTGGTAATCATAAAATTAGGCCTGATTTTCAAATGGGATATGAGGCAGCTCAATATGCAAGTGAGAATGAAAAATCACAAGGGAATATAGGCTGTGGTATGGGGGCTACTATAGGGAAAATTCTAGGACCAGAATATGCAATGAAGTCTGGCTTAGGAAGTGCAAGTATTAGAGTTGGAGACTTAATTGTTTCAGCTATTGTTTCTGTAAATAGTTTAGGGGATATATATGATTATAAAACTGGTAAACAAATAGCAGGAGTATACGATTATAAAAACAAAAAACTATTAAATACAATTAGTATAATGAAAGGTGAATATGAGGGAATTAGATTTCCTATGACAAATACAACTATTGGTGTAATCGCTACTAATGCAATCCTTTCAAAGTCAGAGGGCAATAAGGTTGCACAAATGGCTCACAATGGTTATGCCAGATCTATAAACCCAATACATACTATGGCTGATGGTGATACAATATTTACAATGGCAACAAATAAGGTAAAATCTGATGTGAATATTGTAGGCACCTTAGCTGCTGAAGTTATGTCTATGGCTATAACAAATGCAATTATTTACGCAAAAGGATGTAAGGGCTTAATTTCCTATTGCGACATTAAATAAGTTATTATATAATCTTTTACAGGCAAATACGACTGGTATCCATTTGGAACTAGAGCGGAGGGATTAAATTGAATAAAAAGATGAGTATTAATGTAAGGAAGATGGCTATAATAGGGATGTTAGGTGCAGTATCAGCAGTCCTTGGGATGACTCCATTGGGCTTTATACCTATAGGGCCTACTAGAGCAACTACAATGCATATTCCAGTAATTATAGCTGCTATTATGGAAGGGCCAATGGTAGGAGCCTTAGTTGGACTGATATTTGGTATATTTAGTATATATCAAGCTGTAGCCAATCCCACTCCTGTATCCTTTGTTTTCTTGAACCCAATAGTATCAATAATTCCTAGGATTTTAATAGGAGTATTTACCTACTATGTTTTTAGCTTCTTAAGTAATATCGGAAATAAAAAAACTAAGTGGCTATTATACCTTATATGGTTTGGAATCATAGGATATTTATTTTATGGAATTTATAAAGAATTAATTGATTTCAAAAGTGTGTGGACCATTGTTTTTAATATGGTATTAATATTTTTGAGTGTTACTCTTGCTTATTTTACAATATATAAACATAAAAACATGTCCTACAATTTGATAATACCTGCAATGGTAGGTACTTTGACCAATACATTTGGAGTATTATCATCAATATATATTTTCTATGGAGAGAGATTTGTAGAAGCAATGGGTGGCAACATAGCCACTACAGGTAAAATAATACTTGGGATAGGTTTAACAAATGGTATCCCTGAAACAATAATTGCTATTATAGTAGTTACCAGTGTAGTTGGTGCTTTAAAAAGAAACAAATAATTGAGGTGAAAAATGTTATTAGTAATAGATGTGGGAAACACTAATATAGTTTTTGGATTATTTAGAGGTAAAGAATTAGTATTTGATTGGAGAATAGCCAGTGATGTAGATAGGACATCTGATGAATATGGATTATTATTCGATCAAGTATTTAATCATAATAATATGAGTATAGATGATATTGGTGATGTAATAATATCTTCGGTTGTACCTACTCTAATGCATACACTATCAGCATCAGCCATTAAATATTTAAATAGGAAACCTATTATAGTAGGTCCTGGAGTAAAAACTGGCATGAACATTCTCTATGATAATCCAAAAGAAGTAGGAGCAGATAGAATTGTAAATGCAGTAGCTGCATTTGAAAAGTATGGTGGACCAATAATTATTGTTGACTTTGGTACAGCAAATACATTTTGCTATGTCAATGAAAATGGAGAGTACTCAGGAGGGATTATAAGTCCTGGAATCAGGATTTCTGCAGAGGCCCTATTTTTAAAAACTGCGAAATTACCTAAGGTTGAACTAATAAAACCAGACAGGGTTATAGGTAAAAACACCATAAATAGTATACAATCTGGTCTAGTATACGGATATATAGGAATGGTAGATAATATTATTGGAAGAATGATCGATGAAATCGGACTTAGTGAAAATGAAGTTAAAGTGGTAGCTACTGGAGGATTTTCTAGTTTAATAGCCAGCGAAAGCAAATATATTAAGTATATAGACAAGATGTTGACTCTTGATGGACTTCAAATCATATATGAAAGAAACAAAAGTAAGTAGCTAGCTACTTACTTTTGTTTCGAATTTGAAAGGTCTGTTAGTTCTATTGTATTGAGGTGAACAATGAAAATAGGTGATTTAGTATTAGACAATAATGTTTTTTTAGCTCCAATGGCTGGGGTTTCTGATTTAGCTTTCAGAATTATATGCAGGGAAATGGGTGCAGGCCTAGTTTTCAGTGAGATGATCAGTGCAAAAGGTATGTATTATAAAGATAGCAAAACAGAAGAGCTTACAAGCGTGGACCCTAGGGAAAGGCCGGTTGCTTTGCAAATATTTGGTTCGGACCCTAATATAATGGCATTTGTAGTAGAAAAATATATAAATAAAAGAAAAGATATAGATATACTTGACATAAATATGGGATGTCCTGCTCCTAAAATTGTAAAAAATGGGGATGGATGTGCCCTAATGAAAGATTTAGATCTAGCAGCTAAGATTATGACCACTATAGTTAAAGTTTCAAAAAAGCCAGTTACTGCAAAGTTTAGGATTGGCTGGGATGATGACACAAAAAACGGAGTTGAGATGGCAAAGATAGCAGAAGAGTCAGGAATAAGTGCCATTACAATCCATGCAAGAACAAGACAGATGTTTTATTCTGGAGAAGCAGATTGGGATTACATTAGAAAAATAAAAGAATCTGTGTCAATACCCCTTATAGGCAATGGTGATATTTTTAAACCAGAAGATGGCATTAGAATGTTAGCAGAAACTGGTTGTGATGCTATATCTATTGGAAGGGGTTGTCAGGGTAATCCCTGGATATTTAAGAGGATATTAAACTTAATGAATGGAAAAGAAGATACTCCTCCTACAAAAGACCAAATAATAAGCACTGCCATAGAACATTTAAACTTAGCATGTGCTTTTAAAGGTGAGAGAGTAGGAGTTAGGGAAATGCGTAAACAAATATCATGGTATCTAAAAGGTATGAGAAATTCAAATGAAATCAAAAATAAAATAAATAAAATAGAAACAAAAAAAGAGATTATTAACATATTAGAAGAGTATTTACAGAATATATAATACTTTAAACTCATATATTGAAATAGTTAAAACTTATGAAGGAGTTGATACTATTTTTTTATATGTTGTGGACTATGAACATTATAGGAAGTATACTAAGAAAGACTTCTTAAAATACCTACCTGATATTGTCTTGCCTCAAATTAGAGCAAGGGTAATAGAAGAAATAGTTAAGGATGATACTATTATAGGAAAAGTGGTAGGGATAAATTTAAAAAAAATGAATTTCTTAGATGACATACAATGCCAGGTATATATAGATGGAATAAAAAGCATTATGGGAGAAGAAACTAGGATATACATTGAAGGGTTAGAAAATTTACCGAAAGAACTAATAATTGGGATTGAAAAGGCAAGTGGCTTAAAATTTTGTTCAGGGAACAATCTAAGGATTTTGAATTTATCTTTATTATTAGAAGAAGTATATAAGAATTTAGGAAGAGATATAAATAACACAGACACATTAATAATTTGTAATGATGGTGACACTATCATGAGAGTTATTGAGAATCTGAGAAATGATATAAAATTTTTCACAGTATACGGTATTGAAGATGATATAAAAGAAGAATTTTATGAGAAAGTATTTATAAATACAGGAATTTCAATATTCCAACCTCACAATATGAGAAGAATAATTAGAAATTATGGAACTATATTAAATTTTTGTAATAAAATAGACTTAGAGGTATTTGCTTTTAGGAATCATTCTGTTATAATTGATTTTAGTTATGAAAAGCCATTAAAAAATTTAAGCAATAAAAAGAAAGATATTATCTATATTCAAGATATAAATTTCAAGGTGGAGATTATTAGTAACTGGATTGACCAGTATGTAGATCCTGAGCTCTTCCAGACCATAGATATAGGATATCCTATATTCGAGCAGGTGTGTATTAATAATCACTACTATTATATTGATGAATATATTAATAAATCAATAATAAAAAAGGGTCGTATATAAGAGCTCCTTTTTATTCTTAAGACTCTTGACAACTAGAACTAGCTTGATTATAATAGTTCGAGAAATGGGAAAAAATATCAAGAGAAAATGAGAAAAAGGCCAAAGGCCTTGATTTTTTATATATCACATCCCCCCTTATTATTCACATTTATTCTACGGATTTTAAACCGTGGAAATTATTTTTTAATTAAAAGGAGAGAGTTAGATGGCTGAAAAGGATGTATTTTTAACCGTACAAGGGTTAGAAAAATTAGAGAAAGAGTTAGAAAATTTAAAAACCATTCAAAGAAGAGAAGTTGCTGATAAGATAAAAGTAGCGCTTTCTTTTGGTGATATAAGCGAAAACTCTGAATACGATCAAGCTAAAAATGAGCAAGCACAGTTAGAAGAAAGAATTATTAAATTAGAGAACACTCTTAGAAATGCAAAAATTATTGATGAAGATGATATTTCAACAGATGTGGTAAGTGTTGGTTCTAAAGTTGAAGTATTAGATGTTGAATATGATGAAAAAATGAAATATATAATAGTAGGATCAGCAGAAGCTGACCCATTTGAAGGAAAAATATCTAATCAATCCCCAGTTGGAAACGCATTAATAGGTGGAAAAACTGGTGATGAAGTAGATGTACATGTTCCAGATGGAATTATAAAATATAAGATTTTATCGATTACTAGATAAGGAAATAGTTTTAACGGAGGATGATTATGTCAGGTACGGAAGTAAATTTAAATGAAATGCTAATGATAAGGAGAGAAAAGCTGAAATCCTTAATCGAGAAGGGAAAAAATCCATATTTAAATGAAAAGTTCGACTATACACATCACAGTATTGAAATAAAGGATAAATTTGAAGAACTTGAAAATGAGGAAGTAGCTGTAGCTGGAAGGCTAATGACTAGACGTGGTCATGGGAAAGTAAGTTTCATGGATATACAGGACAGTCAAGGTAGGATTCAAATATTTGCTAAGCTAGATTTATTAGGAGAGGAGAACTACAATGATTTATCATATTTAGATATAGGTGATATTATTGGAGTTTATGGAAGCGTCTTTAAAACTAAAGCAGGTGAAATATCTATAAGAGCTAGCCAAATAATAATACTTACCAAATCATTACAGATACTCCCAGAAAAATGGCATGGATTAAAAGATACAGATCTTAGATATAGGCAAAGGTATACTGATTTAATCGTTAATCCAGAAGTAAAGGATACTTTTTTATTAAGAAATAAAATTATCAGAGCTGTTAGAGAATATTTGGATGATAAAGGTTTTATAGAAGTAGAAACCCCGATACTAACTCCTGTTGCAGGAGGAGCAAATGCTAGGCCTTTCGAAACCTACCACAACACTTTAGATATGGATATGAATTTGAGAATCGCAAATGAACTTTATCTAAAAAGGCTTATAGTAGGTGGCTTTGAAAAAGTTTATGAAATGGGTAAAATGTTTAGAAACGAAGGAATTAGTACTAAGCATAATCCTGAATTTACAAATATGGAGTTATATCAAGCATTTGTGGACTATGAAGAAATGATGAGATTAACAGAAGACCTATTTTCATATGTGGCACAAAAAAGCTTAGGAACAAATGTAATTAACTATCAAGGTAAAGAGATTGATTTAACTCCGCCTTGGAAAAGATTAGATATGGAAGAAGCAATCAAGGAATATGCGGGAGTTGATTTCTCTACAATTAATACAGATGAAGAAGCTAGAAAAATAGCTAAAGAAAAAGGCTTGGATATTAAGGCGGATATGACTAGAGGTCAAATAATATCTGAGATGTTTGAAGAATTCTGTGAAGACCATTTGATCCAGCCTACTTTTATAACAGGCCATCCAGTTGATGTTTCCCCATTAGCTAAGAGAGATCCTGAAGATCCTCGAAAAACACACAGATTTGAAGCCTTTTTAAACGGCTGGGAACTGGCAAATGCATTCTCAGAACTTAATGATCCGATTGATCAGAGAGAAAGATTTGAAGAACAAGTAAGACAAAAAGAAAGTGGTGACGATGAAGCCCACCCAATGGATACAGATTTCATTAATGCTATAGAAGTGGGTCTACCACCAACAGGTGGATTAGGGATTGGTATAGATAGAATGATAATGATTTTAACAAATCAACCTAGTATTAGGGATGTATTGTTATTCCCAACCATGAAGCCTGTAGAAGATTAATAAGATTAGAAGTGTGCTTAGCACAACTATGAATTCAATTGAAGATTATAATATAAAACAACTTAAGAAATTAAGTTGTTTTATTTATTTTCCACAGATAATTTATATATACATCAATTATAATTTATAGAATTATCCAGTAGATTTATATACAATATTGTGGTACAATATTGTATATCATTTAGTTTTGTTAATAATAAGTCCCATATTATTTTTTAAGGAGAGATGACTATGACCATTGAAAATAAAAGCTATACTGTTACCCTAACTAAAAATCCATCTATAAGCATGAATGTTATTCCTGGCCATTATACTACAAATAGTTTTCATGTGACACATTATTTAGACTTAGAGGATTTAAAAATTAATGCACTAAAAGCTAGAGATGTGGCTAGAGAGTTAGCTATACCATATTTGTCGAGTACTCTGGTGGACACTATTGTATGTTTAGAAGGAACGGAAGTTATTGGTGCCTATATAGCGGAAGAATTATTACAAGAAGGAACAGCAGTAATTAATAGTGGCCTTGAGATTCATGTAGTAACCCCACGATTAAATACCGAGAGAAAAATGATGCTTCTAAGTAATACAGAAGAATCCATTAGAAACAAAAATATAATTATCTTAGTTGGTACAGTATCTACAGGTGTAATTCTTGATAAGGCTTTGGAGTTTATTGAGTATTATGGTGGTAAAGTAGTTGGGATATCCTCCCTATTTAGCGTTTATCCAAATAAGTATGATCAGGAGATTAATTCAATGTTTACAAATGATGATATTCCTGGCTATCAACTTTTTAGTCAAAAAAATTGCCTCATGTGTAACCAAGGCAAGAAGCTAGAAGCAAT
>JAAYNS010000091.1 GCA_012520755.1 Tissierellia bacterium
AATAATGAATTCTTACAATTACAAATGACCCTTTCTACCATTTTGACGCCATCTATTTCCATTAACAGCTTATCTTCTCCCATACGTTTTGAAAAACCTGCAGCCATTATAATTCCTGTAACCATGTTAATTCTCCTAATAAAACATTTTATCTTTAATATCAGTAATTAAAACAGATTCCTTAAATCCACTGTCTAGTAAAAGCTTTCTTATATTATTGGCCCTTAATACAAGATTCTTATTATTTGCCTTGTTCAATATAAGGAGCTTTCTCCCTTTGCTTTTATTGAAGATACCTTCAGGATTTAATACATATGTGACTATTGTTTCTTCACTAATTATATCTGAATATTTTGTATTTGTTAACTTGATAAATATTTCAGGTCTATGAACAATTTCGTCTATTCTTTGATCCAAAGCATCTAATCCTATTATCCCTATAGTAGTAGTGGTTTCTTTGATTATAACAGGTTCATAGTCAGCATGTCCCTTTATTGGTTTTCTTTTAGACCCATCCGCTTCTATCAGTATATAATCAAATATCTTTTCCTTAACAATATTGCTTATTTTTTCTGGAGGGGTATCTAATAGTTTTCCCCTTGCAACTCTCTCTCCAAATACTGTAATACTGCCTTTTTTAGGTTTGAAGTTGTTTATGTCTCCCAAGAAATAATAATCATAGCCAGTTTCTGGATTAAAAATCGCTGTCGTAGTAGTTATCAATACCTTTTTGCCCAGCTTTTTAAGCTCTTCTGCCAATGAAAAAATGGCAGTGGTCTTCCCACCACCACCTATAAAAGATAGTACTTCAAATTTATGAATATCTAATCCTAGGCCTCCATGTATGCTCATACTATCACCTGTCTAGTCTGTTTTCTAATTTTATATATCCCATCTGTTTTTATATAGATAAGGTGCATCTTTAGCGTGCTTTACTGCTTGCATCTCAGCCAATATAGATAAAGATATTTCTTCTGGAGTTTCGCCACCTAAGTCTAAACCAATAGGGCTGTAAACCTTTGAAATCTTTTCCTTGTCATATCCCTTCTCTAATAAGCTTTTAAAGACCGTATTCACCTTTTTTTTGCTACCTATCATTCCAATATACCTAGCCTTAGACTCTACTACTGCCTCTAATACATCTTGGTCAAACTTGTGACCATGTGTCACTATTATAATATAAGTGTTCTTATCAATATTTATATCTTTTATCGTATCAGCTATATTGCCTAAAATGAGATTATCTACCTGTGGGAACAGCTGGTCATTAAGCCTTTCTTCCCTATTATCTAAAATTGAAATAGAGTATCCTAATATATGTGCCATAGCAGCAAGTTTAACAGCTATATGGCCACCACCAGCTATGATTAGTTTATCTTGAGAATTATACACTTTTATAAATAGGGAAGCATTCCCCCCACATGCCATTGGCAATGCATTGTCATTTTTTGAATTCTCATTTAAAGTATAGCTAATTAATTTGGATTCGTTTTTTAACAGACAATTTACTGCATCCTGTCTAGCAGTTTCTTCTATAAGTCCTCCTCCAATAGTACCTTCTAAAATAACTCCTTCTTCATCTACTAACATCATGCTACCAGTACCTCTAGGAGTGAAGTCTGAGGATTCAACAATAGTGACTGTAGCTACAGAACGATTATTTTTCAGTGATTCATTAAGCTTTTCTAAGACTCTTCTATCTTCTATCATATTATTAATCCCTTTCTATTAATGTAGTTTTTAATTCTTCTATACCTTTAACTACGCTATCTCCAATAGTTTTTGCTTTATCAGAAATTGTATAGGCATATTCATTAATACACCTTGGATCTATATCACCTATTTTGAGCCCTTTTTTTACATATAGTCCTTCCTTTATCATGCCTCTTAACAATCCAGTGAAGGGTGCTTTCAAGTCTTCCTCTCCTACTTTACATATAACTTCCCCTTCATTTATTGTATCACCTATTTTATAGAAAGGGGTAACTATCCCATCAATAGGAGCTCTAAGAACTCTTTCTTCAGCATATCCCATTACACTGCTTGGTATACCAGTATCTTCTAATGGTTTACCACTATAAAAAATCTTACCAAGATTTGGTCCCCTATTACTTTCTATAGCTAAATCTACAACTTTTCCAGCTTCAAAGCCAGGTCCAATTCCTATAGTAATTGGAGCCATAGATTTTTTAGTACCTAAGTTCTTTTTGGCAATAATGGCGTCTATAACAGCCAAAGGCTTAATATCTCTTATTATATCGCCTTCGCTATCTATAAAGATTGGAATTGTCCCTGAATTTAAAATTTCATAAATACCATTTTTGTCCTTAACAAAAATTCCTCTAACTCCTTCCACAGTAACTTCATTTTCGTATACTGCTTCACTAAAAGCTACAGTTCTTCTGACAGCTAGAGGATTATTTATTTCCAAGATAATTACTTTATAGCCACTTTTATAAAGCTTATAAGCGATTCCTGTTCCTAAATCTCCTCCACCTCGTATAATTACAGT
>JAAYNS010000092.1 GCA_012520755.1 Tissierellia bacterium
CCTTATTTGCTACTAGTTTTATATATCCAAAGTTCTGCAGTCTACTAGTTAGTTCACTTTTATAATCAAAAATATTGACCATATCTTTTCCTTCAATAGTTGAACCTAAATACATATAGCCTCCACTCTCTGCATAAATAGCTATATTATTATAAACATTTTTAATACTCTCTAACATAGAAGTATTATTAGAGAGTTTTTTAGTATATAATTCTGGATAACCACCACCTATTTAGTATATATAAAACCTTATTTAGTGTCCATACCTATATACTAACATCAATATTAAATAATTACTAACTCTTCAATAGCTAACACCCTTATCTTCATGCACTACTTACAACAACTAAATTCTAGTTACTCTAAGCAATACACGAAATACATTTGTTTAAAGTTCCTGAAACCCTTGATTTAATAACACAAACTGCACCCATCACTATTATGACACGTTCCCCCTGGGTATGCCAAATTACTCCAATCTTTCTATCTCCATCTTCACTGGTAGCTTCTTTTGTCTTTTCAACTGCCTTTTTTACAGCAAAATACTGATGATAAGCTGCTAATATTTTGATTATAGATTTTTTAGCTCCTATTCTATTACCTTGGGAGTCTCTCTCTTCTTCCTTTGATTCTTGGAAAAGAATGAAGTTTTGAATTATGTCTAATAATCTGGACTTTTGTAATATGCCCCTAAAGAGTACTTCATACTGAGGATTAGATAAGGGTTCTACTGCCTGTCCATCTATACTACGCCAGTTCATAAATCTTTCTTCATTAGATGTTATAGTTCCAGCCTTTGCATTGATACCATCAGACAATATACAGAAGGCATTATAATTAAAAAGGGATGGAATATCTCTCTTATATGTTTGAATTTGATTATATGCTTCTTCAATACCTACATTTTCATCACTAGCTGATTTTAGCTCTATAACTACCAAGGGTATTCCATTGATAAATATGATTAAATCTGGTCTTCTTTCTGTGTTTTCAACTATGGTAAATTGATTAACAACAAGAAATTCATTATTATTTTTATTTCCATCTTTATCATCAAAATCAACTATATATGCTCTTTTGGATCTGATTTCTCCATTTTCCTTAAATGATACTTCTATCCCTTCTACTAGAAGCTTATGAAAACACTTATTATTCTCCTCTAGCATTGGACTATTGAAGGTAATTATTTGTCTATAGGCTTCATCTAATGCTTCGGAAGGTAAATCTTTATTGATTCTAAATAATGCTTCTTTAACTCTTTGTTCTAATATTACCTCTCTGTAATCCACTCTTTCAGGATATTCACCATCACAGGATATTTCTGGTGCAAATATATGGCCATATCCTAATTCTTGTAAAATCTCTAAAGCTGCTTCTTCTAAAAATTCTTCAGTAAAGTTCAACTTAAATACCCCCCTCTCATTTAAGTGCAATCCTTCCAAATATTAATAGATAAATATTGATAGTGTTATTCTACATAGGTGAATCAATTATCTTTGCGATTACCGTATCTTTTACAATAAAGGCAACTTCACAATAAATAGTTTCTTCAAATTGGTCATATATTCTACCTGCACTTTTAGTCCCACGTGCAACTGTATGGGTGCTATTGGCTACATAACCAACTTTGCCTACACTTTCTAA
>JAAYNS010000093.1 GCA_012520755.1 Tissierellia bacterium
CTTTAAATGTTAAGTATGGGGAAAACCTATGCATACTTGGACCAAATGGTTGCGGAAAAAGCACCCTCATTAAAGCCATTGCAGGACTTATTCCCAGTACAGGTCAGATACTTGTAGATAAGGTGGAGCTTGGCAAGTTAAATAGACATGAAATAGCTAGCAAAATTGCTGTCATGAGTCAGATTTCCTCGGTTTATTTTTCCTACTCCATATATGAGACTGTCCTTCTTGGTAGATATGTGCATATGACCGGACTACTAAAAAAACCAACTGAATATGACCATGCTTGTGTGGAAAGATGTTTAAGAGCAGTGGAATTATATGATATAAGAGATAAACAGATTAACACTCTTTCAGGTGGCCAGCTTCAGAGAGTTTTTCTAGCAAGAACCTTAGCCCAAGAACCTAATATTATTTTATTAGATGAGCCAACAAATCATTTAGATTTAAGGTATCAAACTGAGTTAATTGACTATCTTAATGAATGGTCAAAGACTGGCAAGCACTCAGTAGTTGGTGTATTACATGATATTAACTTGGCTTTAAGTTTAGGTGACAAATTCCTATTATTAGAAGAAGGTAGGATAGCTTCATATGGAAATGCAAAGGCAGCTGTTACAAGTGAAAAATTAGATAAGGTATTTAGCATGGATGTAGTAGGATATATGCTGGATTCTTTAGGAAAATGGACAAATATTGCAACACAATAAAGAGGAGACTAAGATGGATAATTTACAAGGTAAAAAATTTATTGGATCCTATAGCGGTGGAAAGGATAGTACACTTGCAATATACAGAGCTATTTCCCAGGGAATGATACCAGCTGAAATCTTTACCACTTATAATATTGATAGGAAAAGATCATGGTTTCATGGGATACCACAAGATATATTAAATCGGATATCTAAGGAGATAAATATACCCATTACTCTACTAAAAACAAGTGGTGAAGAATATATAAAAAACATGGAAGCCAAGCTTTTAGATGCTAAGGAAAATGGCGTTGAATATTGTGTTTTTGGAGATATAGATTTAGAAGGACATCTTGCATGGTGTACTGAAAGATGTAATAATGTAGGAATGAAAGCATATTTTCCATTATGGAAGGAATCAAGGAAGGATTTAGTTTATGAATTTATTGATTTAGGTTTTAAAACTATTATTACAGTAATCGATAAGACAAGAATGCCAGAAAAGTTTTTGGGACAAATATTGACTAGGGAAGTTGCTGATGCAATAGAAGAATCGGGAGCAGATATATGTGGGGAAAATGGTGAATATCATACATTTGCATATGATGGGCCACTATTTAAAAATCCAGTAAAATTTAAAACTGGTGATAAGGTAAAAGAGGACAAATATATAATATTACCAATAAGGGAGTAGAAAATCACAAATAGAAAATACAAGAGATAGTAGAAAGTTTATTATTATATATAACTGAAACTGAGGCAGATAGAATTATAAAGGGGACAAATCTATGAATATAGTTGTAATAAATGGTACTACTATAAAGGGTTGTACGTACCATATTAAGGAAATGTTTTTATCAGTTTTACGCAAGGAAAACGAAATTACTGAATACTATTTGCCAAAAGATTTGCCTGAGTTTTGTTGTGGGTGTAAAACTTGCTTTTCTATAGATGAAAAACTATGCCCTCACGCAGAATATGCTATGCCTATTTGGAATTCCATAATTAAATCTGATATAATTGTATTTGCTATGCCAGTATATGCCCTAAGAGCCCCTGCACAAGTAAAATCCCTATTAGACCATTTTTCATGTCATTGGATGGCTCATAGACCTGATAAATCAATGTTTACCAAGCGAGCAGCTATATTGACAAATAGCATAGGAGGGCCAAACAAGCCAGCGCAAAAAGATGTATCCACTAGCTTAAACTGGATGGGTGTATCAGATGTAGAGTCCTTAGGCTTTGGACTTATGGAAGGTGTAATATGGGATGAAATTTCAGAGAAAAGACGTAAAAAAATTGAACGAAAAACTATTGCCTTTGCTAAGAGATATCAGGAGGAAAAGCTTGTAAATAGAAGCTTAAAGATTAAACTTTTATTCGAATTTACAAGGATGATTCATAAACAAGCATTAAAAAATGAAAAGGAACCTTCAGTAGATAGTCAGTATTGGATAGACAATGGTTGGATAAAAGAGAAGAGGTAATGTTATGGATAGAAAAAAAGAATTAAAAGAACAATATAAACAAATGAGACCAGAAATGGGTATATTTCAAGTTAAATCTAAAGTAAGTAATAAGATTCTACTAGATACAAGTCAAAATCTTAAAGGATACATTAATAGAACAAGATTTCAACTTAATGCTGGAAGTCATCCTAATGTAGAGTTACAAAGAGAATGGAAAGAAGAGGGTGAAGACAGTTTTATAATAGAAATTCTTGAAATACTAGAATATGATAAGGATGAGTCAAAAACTGACTACAAAGAAGAATTAGAAGTAATGAAATATGTCTGGAAAGAGAAGCTAA
>JAAYNS010000094.1 GCA_012520755.1 Tissierellia bacterium
AAGCTCTATGCTTTCAAGGGCTGGTAGTACTCTGTAGATAAATCTATTGTCCCCTCTAACCTTCTCAAAGTCTTTTATATTCTTTGAACCTGTTGTAAAGAAGACTGTTCCTTTAACATTTGATAAATAATCAAATGCCTCTTCATAGGAGTTTAAATATATATTGTCTCTATCGTGTACTGCTATTTTACGTACATATCTTACATATTCTATACCTAGCTCTTCACTTACAAAGCTTGCATTTTCTGAAACTATCTTTGCATATGGATGAGATAGATCTACTATCATATCTATCTTATTCTCCTTTGCAAAATCTATCATTTCATCTTTGCTTAGTCTTCCAATAAATAGATTATCTGTGTCGAAAAATTCCTTTCCATCTTCAGTTGCTATTGTTAAGATATAATTATTAAAATCCCCTAATCTTGCTATTAACTTTCTTGCTTCTGAAGTTCCACCTATGATCCATATCATTTTATATTGTATCCTCTCGGAGTTATTATCTTGTTATCTCTAATAAATGTATTGGGATTTCCGATAATTAGGACACTTAACATATCTACTGATTCATAATTGATACTATCTAGGCTTGTAATTGTGATACTTGTATCTGGTCTTCCTGAGTTTCTTACAATACCTACAGGTGTGGATCCATCTCTATATTTAGAAATAGTTTTTATTGCTGTTTCTAGATGAGTCTTACGACCTTTTGATTTTGGATTGTAAATGGATATTACAAAATCTGCTTCTGCTGCTTTCTCAACCCTGTTAATTATAACTTCCCATGGGGTAAGTAAATCACTTAGACTAATAGATGCATAGTCATGCATTATAGGGGAGCCTAGCTCTGCTGCCGCTGAAAATGCTGCTGTTACCCCCGGAATAATCTCTACTTCTATGTCAGTAGCTAGTTCCAATATAGGACCTGCCATACCATATAATCCTGCATCTCCTGTACTGATAATAGAAGTATCCTTACCTTGTCTAACCATTTCTATGGCTGCCTTACATCTCTCTACTTCTCCCCTCATACCTGTGGAGATAAGCTCTTTCCCATCAGTTAAATCACCTAAATATGCTATATATGGTGTGTAACCTACTATTACTTGAGATTTCTTTATTACTTCAACTGCTTTATAAGTCATATGTTCAAGACCACCTGGTCCAATTCCTACTACATATAATTTCGCCATTTTTTCCTCCTTTATTTCTGATTATTTACTATTTTAAGCTAGCTTGAAAATTTATAAAAACCCACACTCACGGTTTCGGTCACGAACAATTCTAAAGCTCATTCCAGCTAAAAATCCTACAGCTTTCAATTTGCCAGGAGGTCTATCTATGGGGACCTGAAAGCTGCTTCACGGTTTTTCAGCCTCCAGTCACTAAGAATTGAATCGTGCCCTGCAAATGTTCGCTTAGGATTTTTACAAATTTTCTTTTTCACCGTAAATATTTAAGTTAATTGATATAGTAACTCCTTCGTGTATAAACTTCCCTAATATAGGCTTGCCACCTAAAAGATATGCACAGGGTTCTGATACTGAATACACTCCTATGGTATCTTTGACAAACTGGGATTTTTGAAACATATCCTCCAGTGGTAAAATATCTTCTATTGTGAATATCTCTAAGGGGCAATTGTAGTGTTCTGCCGCTTTGATTATACCGGCCTCATCTTTTTTTATTTCAACTGTTCCCATGGCTCTAA
>JAAYNS010000001.1 GCA_012520755.1 Tissierellia bacterium
AACAAAAAATATAATATAGGATGGCATACATATAAGAGTCACAAAGCATATGACTTTATAAATAGTGAAGATAAGGTATTAATAGAAGATATTAGAAGAGATGCAATAGGTGATAAATACTATAAATATGCCTATATGAAGAACCCAGATGGTTCTTTTATTCAGGTTGGGATTTTAGAAGAAAGAGTTCATTCCATACTAGATTCTTTCCGGATTCAGGAATACCTTGATGATATTGTCAAAAATGAGAAAATACTAGAAATATTTGCTTTAAACAGTAATTTTGAAATAAGTGCTAGTACAAACTTAGATAATATAGGAAATCAGCTAAATCATTTCTCCGTTTTAAGGGATTTAAACAATGGTGCCATATATGAACAGTTACAAAACTCAGGTGACCAATATATTTATGAGGTGTATATTCCAGTAAATTACAAACCTGAAAAAATTATTGCCTTTGGAATACTGTATCAAATAAATGAGTTAGGACCATTGATAAAAACTAATACAGTTAATAATCTAAGTGGTCTCATAGTTGTGTATGTTTCATTAATGCTAACAGTGATTTCTTTCTATCGTAGAAGTAAGAAATTAGAGAGCTTAGCCTATTATGATCGATTGACAGGGCTTCCAAATAAATTCTATCTTCTGAATAAATTAAATGAGAAGGAATGCAATAATAAAGCCATATTTTTAATTGAGTTTTCTAATTTAAGTTTCTTGAATCAATCCTTAGGATACGAATATGGAGATGAAACAATAAAAGAAGTAGGAAAACATATAAAAAGAGTTGAAAATAAAAACATTAAACTATTTAGGTTTACAGCAGATAAATTTGTTTTATACATAGAAAACCAAAATGGCAAGAAAGACTTGCTAAGCATTTTAGACAAGGTGAAAGAACAATTTATTCATCCTCTAATAATAAATAATTTAAGCCAACATATATTTTTAAAAATAGGAGTAGTAGAGTGTAAAGGAAATAGCAAAAGTGGAGATTACCTCCTTACAGAGGCTACAATAGCACTTAATTATACACATGATAATGAGGCATTTAGTTATAGTTTCTTTGATGATGAAATGGAGTTAAAAGTTCAACGTGATGAATTAATTGAAAGAGAAATAAGAGATGCAATTAAAGAGAATAATACTTCAAAGTTATACTTAGAATACCAGCCTCTAGTTGATTTAAAATCAAATAAGATTATAGGCTTTGAGGCTTTAGCTAGGATGAATTCACCTCAATTTGGACAAGTCTCGCCCCTAGAATTTATTGATATTGCAGAAAGAAAACAGCTTATTATCCCTCTTAGTAATTTTATTATAGATAAGGCAAGTGAGTTTGTTTCAGATTTAGTAGATTTGGGATACTATGATATGTATATTAGCGTTAATATTTCTGGTATACACTTGTTACAAGAAGATTTCACGGCTACTGTACTTAATATAATTAAGGAAAATGGCATAAGGGGCCATAATATTGTATTAGAGATTACAGAGTCTACTATAATGGAGAATTATCAAGATGTAAATAACAGGCTAATGGAATTAAGATCACATGATTTAAGGATTGCTATTGATGATTTCGGTACTGGCTATTCTTCATTTTCTAGGCTTACAGAATTAAATGTTGACATTTTAAAAATTGACCGTGACTTTATTAAAGACATTGCAAATGGAGATAAGAATAGGCATATAACTAAGGATATAATTACTATTGCCCATAGGCTAGGGGTTGAAACAGTTGCTGAAGGGGTAGAACTCTTAGAACAAAAGGAATATTTAATAGAACACAATTGTGATGTAATACAAGGTTACTTCTTTAGTAGACCTATAACAGATAAAAATGCAATTAATTTATTAAAAGACCATAACTAATGATAAAAACATACTAATAATGAGATTTGAAAAAGTAGACTTGAATAAATTCTCAAGTCTCTTCTATTTAATGGTATAATTTATGAAATGGTGAATTGTCTTTTGAAATGGAGGTATTATTATGGGAAAAGGGTATATACATATTTATACAGGGAATGGAAAAGGGAAAACAACGGCAGCTTTTGGCCTAGCTGTTAGGGCTCTTTTGTCTGGGAAAAAGGTATACATAGGCCAGTTTGTAAAGGATATGAAGTATAATGAAACTAAACTTGAAGAACATTTTGACAATATTGTAATTAAACAGCTAGGAAAAGGGTGTTTCATTACAAATGAGCCAAATAAAGAAGACATAGATGCAGCAAAGGCAGGATTAGAAGAATGCAAACAAGCATTATCAAGTGGTGAGTATGACTTAGTTATATTGGATGAAGTAACAATAGCCTTGTTTTTTAAACTTTTCGATCTTTCAGATGTTATAGATGTATTAGAGAATAAAGCCTATAGCACTGAAGTGGTACTTACAGGCAGATATGCACCCCAAGAATTAATAGATAAAGCAGATTTAGTAACGGACATGGTTGAAGTAAAACACTATTATAGTCAAGGGGTACTATCAAGAAATGGCATAGACCATTAGTAGTTAACAGTGTAATTGAGGCGACCTTTGGTCGCCTGTCATTCTGAAGCGAAGCTGAAGAATCTCGGGTTTTCACGACAGGGCCTAATTGAATAAAGGCAAAAAATGATAAAAATAAACGCTCTCGGTTTCGGAGATGAATAATTCTATAGCTCATTCCAGACAAAAATCCTACATCTTTCAATATATTTGGGGCCTATCTTTAGGGTGTGAAAGCTGCTTAACGGATTTTTATCTTCCATTCACTTAGAATTATAGTCACTCCTGCAAATGTTCGCTTATTATTTTTACCATTTTTCTTGACCATACTGTGATTAACTGTAAATTGAAATGGAGGTAGGAAATGAGAAAGAGAGCTAGCGGAATATTAATGCATATTTCTTCATTAGCTGGAAATTATGGCATAGGTGATTTTGGTAAAGGCGCTTATGATTTTGTGGATTTTCTTTATAGTTCTAAACAAAGTTATTGGCAAATCCTCCCTTTAGGTCTAACAGGCTTTGATAACTCTCCTTATCAAAGCCTTTCTGCTTTTGCTGGTAATCCTTACTTTATAGATTTAGATGAATTTCTCCAAGATAAATATTTAAGCCAAGAAGATATAGTGAAGACGGACTTTGGAGCAGATCCAAATTATATAGACTATGGTAAATTATATTTCAATAAAATGTCCTTGCTTAGAAAAGCATATAGTAATGCTAAAAAAATTATAATGGCTAATCTCATAGACTTTTATAATAAAGAAAAGGATTGGTTAAGAGATTTTTCTTTGTATATGGCCTTGAAGAAAGAAAATGATGAGAAAGCATGGTATGAATGGGCAGAGGAATATAGATTCATTGACTCTTCAGAAGTCTTAGAATTTGAAACTAAGAATCAAGATGAAGTATTCTTTTGGGTTTTTACCCAATATTATTTTATGAAACAATGGACCAGTCTTAAGACTTATGCTAATAATAAGGGAATAAAAATAATAGGAGATCTTCCTATATACGTAGCTGGTGATAGCGCTGATTGCTGGTCTAATCCACAAATTTTTAATTTTGATGAGAATTTACTGCCAAAGACTATAGCGGGTGTTCCTCCAGATGCATTTTCTGATGATGGTCAATTGTGGGGAAATCCAATTTATGATTGGAAGACTTTAGAGGACACCAGATATCACTGGTGGTTAAAGAGATTTAAGCATAGTTTAATCCTCTATGACACATTGAGGATAGATCACTTTAGAGCCTTTGATGCATATTGGGAAGTAGAATATGGAGAAAAGACAGCAATAAATGGACACTGGGTAAAGGGTCCAGGCCTTCCCTTTTTTAATAAAATCAAAGAAGAGTTTGGACAATTAGATATAATAGCTGAAGATTTAGGCCTTGGTTCAGAGGGGCTCAGGAAGCTATTACAAGATACAGGATTTCCCAATATGAAAATATTACAATTTGCTTTTAATCAAGAAGATAGTGATTTTCTACCTCATAATTATGATAAAAATTGTGTTGCTTATGTAGGAACTCATGATAATCATCCAGCTATGGCTTGGTTGGAAACAGCTCCAAAGAATGAAGTGGATTATGCTAAGAGATATCTAAAGCTAGATGAAAAAGAAGCTTATAATTGGGGAATCTTAAGAGGGATTTGGGCTTCTCCTGCATATTTGGCAATCGGTCAAATTCAAGATTTTCTTGCCTTAGGGGAAGAATCTCGGATGAATGAACCATCTACTATTGGGGCAAATTGGACTTGGAGAGTAAGGGAGTCCTTATTAAATGAGGAATTAGCAGAGAGAATAGCTGATTTAACAATGCTTTACGCAAGGGCATATGATTAATGATTTGAATAGTTTTTTAATAAAAGATAAAAAGATACTAATATTCTAGTAATTTTCATAAATATGAACAATTTATGAAAAAGTATGTAGTAGAAACTAATTATTGGGTATATATCTTATAAGCAAAAAAGGTTTAAAGGAGGTTTTAGAATGAAAATTTTAGTGCCAATTGATGGTTCTAAATACTCCAAAAAGGCAATGGCAAAAGCCAAAGAGTTTGGAAGTGAAATTAAAGCTGAGATTAAATTGCTTCATGTAGTTAATCCTGAAATATCTATTAGAAACATGCACAATAGAGATTTCTATGAAGAGATTAATAGAAGTACTATGCAACATTCAAAGGAGATTCTAGATGAAGCTCTTGACTTCTTTAGTGATTATAATGGTAAAGTTACAGCAACTAATATTAGAGGAGATACAACAGAGACCATAATTAAAACAGCTGAGACTGAAGATTACGATTTGGTAATAATGGGCAGTAGAGGAGCTGGAGTCTTTTCAAGAGCCTTACTTGGCAGTGTTTCTAATAAAGTACTTCATCACATTAAAACCTCAGTAATGATAATTAAGTAGGATTACTTTGTTTAAGGCTAATACTAATGTTTATAAAAAGGAGGACTTTAAATGAAAAAGATACTTGTTCCTATTGATGGTTCTGAACCTTCAAAGAGAGCATTAAAATTGGCAGTAGAAATAGCAGAAAAAATGGGTTCCAGCATAAAGGTTATCAATGTCATATCACCTATAGTATCTCAAAGTGTATATGCATATACTGTTGCAGCAGACAGAACTAATCTAGAAGAAGCAATGAAAATAAAGAATAGAAACAGTCAAAAGATTATTGAGGAGACTATTGAACCATATAAGGATTCACCTGTAGAAATAACATCTACTACCATATTAGGTCATCCAGCAGAAGAAATAATTCGTGAAGCAGAAGATGAAGAATACAGCCTAATAGTTATGGGAAGTAGAGGCTTGGGAGCATTTTCGAGAACCTTGCTTGGAAGTGTTTCGGATAAGGTTGTATACCACTCTAGAGTATCTGTTTTAATCGCAAAATAAAAACACACAAACTAAGCCACTAATTAGGGTCTAAAGCCCAAATTAGTGGCTTTTAAAATTCTTTTAAATCCTATATTCTCGTATTATAGGTATTTAATCACATAGTATAAGAAGCAATGCTTATTCTATAAATGAATCAAAGGTTAGTTAAAAAGAATTGGATACATAACATAAAGGACTTGCTTATGGTCATCAAATAAACTAGTATATATACTGAGGTTGATGACAATATGGGAAATGTAAATGACACTAGTAAGAAATTATATGTTCAAGGATTATTATTGGTATTAATAGCCCCAATTCTTTGGGCGATTAATGGGAATATTGGTTCTTATTTGTTTAAGTACAAAGGCATCACCCCTGAGCATTTAACAATGTTCAGGCTTGTGTTTTCTGGTATTATTTTGATAATAATTGAAACTTATAAAAAATCTAAGGAAGTATTTGTTGTTTTTAAAGATAGATCTGATTTGCTAAGATTATTATATTTTGCATTTCTTGGTTTAATGACTATGCAATATAGTTATTTTGCAGCAGTAAGATTCTCTAATGCAGCAACTGCTACAATCATTCAATCACTAGGACCATTTATTATTGTAATAATTACATCTATAGGGGCTAAAAAACTTCCTACAAAAAATATAACTTATGCCCTAGTATTTGGCCTATTAGGTGAGTTTTTGTTAGTAACCCATGGAAGACTAGATCAATTAGCAATAACTCCAAAAGCTTTAGTATTTGGATTATTAGCTGCCATAGGTCTCGTAAACTACAATTTAAGCCCAATAGAACTGCAGAAAAAGCATGATACAAGCTTGATAATTGGATGGGCTATGTTAATTGCAGGTATTGGATTTGCAATTATATTTAGACCTTTGGAAACTCCAATTGAATATAGTTTAGGCACAGTCTTTGGAATAGGATATGTGGTCATATTTGGGACATTAATCCCATTCTTATCTTATTTAATGGGGTCTAAAATAATAGGACCTGATAAATCAAGTATAATAACCTTAATCGAACCAGTCATGTCTACCATTATAGCTGTGGTATTTTTAAATGAAAGTTTTGTATTTATTGATTATATTGGAATGGCAATAGTAATATTTGCCTTATTTGTATTAAGCAGACCGGAATAATCCTATTTTGATCTTCTGTAAGCGATTTTTTACTTGACTTAATAAAATGTGTGTGTTAGTATTTAATTAAACTAACTGAATATTTAGGAAACTTATATATCACTTGATTATTCAGATGTTCCAAACATCGTCGTAAGCAAGGTCATAGAATATGTATCATATTCTTATGGCCTTTTTCTTTTGCTCTTTATTAAGAATATCCTTATATACTCTAAATTATTTATGGTATGATTTGTATATAAAATAATAAGGAGATGATTTAGATGTATGATAAGAAGACTGTATACATTATTGGTCATGGTAAGACTACAAAGGATAATGCTATTACAGAACAATTTAAGATATTCTTTATAGGATTTGTTATAGATACAGATACTGATGAAGTTGTTGATGCTGCATGTTCTGCAACTATAGCTACTACAAGTGAATTTGTTGCAAGCATATTTGTAGGAAGAAAGTTTGATAAATATTACAAAGAGATTGAAGAGGAAGTAAGGAAAAGATACTTTGGCTCTTCACAAGTTGCAATAATAGTATCCTATAAGGATGCATTTAAGAAGTATAGGGAAGTAAAAGAAAAATACTATTAAAGCTGTAATATTGAACAAAATTCCCAAGGAATAATAAAATAATTGAAACTATGAAAAGGTTATCCTAAGTGTAGATGTTTATTTAGCATAGAAGCTAAAAGATATTATTATGGAGGGAAACATCTAGGTTCTACATAAAAAATATTATTAATAATATTAAAGGGGTGATGAAAAATGTATGATTTAGTGCTGAAAGACGGATTGATAGTAGATGGCACAAGAAAAAAGCCCTATATTGGTAGCATATGTATCAAGGATGGGAAAATAGCAGAGATACTAAGAGAAGGAGATTGTAGTGCTGACCAGCTTATAGATTGCAAAGGGAAGGTAATATCACCAGGATTTATTGATTTACATCAGCATTCAGATGCTGTTCCTTTAAACAATCTTGAGCCTCAAAGTATGATCCACCAGGGGGTAACAACTGAAATAGCTGGGAATTGCGGTATATCATTGTTTCCTGCAGATGATGAGAGTAGAGAAGAAATACTTAAATTTTTTACAAGAACTGTTGAAGTCGTCCCTGAAGATCCATCATTGAGGATTGATAATATCCTTGATTATGCAGAGGAAAGCAAGAAGCACTCTTTTCCTGTAAATATAGGAACCCTTATTGGTCATGGAACTTTAAGAGGAGTTGTAGTCGGATTTGACGATAGGGAAGCTACACCAGAAGAGTTAGAAAAAATGAAAGAACTTCTGGAATTTGAATTAAAAAATGGCGCTTATGGAATGTCTTTAGGCCTTATCTACCCACCTAGTAGCTATGGAAGATTTAATGAACTTGTGGAGCTTTCTAAAGTAATTAGAGATAATAATGGGGTACTTACTGTTCACATGAGAAATGAAAGTGACAAGGTAGTTGAGGCAGTAGATGAAATGTTACAAGTAGCTGAATTATCTGGTGTTCATTTGCACATCTCACATCTGAAGCTAATAGGGAAGTCACAATGGGGTAATTCACAAATACTATTAGATAATATTGAAGCAGCAAGACAAAGAGGTTCTACAATTACATGTGATCAATATCCATACCAAGCTACTGCAACTGGGATTGCAGCTCTTGTGCCAGGATGGGCTCAAGATGGTGGTAATGAAAAAATGCTTGAAAGATTAAAAGAAAAAGAAGATAGGCTTTTTATAGACATAAAAACTGAAATGGAAAAGCGTGGAGGACCTAATTGTGTTACTATTTCTTCAACACTAGGTTATTTACCTGAACTTGATGGAAAAACTATAGAAGACCTAGCAGAAATTTTTGCTTTACCTCCTGAAGAAGCTGTTGTAAAAGTCCTTATCGACTGCCAAGGGGGAGCACTTGGGATTTATCATTCATTAGATATGGGAGACATATTGAATATAATGAAAGATATGAACATTGCTGTTGGAAGTGATGGTTGTGATTTTAATTATGAAATGGATTTCGACCCTCATCCAAGAAGCTTTGGTACTTTCCCAAGATTTTTTCAGATTGTTAGAGAACACAATCTTATGCCTATAGAGGATGCGGTTTATAAGGTGACAGGTCTTCCAGCTAGTATAATAAATCTCAAAGACCGTGGGATTCTAAAAGTTGGAAACATTGCAGATATTACTGCCTTTGATCCAGATGAAATTGAAGATTTGGCAACCTATATGAATCCAACTGTAAAGCCGAAGGGGATTTATCATGTTTTTGTAGGAGGTGTTGCGAGCATTTTAGATGGAGAACAAACAGAAAACAGAGCAGGTAGAATTTCTTTAAAGACTAATTAAAAGGAGGTTTTATTATGGAATTAGGCAGTTGGGCAATTATTAAATCAAGTCCATCATTACTTGCATTATTACCATTGTTAGCTTATTTAATAATGGTATTCAGAAACAAGTCTAATCTTGCTGGTTTATCAGTGGGTATAATAGTAGGAATAATACTAACAGGTCAGAATTTATCTAGCCTTGCCAGTATCTTTGCAACTTCATTAGGTTCATTTTTAGCAATAATTGGTATCATTATAATGTTTGGAAGCGGTTTAGGCTATTTGATGAACAAGACCAAGGTTACCCATACTCTAGTTTATTGGATAGTAAAAGGAATAGGGGTTAATACTCAATTTAAAGGGATATTAGCAACAATTATAACTTCAATAATAATCTGTGGTCTTTTAGGAACACTAGCTGGTGGTAATGCTATAATAGCTCCAGTTCTTATACCGGTTGTTGCATCTGTAGGCTTAACGCCTAGTAGTGTAGCCTTGCTTCTAAAAACAGCAGGTGAAGTTGGTTTGATTTTAGGGCCTTTAACAGGAGTTACATTAACTACTATGGGAGTAACTGGACTATCCTATGGACAATTAATGTTATGGGCTGCAATACCTTTTAGCCTTGTATGGTTGGTAGCTACTATTTATGCAGTAAAGAGGATTCAAAAGAAACTTGGTGGAATAGAATCATATGAAATAACAGAGGAGATGGTTGATATTGGTAGTATAGAAATCTCCCCTATAGAAAAAAGAACTACAATACTATTCTTAATCGCCTTCATATCACTAGTTGCTTATGGAGTTATAGCAGGTCTAGGCACCAGTTATGCAATTATTGTAATGCTTGTATTAGCTTTAGTCTTGATACTTAGTAGTAGAATGGAAATAGATGAAGCCCTAGATACTTTTGTAGATGGTGCATCTAAGATGACAAGTATGTTCCTTATATTTATTTTCTTTGAAGTAATGTTTGTTATGATTAACTTAGGTGGAGGTTTTGATGCACTAGGTGATTTATTAACAGGTCTAGTAGCTGGTAGTGGAAAGGCTGCTGTTTTAATACTTGCATCTATTGTAGGTGGATTTGGTATAGAAGCAGCTGCTGTTGCAGAGATTACAATTGTACATGAAATGTTTATAGCCCTAGTAGAATCTGTTAACCTTCCTATGCAAGTATGGGCTACTGCAATAATTGCAGCAACAAGAATCACAGGTTCACTATATCCAACTTCAAACCTTGCAGGACAACTAGGAATAGCTCGTTGCGATAATATGAAAGAAGTATTAAAAGGATGTTGGATTGGTGCAGGAGCTTTGTTTGCTTGGGTAATCATTTGGGCTTTTGTAGGACCAGTCATAGTAGGGTAAATTAAATAAGCTTTAAATCAAAAAGGTTCCTATGATGCTTTCATTCATAGGAACCTTTAATTATACTAAATTATTTATTTTGTTATTTTTATGAAATCTCTTGATTGCAAATACCATCTAAGTTCGGCTTTTTGCTCTGTTATTTCATCAGGGTATTTGTAGCATGCTGCAGTTCCCTTTTTAAATGGTAAGAAAAATCCAGAAATTTCTTGACTCCAAACGGATAGAAAAGGTTGATGACCGACTAAAATAGCTATGGTATCAGGCTGAGCTTCTTTTAATAAGTTTTTAATTAAATTAATGTTTCCTCCTGTTGCGAGGAAATCGAGGGTTATAGGTGGGGCTATATTTAGTTCTTCTGTTAACATTTCTGCTGTTTGTATTGACCTTAACTTAGGACTAGTGTATACAATAATATGTTTATGTCTACCTAGCATAGTCTTAAATCCTGAAACACTTTTCTTTAGTACGCTCTTTCCTCTAATAGATAATGGCCTTAAATAATCATCTTCAACAGTGGATTTATCCTCTGCTAGTCCATGTCTGTAAAGGATAACATATTTGCTCATACGAATCTCCCCTTAGTTTTATTTTCTTATCTTTATCATACCCAATTTAATAATTCGTAAATAACTTTGTCCAATTATTATATCTTAAAATGGGTATGAATACAAATAGTTAAATTCCATTCATAGAAGTTAGCCAGTATATATTGTTTGAGTATGCATAAAATAAAAAAATAAATCCAAAACTTTTTAAAAATTGACATAGGTCAAATACTTTCCATAAAAAATAGATTAAAATGAATTTAAGATCAATAGAAAAAGGAATAAAAATTGAAAGGGAGTTTTATATTATGAAAAAATTTGAAGAAGCATTTAAAAAGAATATTAAGAAATTAGAACTATACGTTCCAATAGTAGAGAGAGTTCATGGTAAAAACAATCCAGAATTTTATGATGTTCGTAAATTGTTTGATCAAATCAATGAAAAAGTAAAGAATGCAGAATCTGTAAAACCAGAATTAGATAATGAGTTCAAGCAATTAAGGGAGATTACAGATAATTATACAGTACCAGAGGATGTATGTGAAAGCTATGAAGCAGTATATAAAATGTTAGAAGAAGTGGATAAAGCATATCAGGCTTAATTAAAACAATTAATAGATCCACTTGTAAATTGTTCATTAAGTTCAGAGTAAATCTATAATGGATAAATGCATTGGAGGAAAGTATATGCAAAGATATGTATTAAGTCATAAAAATCAGATTACCTTAATTAGTGGTATTTTAATAGCTACTGCCTTTATTAATAAATGGACAGCAGTCAATATGCAAATATTTACTTGGGCTTTGATAATAGCTTCAATCTTAGGTGCATTGCCAATTGCTATCCAAGCTTACCAAGCTTTAAGGGTTAAAGTAGTAAGCATTGATGTATTAGTTACAATAGCAGTTATTGGTGCTTTCTTAATTCAAAACTATGAAGAATCAGCAATTGTTACTTTCTTATTCCTATTTGGAGCATATTTAGAGCAACGTACACTCAATAAAACTAGGTCTGCAATAAAAGAACTAACAGAAATGGCCCCAGAAAGTGCCTTAAAACAAATGGACAATGGGGAGTTTGAAGAAGTAGAAGTAGATGAAGTAGACGAAGGCGATATATTACTTGTAAAAACAGGTGCAAAAGTTCCTGTGGATGGTACAGTTTTAAGTGGGGAAGGAAGTATTAATGAAGCAAGTATCACGGGCGAATCTATTCCAGTTGCAAAGGAAAAAGGCTCAAATGTATTTGCGGGTACAATCTTAGATAATGGAACCATTCAAATTGTAGCAGATCGTGTAGGCGAGGACACAACATTTGGTAAGATTATTGAATTAGTAGAAGAAGCACAAGATTCCAAATCAGAAGCAGAACGCTTCATTGATAGGTTTTCAAAATGGTACACACCAGCTGTATTGTTTATAGCCTTTATAGTATGGGTGTTTTCAAGAGATGTTGAACTAGCAATTACCATTTTAGTCTTAGGTTGCCCAGGCGCTTTAGTTATAGGTGTACCAGTATCTAATGTTGCAGGTATAGGGAATGGAGCGGCTAATGGTGTCCTATTAAAGGGTAGTGAAGTAATTAGCGATTTTAGTAGATTAGACACAATGGTATTTGATAAAACAGGTACCCTAACTTTAGGAAATCCATCAGTAGCAGAGAAAAAGTATTATGGAGAAAATATTGATGAAGTATTAGGCTATCTTGCAAGTATAGAAAGAGAATCAGACCACCCTTTAGCAAAGGCTGTTTTAGAAGAGATAGGTCAAACTAATTTTTCAACAGTTGAAAATACAGAGGTTGTAAAAGGTGGTGGAATTATAGCAAGTGTCAAGGGACACAGGCTAGCGGTAGGAAATCTTGCCTTAATGGAAAGAGAAAATGTTGAAATCAGTGATGAAGCAAAAGCTGATATAGAGCAGTTTGAAAAGAATGGAAATTCCCTTGTAATCACTTCACTAGATGGAGAATTGAAAGTATTAATGGGAGTACGTGACCAAATACGTCCAAGGGTTAAAGAAGACTTGCAAAAATTGAAGAAATTAGGCGTGAAAAACCTTGTTATGCTATCAGGTGACAATCAAGGAACTGTAGACCTGGTTAGTCGCGAGCTAGGATTAACTGAAGCCCACGGAAACATGTTACCAGAAGATAAACAAGCTTATATTAAGAAATTAATTGAAGAAGGTCAAATAGTAGCCTTTGTTGGAGATGGTGTTAATGACAGCCCTTCCCTAGCCTTAGCAAATATTGGTATAGCAATGGGAAGTGGTACAGATGTAGCTATAGAAACATCTGATGTTGTATTAATGAATTCAGACTTTAGTCGATTACCGCATGCTCTTGGCTTAACAAAATCAATATCAAGAAATATGAAACAAAATATAGTAATAGCTGTTGGCGTAGTATTAGTTTTGCTGGCGAGTGTATTATTTAGCGAGTGGATGAATATGTCAATAGGAATGCTAGTTCACGAAGGTAGTATTTTAGCGGTTATTTTAAACGGTATGAGATTAATAAACTATAAACTTTAGAAATCTTAGGATTGGATTTAAATTAAAGATTTACAAAGTCAAATATGCTAATATATAAATTAGGTAGAAAAATGTAGATAGATTAATTAATGAAAGGAGCAATAAAATGAAATCAGCAACAATCCAATTAGAAACTTTAACATGCCCATCATGTATGCTAAAAGTTGAGGCAGCAGTAAATTCTCTAGAAGGTATAGTAGAGGAAACTGTAAAAGTATCATTTAATTCAAGTAAAGTAAAATTAGACTTCGATGAAGAAAAAGTTTCAATCGATGATATAGAAGGTGCAATTACTAAAGTGGGTTATGAAGTCTTAAAATCAAGAGTAAAATAATTAAATAAAATTAATATTATAAATAGGAGTCAACCCCCTCTAAACTAAGGAGAATATTTATCCCATAGTTTTGGGGGTTTTTTGGATGCAAAATATAAGCTTGTAACTTTAATGTAACCCCTTATAAATCTTGGTTTGGTATACTAATGTCATAGATTTATTTTAGGAGGTTAAAATGATAAATATAAAAAAGATTATAACAATATCACTAGCTACATGTATGTCACTTAGTCCTATACTTGTTAAGGCAGAAGAGGAAATAGATAAAATTATTACTCCAATAGAATCATCAATAAATCTACCTGTAGAAGAGATTATAGAAATGGAGTATATTCAATTTAAAGGGGAGATTGAAAAAGCAGATGATGAAAATGGTCCACTTTCTATAGTAGTCAAAAATGACAATACTGAAGGCCTTGACGCTATGAAGGCATATATTGATAATGCAATTATATTAAGTGACAAGACTATGGAATTCGTAGATGGTCATGAATTAAAAGAAGGTATGGTAGTTACAATTTTCTATCATAAAGAAACAATTATGCTTGAAAGCTATCCTCCAATGTTAGGAGTAGATGTTGTAATAATTAACGATAATGAAGAATATCAAGGGCTAATGGTTTCTAAATTTGACGAAGATTTATTAAATGCTGAAGGAGATATGGTAATCAGACCATCAGATGAGACAGTCATAGTTGATAAGGAAGGGAACAAGTTATCAGTTGAAGATTTGCCAAATAGGGATTTAATAGCCTTCTTTGATATTGTGCGAACTAGCTATCCAGGTCAAACTTCTCCAAAGAAGATTGTAGTAATGCCTGAAAGGGAAGACCAAGTAATTGAAGAAGCTATTGTTAATGAATTCATTTTAAAATCTGAATTTATTAAAGAAATAATGGGGATTCAAATGATACCTTTGAGATTAGTAGGAGAAAGTCTTGGCTATGAGGTATCTTGGAAGCAGGAAACAAAAACTGCTGAATTAGTAAGAGGTCCTCAATGGACTGCAGTGACCATAGGGCAAGACAATTACAATTTTGCAAGAATGCTCATCAAATTAGGGGCTGCCCCTCAATTGATTGATTCTAGAACTTATGTACCAGCAACCTTCATTGAAGAAGTACTAAAAGCAGAAGTAGAAGTTATTGCTGAGGGATTGAAAATAATTTATTAATTGAGATATGTATGAAATTTGTATAAACCTATAGATAGAAGTATTAATTCTATCTATAGGTTTATTTAATGTGTTTTTCTTGACTTCAAATGCAAAATACTATATTTTTTAATTAAAGAATATAAAAAGAGGATGTGTAAATATGAATTTTATATGTTCTAAATGTGAAAATAAGGTTGAAGTTAGTACAAGAAAGCCAAGGTGTGAGTGTGGCGGGCTCTGGAAACTTGATTACAAACCACCAAATTTTGATTTAAACAAAATAGATAAGGACATATGGGGAATATTTAGATATAGGGAGTTTATGCCTTTAGAAGGGGATGGATGGAAAAACATTACTTTAGGAGAAGGGATGACGCCCCTAGTTGAATTTGATGAAGGTTTACTGCTGAAGATGGATTATTTTATGCCAACTTTGTCCTATAAAGATAGGGGAGCAGCTGTATTGATGGCACATTGTAAAGCAATAGGGGTGGATTCGGTAGTTCAAGATAGTAGTGGTAATGCAGGAAACAGTGTAGCAGCCTATAGTGCAAAAGCAGGAATCGAATGTGAGATTTTTGTTCCTGAGGGAACATCACCTAAAAAGATTGATATGATTAGAGCTCATGGGGCTAAAGTAAATGTCGTTCCAGGAACTAGAGATCATTGTGCTGATGTATGTAGAGCAAAGGTTGCTTCAGAAGGGAAGTACTATGCCAATCATGTATATAATCCATTTTTCTATGAAGGAACAAAAACATATATTTATGAAGTCTATGAACAACTCCATAGGATACCAGAAAATATTTTCGTGCCAGTAGGCAATGGAACCTTATTTATAGGTATAGTAAAAGGGCTAGAAGAGCTACTGGAGGGTGGAATAATAGATAAGATGCCGCAAATTATAGGTATTCAAAGTGAAAAGTGTGCACCAATATATGAAGCAGCTTTAAAAGGTGAAAAAGAACCTGCTAAAGTGCAAGTACAAGCAACTTTGGCAGAAGGCATTGCCATAGGAGTACCAATGCGTGGTGAAGAAATATTAGAGTATGTATATAAACACAATATAAAGATTATCACAGCACCTGAGGATAAAATTATAGATGCCAGACTTGCATTAGCAAGTAAAGGAATATATTGTGAGCATACAACGGCAGCAAATTACGCAGCATATTTAAACTACTGTGAACTTAATGGTAAGATTAAAGATAGCTTAATACCAATGACTGGTGCTGGTTTAAAGTCTGATCATTAAGCTAATAGAATGATAAGTCTCTAGTAGTGCCAAGAGATAGAAAATAGCATATAGAATAGAGGATGATATGGTAATGACTCAGAACAAAAGTAAACATTCATATAATTGTATGATTTGTGGTGAAGAATTAGAGTATATTCAAGGATACAAAGAAGTGACTTGCTTATATTGCAATGGGAAATTTGAAGCCAATGTCACATGTAAGGCTGGCCATTATGTATGTGATGCTTGTCATTCTATGAGTGGATTGGATTTAATAGAAAGCTATTGTAAGGAAACTAACAAAACAAATCCAATAGATATGGCAATAGATTTAATGAATAGCCCATCAGTAAATATGCATGGGCCAGAGCATCATTTTCTGGTTCCAGCAGTTCTTATTACTTCCTATTACAATATTAAGGGTGATGACAAGTCCAAAGTAAAAAAATTAGCAGTAGCTAAGAAAAGGGGTTCAGCCGTACCTGGTGGGGTTTGCGGTTTTTATGGCAATTGTGGGGCTGCTGTAGGTACTGGAATTTTTATGAGCATTATTACAGAGGCAAGTCCTCTGACTAAGGATAGTTGGGGACTAGCAAATTTAATGACAGGTAATACATTGATATCAATAGGAAATAAGGGCGGGCCAAGATGCTGTAAAAGAAATACCTTTATTGCAATTTATGAAGCCGCAAAATTCACTGAAGAAAAACTTGGTGTAAGAATGTATGAGTATGAAGATTATACACCAAAATGCACATACAAATCTAAGAATAAGGAGTGTATAGGTAAAGATTGTAATTTTTTCTGATACTCAATCTCAAGCCTGCATGTCCACACAAGTATCATAATTTAATATTTGATAAATAGGCAAACTTGGGTATATATATAGAAAATGATAATAGGAGTTGAGTATATGTCGTATTTGAACATTGAATTTCCAGGTGGCCTTAGGGTTGATGCCAGGGTAGGAGACCATCTTATAAGGACTGACCAACCAGTAAGATCAGGAGGAGAAGATAGTGCACCTTCGCCATTTGCCTTGTTTTTAGGATCTATTGCTACTTGTTCGGGAATATATGCTCTAAGATTTTGTGAAAGTAAAGGAATCTCTACAGAAGGTATGAGTATAGCGATGGATTTAGAGAGAGATATGGCTACAGGTATGGTAACAAAAATCAATCTTGACCTTAAATTGCCAGAAGGCTTCCCTAAGAAATATGAAAAAGCTATTTTAAATTCCATAAACTTATGCACAGTTAAAAAACATCTTATGTCACCACCTGAAATTGAAGTTGTGACTACTTATTAACTGTACAATAATAAAAGGATTATTCAATAACAGTTTTCATATTGAATAATCCTTTTATATTAATAGTATTATCTTAGACTTAGATAAATACATTATATGTCTTAGTTCTTAATTTTTTCAGTCACAAGAAGCCCTTTTTTTCTTAAGAAATCTATAATTCTATCATTTGTATCGGAATTTAAAAGGGAGCCTAATCCTATTAAGAGCTTTGAAATTACAATTAGATGGTACTTAGGTTTTTTTATCATTCCTACCATTCCTTTCTATAATAAAAATATTATATTGATTATATTCCTTCTTTGTCTTGACATAAATCTAATAAAAGTAATTGTTGTTTAATGATACCCAAATAAAGATAAAAAACACAAATTTATTAATAAAAAAGGAGGATTTATAGTGCCACTTGAAATAATTCGTAATGATATAACAAAAGTTCAGGTTGATGCAATAGTCAATGCAGCAAATTCCTCTTTGCTTGGAGGTGGAGGGGTTGATGGAGCAATTCATCGGGCTGCTGGACCAAAACTACTAGAAGAATGTCGTACTCTTGGTGGATGTGAACCAGGACAGGCAAAAATAACAAAAGGATATAATCTACCTGCAAAATATGTGATTCACACTGTTGGACCTATTTGGAATGGTGGCAATAACAATGAAGAAAATATATTAGCTAATTGTTATAAAAAGTCACTTGAACTAGCAAAAGAGTACAATCTTGAAAGTATTGCCTTTCCTCTAATATCATCAGGGGCCTTTGGTTACCCTAAAGATAAGGCTTTAAAGACAGCTATTTCAGTTATAGGGGAATTTTTGTTGACCAATGAAATGCTAGTTTATCTTGTAGTCTATGATAAGACTGCCTTTGTATTGTCTGAAAAGCTATTTTCATCAATAGTTCAATATATTGATGATAAATACATTGAAGATAGTCCTTTTAAAAGGATAGATAGGCAGGAGGTACATTATCAAGTCCTATGTGACTCCTCTCTAGCTCAAAAAAGAAAACGAAGTTTAGACGAGTTAATTAATCAGGTAGATGAAACATTTTCTCAAATGCTACTGCGTTTAATCGACGAAAAAGGTATGGAAGATGTGCAAGTTTATAAAAAAGCAAATATAGATCGTAGATTGTTTTCTAAAATAAGAAACGATATAAATTATAAGCCAAGTAAGTCTACTGCAATAGCATTTGCCATAGCATTGGAATTGAATCTTGATGAAACAAAAGATTTGTTGCTTAAGGCTGGTTTTGCTCTTTCTCATAGTAGTAAATTTGATATAATTATAGAGTATTTTATAGAGAATAAAAACTATAATATATTTGAAATAAATGAGGCACTCTTTGCCTTTGACCAAAACTTACTAGGAGTATAAGAGTTATAGATTTGTCGCTTTCAATGCGACCATAGTACATTAATAAAATGATATCCTAAAATCAAATAAAAGATTGGAGGATATTAATATGAAAAAAGGTCTAACAGAATTAGTATTTATTCTAGATAGAAGTGGGTCAATGAGTGGATTAGAAAGTGATACCATAGGTGGTTTTAATTCACTCCTTCAAAAACAGAAGGAGGAATCAGGAGAAGCAATAATAACTACAGTATTGTTCGATGATAAGTATGAATTGTTGCACGATCGAATAAATCTAAAAGATATACAAGCTATAACTGAAAAGGAGTACTATGTACGGGGAATGACAGCTCTACTGGATGCAATAGGTAGAACCATTAGCAGAATCGCAAATGTACAGAAAAATATTGCAGAAGAAGAAAAAGCAGAACATGTAATGTTTGTCATAACCACTGATGGTATGGAAAATGCCAGCCAAGAGTATAGCTATGAAAAGGTTCGTAAAATGATTGAACATGAAAAAGAAAAATATGGCTGGGAATTCATTTTTCTTGGTGCAAATATAGATGCTGTTGAAACAGCACAACGCTTTGGTATCAGCAAAGACAGGGCAGCAAATTACAATGCAGATAGTGAGGGCACATTATTAAATTATGAAGTTATCAGCGAAACAGTGAGTAAGGTACGTGCAAACAAAGTTATTGAAGAAAACTGGAAAGCTCCTATTGAAAAAGACTTTATAAAACGTAGAGGAGCTAGAAAGCATCCTTAATATTGAAGACAATCTTATCTTCTGATAATATGAAATCATAATAAAGCGGAGGAAGAGGAGAGGATGAAACTATGAAATTATTAATTGTAGTAGATTATCAAAAAGACTTTGTAGATGGTGCTCTTGGGTTTCCAGGAGCAGACCTACTAGATGAAGGGATAGCTCAAAAAATTCTAAATCACCAGGGGCCAATAATCTATACTCTGGATACACACACAGAGGATTATCTGAATACCAGAGAAGGCAAGGCTCTTCCAATTGAGCACTGCATAGATGGCACAGAAGGCTGGAATGTTTATGGCAAGACAAGGGAGGCTCTGAAACAAAAAGGTGCAGAGAAATCCTTCGTAAAAAAGGAAACCTTTGGAATGTCACCTGCTGAGTTTGAGGAGTCAAGCCAGTTTAAGTGGCCAGATCAGGAGGAAGTTGAAAGTGTGGAACTAGTTGGATTAGTGACAAATATGTGTGTCATTAGCAATGCTGTCTTGCTTCAAGCAAAGTATCCCCAAGCTCAAATCATAGTAGATGGAAGGCTATGTGATAGCTTTGATAAGGAACTACATGAGAAAGCACTAGATGTTATGGAAGGCATGCAAATCAAGGTAATCAGGTAATATGCTTGAATATTAAGGAAGAAGTATATAGGATTTGTTTTTTTGATATTAGGATTATTTGTAAAATAGTCTAGTTTAAGGGTATAATTATAAGAGAGATTGGTGAAAACTTATACAATAGATACATACTGGAGTAAAGCTATGCAAAATTACAATGGGAAAATATATCTAAAAATATTAACAAATCTAATTATATATGCAGTAGCTATATTATGCTTAGTACTTATAGTTCCAAAAGTACTTAGATTCTTTCTGCCATTTATTATCGGGTGGATTATTGCTGTAATTGCTAATCCTTTAGTCAAATTTCTCGAAAAAAGGGTTAAGATATTAAGAAAATATAGTTCAGCACTTATTATAGTTTTGGTAATAGGAATAATTATTCTTGCCCTTTATGGGATAACAAGCTTTGTTTCTGAGCAAATAAGCGCCTTAATCAATGATGTGCCTAATATTGCCACCCTGATAACCGACACCATGAATCAAGTTGGAGAGAATTTGTCTGGCATATTTGAAATTCTACCTAAGGATTTACAATTATCTTTAGTTCTATTTGTTGAGAATATCAAAGAATCTATAAATGCTGTCATAGTTAGTGAAAGAGTATCGGAATTCACTATTAGTTTTGCAAGGAATTTCATGGATTATATATTGATGGTCTTTATTGTGTTTATATCAGCTTATTTCTTCATAAAGGATCGGGAGTATATTGTAGGGAAAGCGAGGAATGCTACTCCTGATTATATTTTAGAAAAATATGATTTAATAATATACTATTTTAAATATGCTACAGGTGGATACTTTAAGGCACAATTTAAAATTATGTTTATAATAATAATTATAATGTTTCTAGGTTTCAAGATGATTGGAGTAAAGTATTCTTTATTGATTGCTTTTATAACAGGCTTGATAGATGTATTGCCTGTGTTTGGGACGGGATTTATCTTGTGGCCTTGGGCTTTAGTAGAGTTAATATTGGGCAATTATTTTAATGCTATTTTCTTAATAGGGATATATTTGCTTTGCCAGATAGTTAAAAACGCATTACAGCCTAAAATGGTTGGAGATAGTGTAGGGATAGATCCACTAACAACCCTATTATTCCTCTATATAGGCTATAAATTTGGAGGAGTAGTTGGAATGATTATCTCCATTCCTATTGGATTAATAATAACCAATCTTTATCGAGCCGGAATGTTTGATAATATTATAAGGGGTCTAAAGATATTAATTAATGATATAAATCAATACCGAAAGTTTTAGATATATATTTTTTATGACTTTGATGAGAATATCTACAAGTAATATTTAAGTTTTCAATACTAGGTCCAAAGTGCCAGATCACAACATGTAAAGGGGGAAGAATTGATGGAAAAAGTGATTAAAGATATTATTTATAATTATGTAGATAAATATATGGAGAATCCTGACATAGTTAGCAGATGGAAAAAACCCTTAATAGCATTTGCAGATGCAAAGGATCCCTTGTTTTCAAAGCTTAAGGAGGTTGCCAATCCAAATCATTTGCTTCCAGAGGATATTTTAGAGGGTGCAAATTCTGCTATTACATATTTTTTGCCATTTGTAGAGTCAATTCCAACTTCTAATAATGTTGGAAGAAATAGCTCAGTCGAATGGGCAAAGGCATATATAGAGACAAACAAATTAATTGCAAGTTTAAATGATTACTTAATTAAAGCCATTAAAGAGATGGGATATATGGCTGCTAAATTGGAACCGAGCCTAAATATGGATTACGAAAAACTTACCAGCGTATGGTCCAATAGACATGTGGCATATGTAGCTGGTCTAGGTAGATTTGGCTTAAATAATATGCTTATTACCGAGAATGGATGCTGTGGTAGATTAGGAAATATAGTAACAAATATTGAACTTAAACCAACTAAAAGACCAGAGAATGAATATTGCCTATATAAGTACGATGGTTCCTGTAAGATATGCGTAGATAGATGTGTAAATGATGCTTTATTTATTGATGATTTTAATAGACATAAGTGTTTTGAAATTTGTGAGGAAAATCATGAGATTCATAATAGTTTAGGCGGAGAAGCTCAAGTTTGTGGAAAATGCCTTGTTGACCTTCCTTGCTCCTTTACAAATCCAGTTAAATAAATATATCCTCATTATTTCATGAATTCTATTTTTCACCTTATCATTATTTATAGAACAAGATAAGGGAACATCGCTTAAGGCTCCTTGAAGAAAAATATAGGATTGAAAGATTGCTAAATAATGTTGAAAAAACAATTGCGTATAAGGAGGAGAAAATAGAAATGACTGATAATGAAAAATTCGAGGGTTTAAAGGAAAAGCTATTGAAAGAAAATGAAGAAAAATATGGTGAAGAAATTCGAGAAAAGTATGATGAGGATATTGTAAAGAAATCTAATGAAAGATTCAAAAATATGACCCAAGAGGATTTCAATAAGTTGAATGAACTAGCCCAAGAGGTAAAGTACTATCTAGGGGAAGCATTTAAACATAAGGATCCATCCAGTGAACTAGCACAAAAAGCAGCAGGACTTCATAAAGAATGGATTACTCTAAGCTGGGGGACTTATGATAAGGAAGCTCATGCCAATCTTGCTCAAATGTATGTTGATGATGAAAGATTTAAGGCTTATTATGATGATGAAGTTAAGGGTGCTGCTGAATTTTTAAGAGATGCAATATTTATATATACAGGAAGGAAAAAATAAAAACAACTTAACTACAATAACTAATTAATAAACAAAATACCCCAGCTATAAACTGGGGTATATTTATGTCTTCGACCAAGAAAGGTAACAAGTCCACCAAGTGCAATCCAAGATAAAGCTTTTATGAAAAAAGAAGCAAATTGATATTCAAACATAAATGTTCTACAAACTTTTTCCTCTAGCCACATGGATACAAGCAATATTTCATTTCCTTTACAGTTTGATTACATATTTGCGTATTGAGAATAAATTGAGTTTAAGAATTGTACTTATACAATAGATGCAAATAAATAAAAGGAAGCTAAAAAGGAGGGCTAAAAGTGAAGATAGAAGCTAGACTCAGAAAAATGGTTGCGTGCCTATTGGTTATAATGATTATTACATCAATGATGACATTCCCAGAATATAGCTATGGTAATAATGAAAGCAAAAACCTGATAGCTATAAAAACAATAAATGGGAAATACTTGTCTGCAAAAGATGGTGGAGGGGACCTTGTAAATGCTACTAGGGATAAAATAGGGGATTGGGAAACATTTCAAATAGTTGATTTAGGTAGAGGGAAATTTGCATTAAAAAGCTACAATGGAGAATATATTAGAGTATCAAAAGATGGAAATAGTGTATATGCTGACAGTGATGAAATAGGTAAAAGGGAGACATTTCAATTAGTAGTATTAAAAAATAAGAAAGTAGCCTTGAAGACACATGATGATAAGTATATCTGTGCAGAAGATGGTGGTGGAAAAGAAGTAGTTGCTAATAGAGATAAAATTGGGGGTTGGGAAACCTTTGAATTTGTAAAAGTAGAAGAGGCAAGATCTGATAGAGTCAAATTACATGCAAAGTCTGATGTTAATGGAATAACTTTTACATGGTCTAAATCAGCTAATATTAAGAATATTATAGGATATAATCTTTATAGGGGAACAGCTTCAGGTAAACAAGACAGCACTCCTATTACAGATTTTCCTATAGAGGGGACTTCTTATCTTGATAAGAATATTGAAAGAAACACAAACTACTATTATATATTAAAGCCAGTTTATAGGGGTAATATCCTTGGTAATCCTTCTAATGAAGTATTAGTCAAATCAGGGGCAAATA
>JAAYNS010000095.1 GCA_012520755.1 Tissierellia bacterium
ATTAGTTTTTTAGGTGCTGGTTCTTATAAACACTATGTTCCTGCTGTATGTGATGAAATTAATTCTAGAAGTGAATTCCTAACTGCTTATAGTGGTGGGACCTATACAGACCATGGGAAATGTCAGGCAATATTTGAATTTACAAGTTTAATGGGAGAATTAGTAGATATGGATGTTGTAGGTTTAGCGACTTATGATGGTGGACAAGCTACCTGCACTTCCCTTCGCATGACTAATCGTATCAATGGTAGAAATGAATTGTTAGTACCAAAAACTATGAACCCAGACATTTTATCACAATTAAGGAATTTCTGTGATTTTATGACTATTACCTTGATAGACTATGACCCTAAAACTGGTCAATTAGATTTAAATGATCTAAGAAATAAAATCTCAGAAAATACAGCTGGAGTTTTTATAGAGAATCCATCTTATTTAGGATTTATAGAAGAGCAAGGTGAAGAAATAGGTAAAATTGCTCATGATCATGGCGCTGTATTTGTTGTATCTGCTGACCCATCATCCTTAGGATTGCTTGAAGCACCTGCAAACTATGGAGCAGACGTGACATGTGGTGAAATACAAGGTTTAGGTATGCATATGGGATATGGTAGTGGACAATCTGGTTTTATTGCAAGTAAAGATAAGCCAGAATACATTATGAACTTTCCTAACCATTTCTATAGCTTATATGAAAATGGAAAGGGAGAGTTTGGATTCCAACGTTCATTAAATCAAAGAACCAGCTATGGTAGTAGGGAAAAAGCTGTAGAATACTTAGGAACAAATACTGGATTATGGGCTATAACTGCAGCGGTTTATTTGTCATTAATGGGACCAAAAGGGATGTATGATTTAGGAAGAAATATTATGTATAAATCACAATATGCAATCAAGGTATTGTCAGAGGTAAAAGGAGTAAAAGTACTCTTTGATAATAGCAAGCATTTCAAAGAATTTATACTAAATTTTGATGGCACTGGTAAAAGTGTTGAAGAGATAAATAATGAATTGTTAAATAAGGGCATCTTTGGAGGTAAAGATTTATCTAAAGATTTCAAAGAATTAGGAAATAGTGCCCTATACTGTGTAACTGAACTTACAAAGAAATCTGATATAGACAAGCTAGCTAAGGAACTTAATGATATATTGTGTTAAACATTTTAAAGGTTAGATCAAATATATTATGAAAGGAATGGTGTAAATGAAGAAATATCCAAAATTGAGAAACTTTCATCAAGCTAAATGGGATGAACCTATAATATTTGAACTTAGTACTCCTGGCCAAAGAGGAATACTGATTCCAGAAGCAGAAGATGAAATAAAAAGAGAGGTTGCTAGTATAGATGAATTAGTACCAAAGGGAATCAGAAGAAAGAAAGAACCTGCATTGCCAGAACTAGCACAGCCACAAGTATTAAGACACTTTTTGAGACTATCACAGGAAACTTTAGGACAAGAAATCAATATCGATATAGGATTAGGTACTTGTACTATGAAATATAGTCCAAAGATACATGAACAATTTGTAAGTAACCATAAATTTTCAGAACTTCACCCATTACAAGATGAACGTACTACCCAAGGCGTACTTGAAATAATATATAAAATGGAAGGCATACTAAAGGAACTTTCAGGTTTGGATGCTTTTACATTCCAACCTGGTGGTGGAGGTCAAGCAGTATTCTCCAATGCTTCAATATTGAAAGCATACCATACAGATAGGGGAGAAGGAGAGCAAAGAAATGAGATTATAACAACTGCTTTTTCTCACCCAGTAAATTCAGCAGCCCCACATACTAAAGGTTTTAAAGTAATAACTATTATGCCAGATGAAGATACAGGATATGCAAGTGTAGAAAGTGTCAAAGCGGCTGTATCCGAAAGAACAGCGGGTTTATTTATAACTAATCCTGAAGATACAGGTATCTTTAATGTTAACATTAAAGAAATAGTTGATGTTGTTCATGAAGCAGGCGGATTATGTATAATGGACATAGCTGATGCTAATGGATTGTTTGGAATAACTAGAGCAAAAGAATCTGGATTTGACATGTGTCACTACAAACTACATAAAGCCTTTTCTTCTCCTCATGGTTCTATGGGTCCATGTTGTGGTGCACAAGGAGTAAAGAGCTTTTTAGAAAAATATTTGCCAGGTCCTCTTGTAAGATATGATGGTGAAAAATACTATCTAGATTATAATAGACCTGATAGCATTGGGAAAATTAGAAAATATTATGGAGTAATTGCAGCAGTATTAAGAGCATATAGCTGGGTAATGTCAATAGGTGCTGATGGAATCAAAGAAGTATCAGAACTATCAATATTGAATAATAATTATCTAATGAAAAGATTGCTTACTGAGGTAAAAGGTATATCTGCACCATATTCAAAAGAGAAGTACAGAATGGAACAAGTTCGTTATAGTTGGGAGAAATTAAAGAACGATACCGGAGTTGGGACAAGTGATGTTCAAAGAAGGACTATGGACTATGGTTTGCAAGAATATTATGAAAGTCATCCACCATATTTAGTGCCAGAGCCATACACTCCAGAGCCTAATGAAACTTACTCAAAGGATGAAATAGATGAGTATGCTGTAATAATTAAGAAGGTCTCAGAAGAAGCATATGAAAATCCAGAGTTTGTAAAGAAAGCGCCATACAATACTCCAATATCTTTGATTCCTCAACCTGAAATAACTAATCCTGAAGAACTAATTGTAACTTGGAGATCTTATAAAAGAAAAAAAGGGTTACAATAATATGGTCAAGAAACTTGGTTTTATAGTA
>JAAYNS010000096.1 GCA_012520755.1 Tissierellia bacterium
CAGTCTAGTGTAGGAATAATTGTTGGTGCACTATGGGGATATGTAAAAGCTTTAGAAAAAATTATTACTGTAATCTATAATATACTTGATAATATACCAAATACAATCATTCTTGTTCTCTTAACTTATATAATGGACCCTAGTATATCTACATTGATATTTGCCATGTGTATTAGTGGATGGCTTCCTATGGCACGTTTTGTACGTAATCAAATAGTAATCATTAGAGATCGAGAATATAATTTGGCTTCTAGAACATTGGGAACCCCAACTCATAGAATTATTACTAGGAACTTACTCCCTTATTTAGTATCCGTTATTATGTTAAGACTTGCATTGGCAATACCTGGAGCTATTGGTTCTGAGGTTTTTTTAACCTATATTGGCTTAGGTTTACCTATTGATATTCCTTCATTAGGTAATATAATAAATGAAGGTAGAATAGTTATGATGGTAGAATCATTGAGATATCAATTGATTTTCCCAGCTACTATCCTTTCACTAATTACAATATCCTTCTATATAGTTGGAAATGCATTTGCTGATGCTGCAGATCCTAAAAATCATGTATAGGAGGGTTAGCGGTGAAGGACGATGTAATTCTATCTGTAAAGGATTTAGTAATAAAATTTAACTTAAGAGGAAGAATTTTAACAGCAATTAGAGAAGTTTCATTGGATATATTTAGAGGTGAAAGTCTTGCTATAGTTGGTGAATCGGGCTCTGGGAAATCAGTACTAGTTAAAAGTTTTATAGGACTTTTAGATGAGAATGGGTGGATAGATTCTGGAAAAATTATATATAAAGGCACAGATATAAGCCAGTATAAAAGTGAGCAGGATTGGCTTAAGATTAGGGGCAGGGAAATTGCTATGGTTTTTCAAGAGCCAATGACTTCCTTAAATCCTCTTAAAACTATTGGCAGCCAAATAAAAGAAACAGTAATCCTTCACTCAAGATTAAGAAGCAAGGCTGCAAAGAGAAAATCTATAGAACTATTAGAGGACGTGGGAATATCACAGGCTGAAAAAAGATTTACTCAATATCCTCATGAATTTTCAGGTGGAATGAGACAAAGAGTAGTCATTGCTATTGCTATTGCTTGTAATCCTAGTATATTGATTTGTGATGAACCTACAACAGCTTTGGACGTAACAATACAAGCTCAAATTTTAGACTTGTTAAAATACTTAAAAGTGAAATATAATTTAACAATAATTTTTATAACCCATGATTTAGGAGTGGTTGCTAATATAGCTGACAGGGTGGCAGTAATGTATGCGGGAGACATAGTTGAAATAGGGAAAAGTGAAGAAATCTTTTATAACTCTCAGCATCCATACACTTGGGCGCTGCTGTCATCATTGCCACAGTTTGCAGAAAAAGGTAAGTTCTTGTATTCCATAGATGGAATGCCAACAAATCTCTTTAATGATATAGAGGGAGATGCTTTTGCACCAAGAAACAAAAATGCTTTGAAGATAGATTATGTAATTAGACCACCCTATTTTTCAATAAGCCCAACTCATAAAGCTAGGACTTGGTTATTGGATAAGAGAGCGCCTAAAGTACATCCTCCAAATTCAATTAAGGAATTACACAAGAATTGGAGGGGAAATCATTGAAAAAAGAAAGTTTATTAGAAGTCAAGAATATTAAAGTTGAGTTTGGTACTAATAGAAAAAATAAAATAGTTGCTGTTGATGGAGTGAGTTTTAAGATACTAAAAGGAGAAAGCTTTGGGCTTGTGGGAGAATCTGGTTCTGGGAAGAGTACAATTGGTAGAGCCATTATACGAATATATGATTTAGCAGATGGTGTAATACTATATAAGGGGCAAAGAATTTCAGGGAAAATCAGCAAGAGTTTAGATATTGATATAACAAAAAAAATACAAATGATTTTTCAGGATCCAATAGCTTCGTTAAATGAAAGAGCAAAAATTGGTTATATTGTATCGGAAGGATTATATAATACTAAATATTACATATCAGATGAGGATAGAAAAGAAAAAGTCATTAAAGCATTACTTGATGTTGGTTTGTTCCCTGAATTTGCTTCAAGATTTCCTCATGAGTTTTCAGGAGGTCAAAGGCAAAGAATAGGTATAGCCAGAGCACTGATAATGGAGCCAGAATTAGTCATTGCTGATGAACCAGTCTCTGCATTGGATGTTTCTGTTAGGGCTCAAGTATTAAATCTCTTATTAGAATTACAAGATAAATTGGGGCTAACCTATCTTTTCATATCCCATGACTTATCTGTAGTAAGGTATATTACAGATAGGGTAGCAGTAATATACAAAGGAAAAATCCTTGAGCTTGCAAAGACAGAAGAACTTTTTGAAAAACCTTTACATCCCTATACTAGAGCATTATTATCAGCAATACCAGTACCTGATCCTAGAAGAGAAAAAAATAAAAAAATAGAAATCTATAATCCCTCTTGTCATGATTATTCTATTGACAAAGCAGAATGGGTGGAAGTAGGTTCAGGGCATTTCGTTTTAGCTAATAAAAAAGAAATAAAAGAGTATAGAAGAATCTTATTTTCATAGGATTCTTTTTATATGTAAAATAAGTTTATTCTAGTTATAGGAGATTTTAATAATATTTCTTATTTCTTCAATAAAACTGTTGTCATATGGATACACTAGGGATGATAAGACAAAGCAAGGAGGTTGAATATGGCAGTAGTAAAAGTAATTGAAATTCTTTCAGAGTCTTCAAATGGATGGGAGGGAGCAGTACAGGAAGCAGTAAGCGAAGCTAGTAAAACAATTGATAATATACAAAGTGTATATTTAGAAAATCTGCAAGCGATTGTTGAAAATGACAAAATAGTAAATTATCGAGTGAATTGTAAGATTTCATTTGTTGTTAAATAATTGTTAATTGATTGAAAAAGCAAAAGGAACCAAGAGTTGAAGTATAAATGGATATTATATTTCAACTTTTGGTTTTTTATATGTTATAATGAAATCAAAATTACATAGGAGATTGATTATGGCGAATATAGATATTCTTAAAGAACAAGTTCTGGAAACATCAATATATTCATATGAACAAGGACTATTTGCTGGAACAAGTGGAAATTTAAGTGTTTATGATAAAGAATCAGGCCTGGTTATTATTACTCCAACATCTATTAGATACGACAAAATGAAGATAGATGATATAGTAGTTATAGATATAAGTGGAAATATAGTAGAAGGAAATCATAAGCCTTCATCTGAATGGCAAATGCATTGTGAAATATATAAGGCAAGAGATGATGTGCTCTCAGTATTTCATACACACTCTCCATATGCAACGGCATTCGCTGTTAATAGAAGGTCTATACCATTGATTTTAATTGAAATGGTTCCTTTTTTAGGTGGAGAAGTTCCAGTGGCAGAATTTGCTTTACCAGGAACTAAAGAAATGGCGATAGAAGCATTGAAGGTATTAGATAATAAACATGCATGCTTATTAAGTAATCATGGAGTTTTAACCATAGGTAATTCAATTGACCAGTCACATATAAGAGCTGAATATGTAGAAGATGCTGCAAAAATATTTCATTATGCTCTTAATGGTGGAGAGGTAAATGTTTTATCTAAAGAAATCGAAGTTAAGATGAAGGAAATGTAACAAGCAATGATAGGAGGTTTGTAATGAAAAGAATGGATAAGGATTTAGCCTTTATGCTAAGATATGAAAATGTAGCATGGTATGAAAATGGAAAGGTTAAGATTTTGGATAGAAGAATATATCCAATAGAAGTTAACTTTGTTGAATGTTCCAATCATAAGGAGGTTGCACAGGCTATTGCTGACATGGTTACTCAAAGTGGCGGACCATATGTTGCTGCAGGCATGGGGATGGCTTTGGCAGCTTATGAAGCTAGAAACAAAAATGAAGATGATTTAATTACATATTTAGAAGATGCGGCATATACCTTATCACATGCAAGACCAACGACTACTGAAAATATGAAAAATGTGACAGAAGCTGCTTTAAAGACAGCCAGAGATGCTTTGAAAGAAGGAAAAAGAGTTGATGAAGCCATCTTTGAAGACGTTATAAACAATTCTAATAGAAAATATGAGAAAATCTCTCAAGTTGCAAGTTACCTGGTCAACAATTTTCCAAAGAATGGAATAGTAATGACTCAGTGTTTTGCTGAAACAATTGTGGGATTTATGGTATTAGAATCTAGAAATCAAAATAAGGATATTAAGTATATTTGTCCTGAGACAAGACCATATTTACAAGGAGCCAGATTAACCGCAAGCGTTATTAATGATATGGGAGCAGATGTAACGGTAATAACAGACAATATGCCTGCTTATATAATTGGTAAGAAAAAGGTTGATCTATTTACTTCGGCAGCTGATGTTATTACTATGGATGGATATGTGGTAAATAAAGTTGGGACATTTCAGATTGCATTAGCAGCAAATTATTGGGGCATCCCTTATTTTGTTACTGGTGCGCCTAATCAAGGGCACCCTGATGTTAATTCTGTAACTATAGAAGAAAGGGATCCAGAACTAGTATTGTATTCTCTAGATACAAAACACACTATGGAAGGGGTTAAAGGACTTTATCCAGCTTTTGATATTACACCACCTCATCTGTGTAGTGGTGTTGTTACAGATAAGGGTGTATTCTCACCTTTTGACTTAAAGAACTATTATATGGATGCAAAAGGAAGGCATATATCATCTGATGATATCTTAATCTAGTAATCTATTAAGTATGATAATCAATATATTTTGTTAAACTTCTATCTTATTGGAGGTAACTAAAATACTATGTATAAAGAGATAATCTGCTCAGAAGCTTGTAATAAGTTAAAACGAAAAATTCCATACTCTTGGGATTTGAATATTTATCGGGGATGTAAGCATGGATGCAAATACTGTTATGCCATTTACTCCCACCAATATTTGGAGGCAGAAGAATATTTCGATGATATATATATAAAGACCAATATAGTTGAACAATTGGAAAGACAATTAAACAGCCCTTCATGGAAAAGAGAAATAGTCAATATAGGAGGAATTACTGACAGCTATCAGCCCGTAGAGAAGGTTTATAAGTTAATGCCTGATATTTTGCGTCTTATGATAAAATATAAAACTCCTTGCATTATTTCAACAAAATCAGACCTGATACTACGGGATTACGATTTAATTGATGAATTATCAAGGATTACCTATGTTAATGTGGCTGCAACCATTACTTGTATCAACGAAAACATACGCAAAAAAATTGAACCAAATGCTGTGCCGACTATAGATAGATTTAAAATGCTTAAGGAGTTTAACAAAACTAACGCCTCTACAGGGCTTCATTTTATGCCGATAATACCTTACATAACCGATGGATTTGAAAATGTTGATTTGATTTATAATCAAGCAGCTCATTGCAAAGTTGATTATGTTTTACCAGGTGTACTGTATTTAAGGGGAAAAACTAGAAAGGTATTTTTTGACTTCATAAGGCAAGAGTACCCCAATTTATATGAACCATTACAAACCCTGTATAAAAAAGGAGGAGCTGGTAAAGAGTACAAGGATGAACTATATGCAATGGTAAATCAAATCAAGGAAAAATACAATCTATCCAGTAGTTATAGCAAACCCTTGAAAGAGAAATTACGAAACTACACTAATGAACAGTTAACTTTGTTCTAGTCTTTCATATCTTAATAATTATTTCATATGCTAATAACTCTAGATGGAAGTGTATTTCATTTTTTTCTTCTTGTGGATTTTATGTATCAATTATCTATGTTAGGGATCATCATGCGTGCAATAAAATTAAGTTCTTCTTTTAAAGCTATCATTCTATTTTTGTCAAGATAGTAGGTCCCATAAGGAGTAACAATGACAGCTTCGGAATTCAAGAGAAAATTCAATGCTAGAGCCCTATTATCTCTCTTTTTAAAGGCTCGTTCCACAACGCTTTGCTCTCGTATATTAAGTTCTCTAGCGGTTATTGATGTTTTTGCAGATATAGCATTTTTCTCTTCAAATATTTTAAACACTTTTTTAATATTTCTCTTCATAGTAAATATAAATACTATATTGTAGATAGCCATGCCTATAATTAGAACCCCAACAATAGAAATAATTTCACGTATTGACATATTATCACTCCAGATTATTTATAGATGATATTTTTTTCAGTTTATCATAGCAAAGTTCTCAATGTCAAACTATTTGACGGTTCTTACCTATATATTAACTTAGTTTAATTATTTAAATATACCTGGTCATACTAATAGCTACTTAACTATATAAAGGCATAGTAATGTTGTAAACTTTGTCAAATTATAATAAAATAGAAGAAAACTGAGGTTGAAAAATGACTAACAAACTATATCTTGCTTTGATTATTATGATTTCTTTGCTCCTTACTGCATGTATTAATGAAAAGAAGCCTCCAACTGTAGAGGAACCTATAGAGCAGCCAATTACAGAGAACACTGTTAAACCTCCAATTGTTGAACTCGAAATAGACTCAATAGAAATGCAAATAAATAGAATGACTTTAGAAGAAAAAGTTGGTCAATTAATGATTGTTGGGATAGAAGGTACAGAAATCAATGTCAAAGATGTAGAAAATATTAAGCAAAATAGAATAGGTGGTTTTATACTCTTTTCTAGAAATATAGAAAATCTAGAACAAACTTTACAGCTATTAAATTCATTAAAAAACATTAATTCAACTTATGAAATTCCTTTGTTATTATCTGTTGATGAAGAAGGTGGAACAGTAAGCCGACTTTCAAAAATTTATAAAAATTTACCTAGCCCTTTACTACTAGGACATAAGAATGACCTTAAACTATCATTTGAGTATGGGAAAAATCTTGGTATGAAAGCAAGGAGTTTAGGATTTAATATGAATTTTGCTCCTGTATTAGATATAAATTCTAATCCAGAGAATACAGTAATAGGTAACAGAGCTTATGGAAAGAAGGCTGAATTAGTTTCTAGGGTAGGAGAAGAGGTAATAGAGGGAATAAGATCTCAAAATATCATAGCTGTTGCAAAACATTTTCCAGGTCATGGAGATACATTGGTGGATTCACATTTTCAATTACCAATGGTGGATAAATCTATAGATGAACTTTACAATTTAGAGATTATACCCTTTAAGAAAGCAATTAATAAGGGCTTAAATGCCATAATGGTAGCACATGTTTTATACCCTCAAATAGACAATGAGTTTCCAGCTACTATGTCTGAGAAAATAATTAACGATATTTTGAGAGTAGAACTAGAATTTGATGGACTTATTATTTCAGATGATATGACAATGGGAGCAATTATTGATAACTATACTATAGAGGAAGCATCTGTTCAATTTTTAAAAAGTGGTGGAGATATTATTCTGATTTGTCATGGAAATGAAAATGTTGACTTAGTTTATAATAAAATACTGGAAAGCGTCAATAAGGGAATTTTGACAGAAGATGAAATTGATGAAAAAGTATATAGGATTTTAGAAATAAAGAATAAATATAAAATAAGGGATAGCATTATTAATAATGTAAATATAGAGGAGATAAACTCCAATACAGAAAGGCTAATTAAGAATATTAATAGTTAAGGGGGGGTATCTTGAGAAAGGCAGTAGGTATTGATCTTGGAGGTACTAAAATATTTGGGGGCATTGTAAACTCCCAAGGAAGAATCATTACTAGGGTTGAGAAAGATACTGGAAAGAGTGTTGGTTCAACAGAAGTATTAAAAAGATTAGAATTGGTCATCAATGAGCTATTGGAAAAGGACAGAGATATTATTGGTATTGGTGTTGGATCCCCTGGATTTATTGATACAAATGAAGGGAAGGTGCTTTCTGTTGGTGGAAATATATATGGGTGGGCTTTTACAGATATAAAAGGCAATCTATTAAATAGATTTCCAAATTATCAAATATTTGTAGGAAATGATGCCAATCTAGCAGGTTTGTGCGAAGGGTGGATAGGAGCTGGCAAAGATTTTGATAGTTTTTTAATGATGACTTTAGGGACAGGTGTGGGAGGCTGCATATACACAAAAGAGAAAGGCCTTTGGCATGGAAGGAATTATCAAGCTGGAGAATTTGGACATGCAATACTGTATCCTAATGGTCGTAAATGCACTTGCGGTCAAGATGGATGTTTAGAACAATATATTTCTGGAACGGGAATCGAAAACTCCTATTATGAGCAAACGGGAGTCCACAAGAAGGGAGAAGATATATTCTTAAATTATAATGCAGATGAATACTCCAAAAAAGTTATAGATGATTTTGCCTTAGATTTATCTGTTTTTATATCATCTATGAAAAATATATTTGATCCAGAGGGCTTGGTTATAGGTGGTGGGATAATAAATTCTAGGGAGATTTGGTGGGATTTAATGATGGAAAACTACAGAAAAAATGTAAATGATACAAAGGGTATGACTATCGTAGCAGCAGGCTATCTTAACGATGCTGGTATAATAGGTGCAAGTAAATTAGTATTTGATAATATAAAGGACTAATTACGATTTCCTCCACTTCTATAAGTGGCGGGATCGATTAGCTAAACAGACGGGGAAAATATCTCCTGCCAAGTCGATAAGCTACAGGTAGGTTTTTGCAAAAATGCAAGAACCTTTTATTTAAATCTTGTTATAAGTAGGTGTTAGGATGTCAAAAAAAATAGTATATTTAGGTCCATTTAACAATCAAAATAAAGAGAAACTAAAAAACAAGTGCATTTCTTATTTAAAAGACAATAAGGGTAAAAATTTCTATTATATTTTGCCTAATGGAGACTTATTAAAAAAGCATAGAAAAGAGTTCATTAAAGAAGTAGGTGCAGTTTTTGAATTAAATATATTTACATTTGATGATATAGTAAATAGCATTATTAATGACCATATACATAGAAGTATAGATGAACCTTTGAAAAAATTTATAGTCAGAAAGGTATTAAAATCTCTTAAGAATAAAGGAGCTTTATCTTATTATAATGATTTCACTGATATGGAAGGATTTATAGAAGTATGTGTGGACATAATTAGAGAAATAAAAAGATCGCTTATTACACCAGATGAATTTATAAACAGATGTCCAAAGAGGCCTTATTATAAAGAAGTTGGTCTTATATACAAAGAATATGAAAAGCTTTTAATGAATAGAAACCTAACAGATAGGGAGAATGATTATTTTAATTGCATAAAGAAATTAAAAGATAATACAGACTATCTTTTAGATATTGATTTTGTTGTAATAGATGAGTTTTATGACTTTAGACCAATTGAAATGGAAATTATTAAAGAACTATCTAATAAAGAAATAGATGTTTTTATAAATATACCATATAAGAGCTCTCAAAATAATCTAGTCTTAAATAATTGTATAGAAAAACTAAAGGATCTTGGTTTTGAAATAGAAAATATTGACTATAAGACAAGTAATGACATTGGCTTATTGGCTGATAAGCTTTTTAACAATGATAATAGCAAATTAACTTATATGGATGAGGTTGAACTTCATAAATGCCCTTCCATATATATTGAGTTAAAAAAAGTATTTAGAGAAATAAAACGCCATCTTAGCAAAGGAGAAAATTTAGATGATATGGCCATAGTTCTCCTAAATGATTCCTATAACAATAATCTATTTTTAATAGCTGAAGATGAAGAAATACCTCTTAAGAAAAGTAAAGAAATACCTATGAACAAAATTCCAATTATTAAAGAATTTTTGAATATTCTTAAGACTAAATTAACAGAAGGGGCAAAGGAAGATTTATTAAACAGGCTTAAGTCGGCTTATTTCCCAATAATAGATAATTCATTAAAGGATGAAATGGAGTATGCAATAAGGAAACTGAATTTTTCAAATTTATATGAACTAAAAAGTCTTATAAATGACTCTAAAAGACTTGATATTGATAAGAGAATCATTGATAAGATACTTAGTCTGATACAAAAAGTGGAACTAGAATTTGCCTATCTTTTATTCGAGGACAAGATTTCTAACAGCAATGCAAAATTAATAGAATTAATCCACTACTATGATGCAGAGTCCATTATATTTAATAAATTCAGTAGGATTAAAGATAATAATATCCTCTATAGAGACTTAATGGCTCTTCAAAAGCTTGAAGATATAATAAATAGATTAGAGGAAATAAATTTAATAGAAGAGTCAATTACACTAGAAGATTATCTATTAGTTTTAGATGATTTTTGTAGGCAGGAAGAGATTATTGAAATGGATGAGGACTTAAATGGCTTGACTATCTTGAATCCAATAAATTCAAGAGGTTTAAAACATAAATTCCTCTTTGTTGTTGGTTTGTCCCAAGAGGAATATCCAAGACTAGACAATAGAAACTTTTTTTTGTCTGATGAAAACTATAATGCCTTAAGGGAAATAGGTATAGATATTATGAATTATTATGAAAGATTCTCCAATGAAGCTTTAAAATTCTCGTCTCTAATATCATCTTGTACTCATTATCTATATCTCTCTTATAATGAAAACTCACTAGAAGAAGGTGAAAATATACCGTCTATGTTTTTAGACGAGATTTTGTCTAAAATAGACGGAGAAAAAGTCGAGGATAAGCTTAAATTTTCTACAATTGATTTAGACTATCTTATCAATAGTCCCCTAAACAGGATTACAAATAAAAAGGACCTTTTAAATACATTTTTGTACAAATATTTTAATGATGAAATTGAAGAAAAGTATATTTCTCAATTCGTGAGTGCTTTTACAGATGAAATAAGGGAGATAAACACTATAGTTGATGTAGAGATGGAAAGAATGACTGGAGATTTAAGCAAGTATAGTGGATTTTTAGATAATAATGAAATAAGAAGGATTTTAAGTGAAGAATTAAAAGATAAAGTATATTCTATTTCATATTTAGAAGGATATGCTAAGTGCCCATATTATTTTTTATTGCATAATTATTATAAAGTTGAGGAAATGGGAAGGGAAGCGGAAGATTATGACAATCTAGATATTGGGTCCATTTACCATGAAGTCTTAAATCAATATTATAGAAAGTACAAACTGGATTTACTTAACAATAGGGACAACTTTGATATTGAAAAAACATTTGATTATATTAAAGAGTTAACACATAAGTATGCTTCTATGAAAGGATACAGTGTGGATAATATTAATGACAATCTACTAATAGAAAACATATATAATAGGCTTAAAAACTTTATCATAATAGATATTACAAGAATCAAAGAATCTAAGGATAATATTTACCCATGGGAATTTGAAGTTGAATTTGGCAAAGATAATCCTTTAATAATTCAAACTAATTATGGAGATGTGAAATTTAGAGGAAAAATTGATAGGGTTGATAAACTAGTAGATAAAGATAAATACGTAGTCATTGACTATAAATCTTCTAGTTATGGGAAAAATGATTTAGAAAGTATAGAAAAAGGCTTGTCATTGCAATTGCCTGTTTATATTTTGTCTCAAGAAGACAGACAAGTAATAGCTGGAGTATATAGCATGATATCAAATGGAGAATACTATAATGCAGTGGGTGTTTTAGGTGAGGCTTCTTTTATAACCAAGAGACAAAAAGGAGCAGTGGAAAGTGAAGAGTGGAACAATATTTTGAAGAATACAAAGGATATTATAGGCAATATTGTTAGTGAAATAAACAATGGAAACTTTTCTGTAAGGCCATTGGAGTGCTCACCATATTGCCCTTATAAAGACATATGTAGGTATGAAAATATAGATGAGGAGGTGATGGGATAATGGATCCACAAATTGAAGCAATTGAGACAATAGACAGGTCTGTAGCAGTAAATGCTGGTGCGGGAACAGGTAAAACTAAGGTTTTGACAGAAAGATTTGTTTATATTTTGGAAAATGGAGACTTAGAAGAAGGAAAGGAAGTAGAATCCATTGTTGCCATTACTTTCACTAAGAAAGCTACCCAAGAGATGATTGAAAGAATTCGAGCTGAAATAAGGAAGAACTTTTACAAGGGGAACAAGTGGACGAGATTCTATAGAGATATGGAAAAGGCTAACATTTCAACAATTCACTCCTTCTGTGGTAAAATTTTGAGAGAAAATCCCATGGAGGCAAAAGTAGACCCATTATTTGATGTATTAGATGAATCAAAATCAATAGGGCTTCTAAATAATAGTATAGTTGAAGCTATAAATATAGGTTTAAATGATAAGAACTTATATGATTTTATCTTGTTATTAAATGAGTTTAAGATTGAAAATCTTACTAATGATATTTGTGATTTATATAATAATATTAGGACTGTAGGTTTATCTTTTGAAGAAGTAAAGAAGCTAAGCTTGGACTATATTGACAGCCTAACAATTCAAAAAGAAGATTTGAAAATTATTAAGGACAATATTGTTTATTTACAGGGAAAACTTACAAAGAGAAGTAAAATAGTTAAGCTTGTCGATGATCCTATATGGGTTAAATTTAAGGATGATGAATATCAAGAAGAAGAAATATTTGAGATTCTTGAGTATTTAAAAAGCAATTTAGGAACCAGTAAAAATGAGGCTGATAGAATAGAAGTTATAGAAAATACTATAGCTAGAGTTTTACTTTGCAAGGAAAAACTCTATAGATGGGCCTATATATGCTTACTAGATTTATTAATCGAAATAGACCAGGTATACACTAATAAGAAGAGTGAAATAAGCTCATTTGATTATGATGATTTGCAATTAAAGGTTTTGCGTCTATTAGATAATAAGGATATTAGAGAAAAATATCAAAATAAATTTAAATATATAATGATAGATGAATTTCAGGATACTAATGAAGTGCAAAAAAGTATATTTTATAAACTTTCATCTAGGGATAGGATATTAGACTTAAACAATTTGTTTGTAGTTGGAGACCCGAAACAGTCCATATATGGCTTTAGAGGTGCAGATATTGATGTGTTTTATCAGGTGCTTGATGATGTTGAAAAGACAACAGGGGAAAAATGTATAACACTATCAAAGAATTATAGGACTGTAAATACAGTAATGGATTTTATTAATGATATTTTTGAAAAACTAATGCTTGGAAAATATGAACCATTAGATCCATTTCACACTTCTGAAAATAAAATTGACATTGAAATATTAGAAAACCCTGAATTTGAGGCAGGAACCGAAGACTCTATTAAGTATGAAGCAAATCTAATTGCAAAAAGAATTAGAAAGCTTGTAGAGGATAAAGAGTATAGGTATGGGGATATTGCTTTGCTATTTAGGGCAACTACTAAAAATCATTACTATGAAGAAGCTATGAGAAAATATAATATTCCATATTATAATACAAGCAGCAGACAATTTTTTAAGAAACAAGAAATACTTGATATGATAAACGCTCTTAAGTCTATTAGCAATCCATATGATCTTATATCTACTATTGGATTTTTTAGGGGGCCAATGATAAATTTATCAGATGAGACTATATTTTTTATATTAAGAAACAAGAAGACAACTCTTTATAATGTCCTAGGAGATTATATAATGTCAGAATCAGATAATCTTGCTTATGAAGAATTAGAAAAAGTGAAGAATGCAAAGAAGATATTAGATTATTTTTATAGTATAAAGGATATATGCAATCCATCATACTTACTAAACAAATTAATTGAAAAGACTTATTTTATTGAGGGACAGCTCCTTAAAATTGATGGGAAACAAGCAGTTGCAAATATATATAAGTTTGTTGATTTACTAGAAAAATTTGAGGGAGAGAATAGAGCTAGCTTAGAGGACTTTATAGATTATATAGATTTACTAAAGGATAAATTTGAATCAGAAGGGATAATAAACTCTGAGGATTCAAATGTAGTAAATTTGCTTACTATTCATAAATCAAAAGGCTTGCAATTTCCTGTAGTCATAATACCAGAAATGGCTAGGGACATAAGAAGCATATATCCTAGATTTCTATTTAGTAAGGATATGGGACTAGGAATTAAGACAGATGAAAACAGGGCAATATATGATTTAATAAGGTTGGATAAGGATAAGCGAGAAAAAGAAGAGTCCAAAAGAGTTCTTTATGTTGCTATGACGCGAGCTAAAGAAATGCTTATAATTGCTGGACAAGGTAATAATAAAGGCTTTAAAGCAATGATTGGAGAAAAGTTAAATCCCGATTATTTTAGAGAAATAAGGGAAGTAGATATAAGTATAAAAGAAAGTCAAAAGATTAGAAAGGTTACGCATAGGTGTTCTAATGAAGATGATAAAGACTATATCCCTTTAATCCAGGTTAAAAAATTACCTACTCAAAAAATTGAGAGATTTAATATAAGTCAATACTTAGAGTTTAAAAAATGTAAACGTAGTTACTATTTGAATCATTATAAAAAGTTCAACTTAACTGAGACAATTGAGGTTGATGCAATTCAATTTGATGAAGTTGATAATAATGATAAATCATATTTTTCATCTATAAACAAGGGGAATATTATTCACAAGTTCTGTGAACTTTATGAGTTCGATATGGACAAGAAAGAGATTTTAACTAAAATATCAAGAGATTACAATATATTATTAAATGATGAAGCTTATATTGAATTAGAACCTTATATAAATAATTATACAAAATATATACAATCTAAGGAATATGATAAAGTATATAAAGAAAAACAGTTTTACATTTCATTAGATAATGGCTATATTTCTGGTATAATCGACCGAATAAATATACTAAACAATAGGATAGAGATAGTCGATATTAAGACAAATAGACTAAAAGATAAGGAAGAATTAATAAAATACTATGAGCCACAACTAATCTTTTATGCTTATGCAGTTGAAAAGGTATTAGGTCAAAGGGTAAATAAGGCTAGTATACTTTTCTTGGAAAATGGGGAAGAAGTTGATATTGATTTATCGGAAGAATCAATGGATACCCTAATCACAGATGTAATAGAATTCATAAGGTTTGTGCAGGGAAATAGTGAAATTAAAGATTTCCTTCCAAGTAAAGAATGTTACAATAATTGCAAGAATAGAAATCTATGTAGAAAAATGAATGCTATATCTTAGTGGATATAGCATTCATTTTTCTATTTCATTAAATCTAGACAGACTACTTACAAGGAATAATCCAATTGCACAGGATATAGATGCAATTAATATTGCAAGTTTGAACCCACCAGCATTATATATTATAGAGCCAACAATTGAATAGAATGTAACTGTTAAGGCGTTTATCATATAAAAGATATTCATAAAAGCAGCTCGGTTATCAGGTGTAATTTCAGATGCATATGCTTGGTAGGTAGTCCAACCGCCATCTAAGCCTATAGTAAATAATGAAGCAAACAAAACTATAAATCCAAGTTTGTTTATGACTAATATTGAAGAAATTGATACAAGCATAATAGCAAACAATATTTTAGCTAATTTAAGCTTGCCTATTCTATCAGAATATAATGCTGAAAAAGTTATACCTAGGATTGTACCAACATATATTGCCGTATATACAAGGCCTATCTTAGGTTGTGATAAAGAGAATTCATTAGACAAATACAAACTCAAGTAATTCAACAATAGAGTAGGCCCTGTTGAAATAAAGAATAAGGATGCAAAGATCATCTTGTTTTTCTTCTCCTTAAGTATACTTACAAAGGCAGATTTATCAACCTTAGTGCTAGAATTAATCTGTGTTTCTGGAAGTTTAAATAATAGTATTAAAGCTATTAATCCTAATATTGCTAATGGTAAGTATACACTATACAATTTATTTGTCTTACTAATTATGCTTGTTGCATAAATTGGTGCAACAAAACACGCTAATCCAAATGCAATCCTTAGTATTCCTGAAGCTTTACCCCTATTAGTATAATCTATAAATTCGGATATATATGATAATGCTGTACCACTTAGGGAATAATATCCAAGACCAATAAATATTCGACCAAATGCAAATGCTATTGGATTAGTGGAAAATCCAGCTACAAAACAACCAAGTAGAAAGACTATTAATGCAAATTTTATTAATCTTTTTTTACCATGTCTATCAGCTAAAACTCCTAAATAAGGTACTAATATAGCCACTGCTGAATAACCAAGACTAAACCGTATAACTAAACTTTCGTCAATACTAAAATGTTGGGATAAAAATGGTGCTAATATTCCAATCAAATTCATTTCTACAGATATAACAAATTGAATAATAAATGTTGTAATAAAAATAAGTAATTGATTCATAAGTCCTCCTATGTAAAAGTACAAATAATTGTAAAAAAGTACTTTATTATGTATAATAATCAGTTGTAAGCTATCGAAGCTTATTATACCACAAAGGATAAAAAGGAGTGAGTAAATGTTAAAAAGATTTATTGCTTATTATAAACCACATAAAAAGTTATTCTATATAGATATGTTTTTTGCGTTTTTAATGTCTGTATTAGATTTAATATTTCCGTTGTACTCTAGAAATATGATTAACCATGTTATACCTAATGGGCAAATGGATATACTCTTTAAAGCTTCAATAACAATGGCTATCTTATTTATTATTAGATACATTAGTAACTATATAGTTGCATATTGGGGCCATGTGTTAGGGGTTAGAATAGAACATGATATGAGGAAAGATATATTTAGCCATTTGCAAACTTTATCTCTTAGCTATTATGATAACACTAAAACAGGCCATATTATGTCAAGAATAGTAAATGATTTAAGGGATATAACTGAGCTTGCCCATCATGGACCTGAAAACATATTTATATCTTTTACAATGCTAGTAGGTTCTTTTATAGTCTTATTTAAAATTGAATGGAGATTAACACTAATATTATTCACATTTATACCAATAATGGTAATATTCCTTTTGAAACGTAAAAATAGTATGGAAGACTCTTTTAGAGAAATTCGTAAAAAGATTGCAAACATAAATTCTCAACTGGAGAATAGTATATCAGGAGTCAGAGTTTCCAAATCTTTTACTAATGAGGATTATGAAATTGAGAAATTTGAAGATAGTAACCAAGAATACTCTGAAGCTAGAAGAGTGTCATATAAGATAATGGCTGAATATTTGGCTGGTATGGGGATAATAACAAATATGCTAAACTTAATTGTTATATCAGTAGGGGGCTATTTAGTTTATATTGATGCTATTACTGTAGGTGATTTGTTTGCATATACATTGTATGTAAATTATTTTATGCAACCAATTAGAAGATTAACTGAATTTCAACAACAATTACAGGATGGTAAATCTGGATTTGTAAGATTTGTAGAAGTTATGGAAATAAAACCAGACATAGTTGACAAGAAAGAAGCCATTGAACTAAAAGAGATTGAGGGAAATATAGAGTTCAACAATGTAATATTCAGTTATAACGAGGGGGAAGATAAGGTTTTGTCAGATATTAATTTTAAGATTGATGCTGGAAAAACCATTGCCTTAGTTGGACCTTCAGGAGCTGGAAAGACAACTCTTTGTCATTTAATTCCTCGTTTCTATGATATAAGTAGTGGCAGTATTAAAATCGATGGTATTGATATAAGGGATGTAACATTAAAATCCTTAAGAGAAAACATAGGATTGGTGCAACAAGAAGTGTTTTTGTTTACTGGAACTGTTAAAGAGAATATCTTATATGGAAGACCTAATGCTAGTGATAAAGAAATAATTGAAGCTGCAAAAAATGCTAGTATTCATGATTTTATTCTAACTTTACCATATGGTTATGAAACATATGTAGGAGAGAAAGGTGTAAAGCTATCAGGTGGTCAAAAGCAAAGGATATCAATAGCTAGGTTATTTCTTAAAAATCCACCTATCCTAATACTTGATGAAGCTACTTCTGCTTTAGATAACAAGACGGAAGTTGCCATACAAGCTTCCCTTGATGAGCTATCACAAGGTAGAACTTCATTAGTTATAGCCCATAGATTATCTACTATAAAGAATGCCGATGAGATATTGGTCCTCACTAATGAAGGAATTGTAGAAAGTGGGAATCATGAAACACTTATAGCTAATGGGAAAATTTACGCAAACTTGTATAATTCTCAGTTTGGTGATCTAAATAATTAAATAGTGTCAGATTAATCCTTCTTCACATATTATATTATGATATGAGTTGAACATGATTATATGGGAGGTTATATTATGAATTGGGATTATCCTGAACTGTATTACAAAATCTATCCAAAATTATTAGAATCTTTAGATGAACATTTAGGGCCTGACTGTTCTTTTGATAGCATATCAGAAGTAGAAGCTCAAATCATCGTTGATGATGTATATAAAAAACTAGCAAAAGAATGTCCAGAAATAAATACAGATCCCTTAGATAGAAGGAGAAAAGGCAGAAGTAATATTTCACAAACTTATTATGGGAGGAGCAGACTTGTTAGAGATTTAATATCGATTTTGTTGATTTCAGAGTTATTAAGAAGAAATAGAGGCAACAATATTTATCGAAATCCATATTTTTACCTTTATTAATAGGCTTAGTAAGCCTATTTTTCTTATGATAAAATGTAAGCTATTGTAATTATATTGTAACTAATACTTATTGTTGATATTATAATATATAGATATATAATACACCTAGGAGGGACTTATAGTGAGAAATAAACAGAGGGTTAAAAAGAATAGACGAAGAATTGTTTTCTCTATAATAACAATTATTGTTTTTACTGCAATTGTATTTGGAAATTCAATAATAGATAATTATTTGCAAAAAAATACAGTGGAAGCAGTAAATATGGAAAAAACCCTGAACTTAATGTATAAAGAGAATCCTATAAATATAGAAATAGATAAGGCAATTGAATCCTATGTAAAAGACAAAGCAGATATGTATCTAAGTGAACAGCGAGAAAAACAAGCAGCAGCGGAAGAAGAAAGAGTTGCGGAGGAAAATGGCAAAATTGCTTATCTAACATTTGATGATGGGCCTTCTTTGACAGTAACTCCTCAAATACTAGATATCTTAGATGAATATGATATAAAAGCCACCTTCTTTCCTATTGGTTATATGGCTAAAAGACACCCGGGTATTCTGAAGATGACATATGACAAAGGACACAGCATAGGTAATCACACTTATTCTCACAATTACGGTTATATTTATAGGAGTTCTAAAAATTTATTGAATGATTTGAAAAAAGCAGATGACCTGTATAATGAAATTCTTGGGAAAGACTTTAGTTCAAGATTAATGAGATTTCCTGGGGGTTCCTTTGGCAAGGAACATTATATAAAGGCTGTAACAGAGGCAGGGTATTTGTACTTTGATTGGAATGCCTTAAATGGGGATGCTGAGGGTTTAGATATTCCTAAAGAAAGACTTGTTTCCAGACTGAAACAAACTTCTAAAAACAAGGACGAGCTGATTGTGTTAATGCATGATACTGATCAAAAGTCAACAACGGTAGATGCTCTAAGAGATATTATTGATTACTTGAAATCTGAAGGATACATTTTTAGAACATTAGATCATTATATTGAAGCAAATTATGAAGAATAGATGACATTAGTAGTACAAAATGATATTATGATAATGGTTAAAACCATAGATTGGAGTGAAGTAAGTGGCTAATACAGTATTAGTTGTTGAAGACGAAGAATCTATAAGAAAGTTTGTTAAAATTAACTTAGATAGGGCAGGATTTATAGTAGAAGAAGCCGCAACTGGGGAAGAAGCAATAGAAATTGCTAGAAGAGAAGAAATTGACATAGTTGTCTTAGACATTATGCTGCCAGGAATAGATGGCTTTCAAGTATGTAAGATATTAAGAAGCGAATTTCCAAGACTTGGTATTATCATGCTAACTGCTAAGAGTCAAGATATAGATAAAATAATGGGTTTGGAGTATGGAACAGATGACTATATGACTAAACCCTTTAATCCTATGGAATTAGTCTTAAGGGTAAAATCACTTTCAAGACGAATGGAAACTGACGATAATGAGTCTGAAGAGTTGATATACTATCCTCCATTTAAGGTGGATATTTATTCTAGGAAGTTTTATAAAAACGATAAAGAAGTTGAATTAACACCTACAGAGTATTCAATTGCTAAGCTTTTTTTGGAGAACCCTGGAAAGGCATTTAAAAGGGATGAAATATTAAATATTGTGTGGGGTTATGATTTTATTGGAGATTCTAAGATAGTTGATGTTAATATAAGGAGATTAAGGTCAAAAATTGAGGAGGACCCTGGTAAGCCGTTCTATATAGAAACAGTTTGGGGGATTGGCTATAGGTGGAGAGATATAGATTAGGAGACTAATATGAAGAAAAGTATTAAAAACAGATTAGTAGGAAACTTTATGTTAATTATACTGATTACAGTAGTAATACTGGAGATAATGCTGATTAACGGAATTAAAGAATATTATTATAATAATCTAGAAACTATTATGACTAATCAGATTGAATTCTCAACTGACTTTTATTCTAGATACTTTTCTTCAAGCTCTATTGAAGATATAATCATTGATGATATTGATGTTTTTTGGCAGCATACTGATGCCCAAGTACAAATATTGACCTTAGACGGAAAACTCTTAATGGATTCTTTAGGAATAAGAAATGAAGAAAATTTGATTTACCCGGATATTGAATCTGCTATGGAAAACATGAAAGGAACCTGGACAGGTTATGTACCATATGATGATGAATCAGTAATGGCAGTATCTATGCCTCTAAAATATCAAGGAACTCCAATAGGTATAATTAGATTTATTTCTTCTCTTGAGCAAACAAACAATAATATTTTTCAAATCAGCAGATTTTTAATTTTGATGGGGATTATTGTTGTTTTATTTTCAGGACTTGTTAGTTTGTTTCTTGCTAATTCAATTGTAAAACCATTGGCAGAGGTTACTGCGGCAGCTGAAAAGATGGCTGATGGACAATTCAAAACTAGAAGCAGAGTAACTTTAAATGACGAAATTGGAAGATTATCAAATACACTTAACTATATGGCTGATGAAATATTAAAAAAGGAACAATTGAAAAATGATTTTATTTCTTCTATTTCCCATGAACTGCGTACACCTTTAACATCCATAAAAGGTTGGGCTGTAACCCTAAAAGATTTAGAGGACCCTGATAGAAAATTATTAGAAGATGGTTTGGAAATAATTGAAAATGAAAGTGATAGATTAACTCTTATGGTTGAAGAATTATTAGATTTTTCGAGATTTACTTCTGGTAGAGTACAACTTGAAAAGGATTGCTTTAATATAAAAGATACTATTAGTATTATTGCAAAGCAATTAAAACCTAGAGCTAAAGATAACAAGATAACATTTACTGTTAGTATGGACGATGATTTAGAAAACTATATTGGAGATGAGAATAGAGTAAAACAAGTATTATTAAACATATTAGACAATGCCTTAAAATTTACTGGAGAAGGTGGAAAGGTGTCTTTAATTACATATAGAGATGACAAAAATATTGTGATTGAAGTAAATGATACTGGAATTGGTATTCCAAAAAATGATCTACCTAATGTAAAACAGAAGTTTTACAAAGGGAAGAATAGTAATTCTCACACAGGGTTAGGTTTATCTATCTCTGATGAAATTGTAAGGCTTCATGGTGGAAGCTTAGATATAGATTCAAAGGAAGGAAAAGGCACAAAAGTAGTAGTAAAACTTCCTTTAGAGGAGGTTGTTCTATGAAAAAGCTAATACTGATTGCTATACTAATTGTTTGTTTATTTTTATTAAGTTCATGTGAGATGGTTTCAGGCAATATAGAGGAAAACATAATTTCTCCTGAGAATAAATTTCCTCCTGTTTTAGGTAAATGGGTTATAGCGGAAGAATTGGAAGAAAAGCAAATTGCTTTAAAAAATGATGTGAACTCTAACATAGGAAAAGAAGCACTATTTCATAAGGATGCAGTAGTTATAGGGGAGCATTTTACAACAAAGCCTTCTTTTAAGATAAAATATGTTAATGCACGTGATTACTTGTTATATAAATATAAAACTTTTCCAGGAAGCATAGGTGTTGAACAAGAAGAAATTGAAGTTATTACCTTATTAAATGATGATAAATTCTTCTATGAATTATTAAGAATCGATAAGGATACTATGATTATAAATATTGAGGATAAATTTTATAGTATGGAAAAATCAGTTGAAGAAGTAAGCTTGGAAGAGATTAAAAGATATATTAATGTCGAAAGAACTAAGCTAAGAACCTTAGGAGAAGTTGAAGAAGAGAGTCTAGTGACAGGTATTTTACTTGGTGTGAAAACTCCATTTTATGATGAAAGCAATCAAAGGAATAGTTGGAAGTATAAGACCATTTGGATAAACAGTGAAAATCGAAAAATAGCTAGTATATATGAATTAGATGATTTACTCTTACCAAGGAAGAATGGTTTTTGGATAATTGATGTGAAGAAAGATAAGGCTGGAAACTCTATTGATGGTGAAATAACTGCAACTCCACAATTCAGATTACCTGAGGAGAGTCCTTTAGATGGTGGCCTTAACTTAATTATGGAGCAATCCCTAAGTAGTCAAGATAGATATTCATCATCAGTAATTAGTAATATTTTATTTGTAGGAAATGATTATATATCGGTTGAAAATATTGATTTAAACAGAGATTCAAGAAGAAGTTTACAGATTTATGCCATTGATAATATTGAAGAAAGAAAACCAATGACCTTATCTAATCTAATAGGTGAAAGTGGCAAAGAGATTTTTAATGAAGGGGCTAGAACTGTAATTCCAGCAGACTCTAGTGTCTTTCCTAATGAAACTAATATTGGCTTAAAAAGAAGGAATGGATATTGGATATTTTATGGACGTGTTAATTACAAGGAAAATGAGGAAGAACTATATAAAGATTTCAATATAAAGGCTATTCCACCTAAGGAAATGGTTAGTTATGATGAGATTATAATTCCTTGGGATGCTATTAAACTAGCAATTCCTGATGCTGTAGATATATTTTCGTCACCAAATGATGAGTTTATTATTGTAATTACTAGTTCCCATATGATAATTTATAGTATAGTTGATGGAGCTATTATAAATAATCCAGTTGCAAAAGTTAAAATTCCATATGGTTCATCAGTTATAATGTCAGAATGGGCATCTGGGCGATTTGTAAGCTTATGGGAGAATGTGGTAATTAAAAATGGTGGAGTTGAATTAGAATATTAAGCTATAGTATTGGACTAGAATGGAGTTGAAAAACATGGATGAGTTACTCAAATATTTAGCTAATGGTAAAATAGTAGTTTATGTTTCATTAGCATGTATTGCGATAACAACAGTGATGCATTTGATTTTTAGAAAGATTAGGTTTGTTAAGTATATACCAGGTTTTGTTTTTGTTTTGGTAGGCATATTTAATCTTTCATTGGCTTTTAGTTCTCTAGGCCAAACTATAAGTTTAAACTATTTTTCTTTATCTGTAGTTTTACTTGTAGGGGGACTTGTTGGAATGTTAAGTGCTTTAATAATAGGAGTCTATAATAAACCAAAAAAAACTAAAAAGAAAGGTAAAGAAAATGTTAAGGAAAACTAATACATGTACCATGTATTAGTTTTCGTTGATGATATTCCAAAAGCTCCCGATGCAAGGGCAAGCTCAATATCTTTTTTATCTTCTATAAGGCCACTGGCAATTATGGGGAACTTCGTTTTTTCGTATACCCTCTTAATTATTTTCGGCATAATACCTGGGCATATATTTATCATATTTGGTCTAAAGAGTTTAATCGAATTTAGACTTTCATTTAACTCCTCAGAATTATGTATAGGTATTCTTTGAATAGTAAATATACCCATATCCTTACATTGTTTTACGAGATTAGGTTTTTTTGTAATTATACCGTCTAGCTCAATGTTTTTTATGATATATTCTAGTCCCCAAGTGTCCTTAGAGAAGCCATCAATAGAATCAACTAAAATATAAAAGCCTTTATTTTTCATTTTGACTCTTTGTGAAAGCTCTTTCAAATTAAATATATTGCCTGACAATAAAAATATATTTTCACATGGAGAATCAAGGGCTAGTTCCAGCTTATCCAATTCTTTTATTGCTGCAATAACAGGCATATTACTTAAACTCTCTATTAATGAATTCATAATTCACTCACCTTTTATTAGTTTCAATTTTTCTTGTCTAGTTAATTGCTTTATTTTGTATTCTCTTCTGCATGCATCAGCTTTATTGTCGTACTCTTCATAGTAACAGAGAGTTACGGGGAGTCTACCCCTAGTGTATTTACTAGCTTTTCCTCTGTTATGTTTTATTATCCTCTCTTCTATTGAATTAGTGTATCCAGTATATAAAGTATTGTCACTACACTTTACTATATAAACATAATGCATTATATATCACCAATTTCCCAATAAGTTATCTAATATTTTAGTAATTGTTTCATAGGAATAACCTTTTCTCTGTAAAAATCCACCTAATTTCCTATAGACGGCATGTTTATCCTCTTTTCTGTAGGATTTAAGTTTTTTTATAGACAATTCATAAGCTACTCTATATTCTTCTTCTGAATCAGTATTAAGTGTTAATTCTATAATTTCTTTAGAAATTCCCTTTTTAATAAGTTCATATTTAATCCTATTTGAACCATATTTATTAATATTCTGCTTATCTCTAATAAAAGATTTTGCATATTCTAAGTCATCAATATATTTGTTTTCTTTTAGGAAATCTAATGTGTTATCGATAAAGTCTTCATCAAAGCCTTTCTTTTTAAGTGCATCATACATTCCTTTTTCTGTTTTGCGATTATAGGATAATAGTTTAAGGGCATAATTAGTGGTTTTCATTTGTTCTTCAGATTTTAATATGTTTTCTATGAAATCTTTTTCAATACAATCATCTATAGTCAGGTCAAACTTATATTTTAGTTCTTCTGATATTCCAAATGCAAATTCACCATCAATATATATATTATACCTTTTTTTGTTCTTTTGTAATTCAATATTAGTAATTTTCACGATCCACCTCAAACACTATGATTATTAAATTCATACTTATATACTATCAGATTGGATTTGAAATATGAATAGGGTATTAAAACAATTCCAATTGTAAAAACTTTATGATAAAATAGTTATCACAGAATTGAAGGAGGAAATTGGGATGTATAACTTGATATCAATTCTTTTTAAGTATGTTTTTATTATAATAATATATTTGTTTATATTCTCTATAATAAGACTAATTTATCTTGATATAAAAAGCATTAGCCCTGTAGCATTGGAAGCTAGTGCTTACTTAAAATTAATAAACAGAAGAGATTCTATTCCTTATAAAATAGAGGAGTACTATTCTATTGATGGAGAACTAATTATAGGAAGGCGTTCAGATAATGATGTATATTTAAATGATCCATTTGTGTCTAAAAAGCATTTAAAAATAGTAGAAGATGAAGGAGAATACTATTTAGAGGATTTAGATAGTGCAAACGGTACTTTTATTAATAAAGAAAAAGTTGAGGATGTTGTAAAATTATCCAATGGGGACATAATTAGAGTAGGCAGTATTGAATTTTTGTTTGTAGATAGAGGATAGGAGAGGGTCATGTTTAATAATGTAAGTAATAAGACTCCAAGAAATTTGCTTTTTATATTTGAAGTTTTAACCTTGTTTTTATTACTAGTAAATCAATGGGATAATATAGAAAAAACAGTTTACTATATTTGGATAGCCTTAATTTTAGTAATATATATATCAAATTATATTCTTAATAGGATATCAAATGGGGATAATTATATATTTCTACTTGTTACAATGCTTATGTCTATCGGAATAATTATGATTTATAGGATAGATTCTAACCTAGGATTTAAACAATTATTATGGTTCATAGTAGCTATAATAGCTTTTTACTTTACATATTTTTTAATGAAGTATATAAGGGGATGGAAGAATTGGGGAAAGCTATATATTATTCTTTCTTATATACTTTTTTTATTAACTTTTTTATTGGGAACTAGAAAATATGGCGCTATAAATTGGATATCTATAGGAGGTTTTAGTTTTCAGCTTGCTGAAATAACGAAGCTTCTATTAATCTTTATTTTAGCTTCTTATTATAGTAAACCTGACATGTTTAAAGATAATAAATATTCGGATTATATTGTAATGGCTATAGTTTACTCATTTATAGGATTGTTGTTTTTACAGAGAGATTTGGGAACGGCAGTTATTTTTTTTGGTATATATGCAGTTATTCAGTTTATATACGAAGGAAAGAGGAAGAATATATTATACAATATTGGACTGTTCGCAGTTGGTGGAACAATAGGTTATGCGTTATTTGATCATGTTAAAATTAGAGTACAAACTTGGATAAATCCATGGCTGTATATAGATAATAAAGGGTATCAGATTACACAATCCTTATTTGCTATTGCTGAAGGTGGTTTTTTTGGATCTGGTATTGGCCTTGGGTATCCTGAATATATTCCATTAGCTTATACAGATTTTATATTCTCTGCCATTTGTGAAGAGATGGGTGCATTTACGGGAATTGGCATTATTATGTTATTTATGATATTGGTTTACAGAGGTTTAAAAATTGCATTAAATCAAAACGATAAATTCTTTAGAATTTTAGCTATTGGTGTTAGTACATTATTTGGAATTCAATCAATAATTATTATTGGTGGAGTTATTAAGGTATTGCCCTTGACTGGTATCACATTACCTTTCGTTTCTTATGGAGGCAGCTCTATTTTATCTAGTTTTATCGCTTTAGGGATCCTTCAAATATCTTCTGAGGATATGGGCTTTAAGGAGGAAGAATATAGTGAATGAAGAAAATAGAAGGATAATAATTGTATTAGCAGGTTTATGTTTATGTTTTATTGGATTAATTGGTTTTATGAGTTATTTTCAAGTTTTTGAAGCCGAAACCATAAAAACTAATTCTTATAATAAAAGATTGTGGATTAATGAGGAGAAAATATTGCGTGGATCAATAATGGACAGAAATGGGACAGTACTAGCCTATAGCCAAGAAAATGATGGGAAAATCCAAAGATATTATAAATATGCTAATCTTTATAGCCATATTATTGGATATAGCCATAGAGCATATGGTAAATCTGGATTAGAGCTATCATATAATAATTATTTACTTGATTTAAGCGAGAGCTCTACCATTGAAGAATTAAAAAATATAGTGGCCCCATCAACTATCGGGAATGATTTGGTATTAACAATAGATCATGGAAGTCAGGAAAAGGCCAGGACACTTTTACAAGGGAAAAAGGGAGCTTTAATTGCTTTGAATCCAAAAAGTGGTGAAATATATGCTATGGTTAGCTTACCTGATTTCAATGTTAATAGTATAGATGAAGAATGGGCTGTAATTTCTGAAGACACTAATAGTCCATTATTAAATAGGGCTACTCAGGGCTTATATCCCCCAGGTTCCGTATTTAAGGTTATTACTGCATCTGCAATTATTAATTCACCTAATGTTGCTACAAATTATACTTGTGAAGGAAGTACGAATATTGATGGTTATAATTTTAAGGACTATAGTAATACTGCACATGGTGAATTAGACTTAAGTGGAGCATTAACGGTGTCATGTAATACTTATTTTACTGAAAAATCCTTAGAAATTGGGCATGATAGATTTAGGAATATGGCCCAAGCTTTTATGTTTAATAACAATATACCTTTTGATTTACCTGTAAACACTTCTGTTTTTCCAAAAGGAAATCTTGGGGATACAGATTTAGCAGCATCTGGTATAGGACAGGGGAAAGTGCTTACAACTCCGTTGAATATGGCATTGACAGCTGCAGCCATAGCGAATAATGGAGAAGTCGTAAAACCAATTTTAGTAAGTGATGTCGTTTCTACTAATGGCAAGCTAGTTAAATCAAATAAAAGAGAAGTTTTATCTGTAGCTATTGATAGTTTAGATGCTAATAGTATTAAGGAAATGATGGTTGCTGTTGTTAAATCAGGTACTGGTAGAAATGCTAGTATAAAGAATGTTAAAGTTGCAGGGAAAACCGGCACAGCTGAAAATGCTTCTGGAAAATCCCATGCATGGTTTATAGGATTTGCTCCTGCAGATGATCCTAAGATTGCAGTTGCGGTATTATTAGAAGAGGAAGGCTCTACTGGTGGAGCCAGTGCTGCCCCTATAGCAAGAGATTTTATCATTTATGGTTTAAATAATATCAAATTCTAGGAGGAAAATATGTCAAAGTATGAAGTGCTTGAGAGAAATGAAATTCCTAATGAATTAAAATGGGATTTGGAATCTATGTATAAGAATATTGAAGAATGGAATAGAGATTATGAAAAATGCCTTGAGTTAGCAAAAAGAATTGTATCCCATAAAGGTAAATTAACAAAGACCAGTGACAACTTGTACAATGCATTAAAAGATAAAGATGAACTCTATAGGCTAGTAGAGCATCTATATTCATATTCTCATCTTAGATTAGATGAAGATACTAGGATTGGTAGTTCTCAAGAATTATCTAATAAAGGTATGAGCTTAATTATAGATGTAAATGATAAGACTTCATTTTTCATACCAGAAATATTGACTATTGAAGAGGCTACCATTAAAGAATTTTTAGCAGAGAATGAAAACTTAAAGCTCTATGAACATTATTTGCAAAACATATTAAGAGAAAGAGATCATGTTTTATCATCTAGAGAAGAATCAATATTAGCTCAATTTGGTGAAGTGGCTAATGCACCCCAAAAAATATATTCTATGTTAAATGATGCAGATCTTAAATTTCCAACAATTAAAGATGAAAATAGCAATGATATAGAGATAACGTCTGGAAGTTTTATTCCATTAATGGAGTCCAAGAATCGGGAAGTTAGAGAGAGTGCATTTAAAGGATTGTATTCCACATATAATAGCTTTAAAAATACATTTGCAGCTGCTTTGGATGGCGATTTAAAAAGCAATGTTTTTAATGCGAAAATAAGAAATTATAAAAACACTAGAGAAGCTTCCTTAAGCTCCAATAATATTCCTTTGAGTGTATATGATAATCTAATTAAGACTATCCATGATAATTTAGGCACTATGTATAAATACATGGATGTTAGAAAAAGAGTATTAAAGCTTGATGAGCTTCATATGTATGATTTATATGTACCTATAGTTGACGATGTGAATTTTTCAATTCCCTATGGCGATGCTGTTGAAACTGTTAAGAAAGCATTAATGCACTTAGAGGACGAATACCTAACAGTTATGAATGAAGGATTTAATTCTGGTTGGATTGATGTAATAGAGAATAGAGGAAAAAGATCAGGTGCATATTCAAGTGGTTCATATGATTCTAAACCATATATTTTATTAAATTACCACAATACTTTAGATAATGTTTTTACAATTGCTCATGAAATGGGCCATTCTATGCATAGCTATTTCACAAGGAAAAACCAAGAATATATATATGGTGATTATAGTATATTTGTTGCTGAAGTAGCTTCTACTACTAACGAACTATTACTTCTCAATTATATGATTAACAATGCAAATAACAAAAAAGAAAAATTATATTTGCTCAACCATTATATAGAATCTTTTAGAACAACGGTTTTTAGACAAACCATGTTTGCAGAGTTTGAACAAATTATTCACGAACATTTGGAAAATGGAGGCTCATTAACTGCTGACTACTTATGTGAAGAATATCTTAAATTAAATAAGCTATATTATGGGCCAAATGTAGTAATTGATAATGAAATTTCTATTGAATGGGCTAGGATACCTCATTTTTACTACAATTATTATGTTTATCAATATGCAACAGGATTTTCTGCAGCAGTTGCATTATCAGAAAAGATTCTTAAAGAAGGAGAGGCAGCAGTAGATTCATATTTAACTTTTTTAAAAAGTGGCAGTTCAGATTATCCAATAAATGTCTTAAGGAAGGCTGGTGTTGATATGACAACAGAAGAACCAGTTAACAATGCAATGAATACATTTAGCAGATTGGTTGAAGAATTTAATGAATTAATATAGATTTAAAAAGGAAGTGGTCATTACCACTTCCTTTTACAAAAATTTATTCTTTAGATTTTCCCAGTAATAATCCTTACTGAATTTCAATTGATAGATTTTTTTATTAGACATATTAAATGAAATATCAATTATATCGTCATACCAATACTCCATACCATCATTAACAATAAGGATTGAATTTTTATAACGGTATTCTGGTTTAATAGATATATTAAGATCACCAGGTACTATGATGCTAGTAGGTAAAGACCTAAATGCTTTTGAACTTATTGGGGCCACTGGCGTTACTTGTAAACAATTTATAGAGGGGTAGACAATGCTACCGCCACTTGAAAAATTATAAGCAGTACTACCTGCTGGAGTAGATACAATAATTCCATCGCCACTGAATTTTTGGAGATGATTATCATCAATATACATAGTTAGGTGTACAACCTTGGATTTGCTTCCTTTAACAACAATTTCATTTATTGATGTTAAATTAAAATTTTTCTTTTTTGTACGAACAAGAGTATTTAGTAATAGGATTTCTTCTACTGTATATTCCTTGCTTACATATTTCTTAACAAAATCTGAAATACTCGTTGGTGAGATTTCCTGAAAAAAACCCAAATGGCCAGTATTTATACCTATAAAAGGTATAGGTGGAAATTTATTTCTGTGGATAGCACGTAAAAATGAACCATCACCACCGATGCATACATTTAGCTCTGCATTCTTATCGTAGTTTTCCGTTCCCATTAACCCATATTTGTCTAACTCTTCTATAAGCTTATACTTGGTTTTTTTAGATTCAATATTCCTATTTGAAATTATATTAATTGTTCTTTTGTTATTGTTCAATATTTTACCCCCGATAAGACAATTCTCGCTGTATATTTTTTAATAATTTTGTATTATATTATATATTATAACAAATTAGTTAGGAGGTAAATATGAATTTTCTCAAAGATAGTAAAAATCTAATAAACTTTACCTGTAATAATGATGATCTAGATCTACAAGAATTTCTTAAATACATTGACCTATCTGCAAGGATGTTTAGAAAATTATATAAGGAAAAGAAAATACTAGTGAATGGAAAATTCCAAAGGAAGGGTATTAGCCTAAATAAAGGTGATATAGTTAGTTTAGTAATGGAGGATGAAACTGAAGACATTAAAGCTGAAAAGATGGATTTGGATATTATATATGAAGATGATGATTTGCTAATTATTAATAAAGAGCCTAATATAGTCGTACACCCAACTAAATCTCATCAGACTAATACTCTGTCTAATGGCATAGCATATTATTTCAAAGAAAACAAAATAAATAGGAAAATTAGATTTGTAAATAGATTAGATATGGACACAAGTGGAATTGTAATTATTGCTAAGAACTCTTTTGCTCATCAACAGATGGCACTACAATTTGAAAATAACACAGTGGAGAAAAAGTATTTAGCAATAGTAGAAGGAATAATAAAGGAGGACACTGGGACAATTGACTTACCTATAGGGCGTAAAGAAGATAAAAGCATAAAAAAAATAGTTACTGATAATGGACAAAATGCCTTAACAAAGTTTAGAGTTATTTCTAGATTAAAAGATGCTACTCTTGTGGAGGTAAGAATTTATACCGGTAGATCTCATCAGATTAGAGTTCATATGGATTATATTGGACATCCAATAATTGGGGATAGTTTATATAATAAAAAAAGCAATCTAATTAGTCGTCAAGCATTACATTCATACTATTTAAAAGCCAAACATCCTAGGACTAAGAAAGCAATAATCTTTGAAGCCCCTATTCCATTTGATATGGTTGAATTAATAAACCTAATGAAAGTTTAATCTTTATTAGGTTTATCATCATTATTATCGTCTTCATTCAATACTTTTAACATATCAAATACTTTTAACATATCATTTATTTTTTCTTTATCTTTAACAATACTGCTATCCATAAAAGTTTCCATAAGGATAGAAATCTTTTCTGAATCAGACATAGATTTTTTACTAAGATTCGTGTAAGCATTTAGAAGTTTTTTATACTTATCCATATTAAATATTAAATCCAAGATCATTCCAAATTGATCTATGTCTGAGTTATTCATCTCATCTTGAATGGTATAAATAATTTTTTGAATTCTTACCTTAGGCTCTAAATCTAGAGGAGCAATAGCTGTTTCTTCATGTGAGTTAATAAACTCAACTAATTCAATTATTCTAATAATCTTTTCTGTAATAGTGATAGATTTATTAACGGTTGATGAGTATTCTAAAGGCAACAGTGGTACTAGTTTTTTTCCGATTCTTATCTTTTCTTTTGTGTAATTTTTTTCTATTTCAATGCTTGAAAGATAATTTTTTATAGTATGTAAATTGTTTTGTGATGAAAAAATAGTATTATTGTTTAATAAATAAAATAAAAGAAGCAAAATATGCATATCCATAAAAACACTCCCTCTCCCTTATGCTAATCATTATATGCAAGAGTATTTATAGGTTTCCTTTTATTTGTAATAAATTAAAACAAGTCTACATAAATTGTTAGTAAGTTGTAATTAGTTAATAATTAAATAATATATTTTGGGAGGTAGTATTTTGGATAAAGATAGAGAAGAGCTTATTAATAGTATAAGGGATAGATTACCAGATGATGAACAACTAGATATTGTTGAAAAGATGGCTGAAAAAATGAAAGGGAAAACAGATGAAGAGATATTTGCAGAGATTAAAAAGTTAAATAAAGAAATGGAAAGTCAATTACCATTAGAAAAATACAATGAGGTATTAGGGAAGTTAGAAAAAGTAAGACCTATGCTTTCAAAGTCTCAAAGTCAAAAATTAGATATGCTATTGGAATCTTTAAAAGAGGATAATAAAAAACAGGAGTAAAACAGGAGTAACAACTCCTGTTTTTTTGGATTACTTATGAATTTATTCCATATGAAGGAATTAGACTTGGGTCCTAGTAGCTGTTATAATTAAGTGAAGATATACTTAGATTGGGGGAGGAATTACTATAAAAAAGAAGAATATTATAATTATACTTCTCATAGTGTCGATAACTCTTGTTTCTAGCATCTTTGTTTATAATAAAAATTACAATAAGGATAATATAATACCATATACATTGTTTTTAAAACACTTAAATAATGGACTCGTTAAGGAAGTATATTTAAATGATACTCCAAAGATTAAAATAGTCTTAGATAATAACAATGAATTATTAACAGACAATCCTAGAACTGAAGGATTTAAAGAAGCACTATTAATGCACGGCGTGGATGTAATAGAGAAAAATCAAATAGAAAATCAAATACTACCATTGTTAATATTAATATCACTTGCATTTACACTTGTTTACTTTAGAAAGAACATATCAAAACAAGCTGAGAAGGAAATGGCTAGTATGTCTGTTATAGAAAACAGTGATTATAGCACTCAAATAGGTTTTAAGGATGTGGCTGGAAACAAGGAGGCAAAAGCTTCACTTGGGGAGATAATTGACTACATTAAAAACCCAGAAATTTACAAAGAGTTTGGTGTAAGACTTCCTAGAGGAGTGCTACTTTATGGATCTCCAGGCACTGGAAAAACACTACTAGCAAAGGCTGTTGCAGGGGAAGCAAATGTACCCTTTTATCCAGTGAGTGGGTCGGATTTTGTACAAGTTTATGCTGGACTTGGAGCTAGCAGAATAAGAGACTTGTTTAAAAAAGCCAAGGAAGCGGGAAAATCAGTTATATTTATTGATGAAATAGACTGCATTGGTAAAAAGAGAAGAAATAATGGAATATCAGGCAGTGAAGAAGGAGATAGGACACTAAATGCTTTACTTGCCGAGATGTCCGGTTTTAAGGAAAATGAAGGAATTGTAGTAGTAGCTGCCACTAACAGAATTGATGTACTAGATGAAGCTCTGCTAAGACCAGGTCGATTCGATAGACAGGTAGAAGTTGAACTACCAGATATAAATGCTAGGTATGAAATACTAAAACTTCATAGTAAGAATAAGCCATTAAGCAATGAAGTTGATTTAAAAAAGCTAGCAGCAGAAACTATATATTTTAGTGGGGCAAAGCTAGAGAACTTGTTGAATGAAGCTGCCATGTTTGCAATTAGAGTAAAAGCAAAGAGAATAACTAATGAACATATTAATAAAGCTTATTATAAGGTATTAGTAGGCGATGAAAAGCTGGATAGAAGCTATATTACTAATAAAGACAAGGAAATAACGGCATATCATGAAGCGGGACATGCTTTAATAGCTAAATTAATAGATAAAACAAACAGGGTTACTAAGGTAAGTATCATACCTAGTACTAGTGGTGTAGGTGGTTTTAGTTTAAATATACCTGAAGAAAAAATGTATAAGACTAAAAAAGATTTATATTCTAATATTATGATAGCATTAGGTGGTAGAGCAGCCGAAGAGATAGTATTTGGAAAAGATAATATAACCACAGGAGCATCCTCTGATTTAGAAAAGGCAACTGATATAGCTTTATCATTAGTTGGGAATTTGGGGATGGATGATGATTTTGGTTTGATTAATCTAAATGTACTAATGTCTAAAGATATAAGAGAAAATAAAAAAATTGTAATGAGAACCAAGGAGATTTTAGAAGAATTATACGAAGAAACCATAGAGATTTTAATAAAATCAAGAGCTTTATTAGACAAGATGTCTAATGAACTAATAATAAGAGAAACCTTATACGAGAATGATATAAATAGAATATGTAGTAGCTTTGAGGCTGCTTAATAGACTTGGAAACAAATAAAATCTTGATGATTTGGAGATTTTATTATATAATGAACTTAGAAGAACATTCTGCGTTGTTCGATATCCCATTTAATTCAACCGACAAAAAGAACGCGGGTATCTGGCGTTTAGCATTTGATAACAAGCCCTCTTTGAAGGGACGTTAGAAATTGTTAACAAGAATCCCACCTGAATAAGGCGGGCGTGAATTAGTTGGGAGTAACGGCATCGCGGTATTAACCCCTTAGGAAACTAAGGGGTTTTTCTTTGTAATTTGCCATTAATATGAATAATATTTTGTAATAGAGAGAATATAAATTATAAATGATAATGGAGGTATAATTATGGAAATGACAACTAAAGAAGTCTTAAAGAAGAAAATGCTAGATGCACAAGAGATGGTAAGAGATTATGAAGTGTATTCGAAAAAGGTAGATGATCCTGAAGTAGCAAACATGTTTAAGGAATATGCTGAAGAATGTGGTATGCAGGCTGCAAACTTGGGGAAAATAATTGAAAGAAAATTTGAAAGATAATACTTTTGTTAATAAACTGATTATTAACTATAGGAAATGGGTAAAATTATATATAGTTTATATTACTACTTTAAAAAGGGGTGTGCCTTAATGAAATTGAATAAAGTAATCGAAGAAAAGAGAAAACAAAAAGAAAGAGCTAGAAGAATTGAAGCAACAAAGAAACTTGCCGTAGGAACTGCTATTGGTACAGCTATTGGTGCTGCTGCAGGGGTATTGTTGGCACCAAAGTCAGGCAAGGAGACTAGGGATGATATTGCCAATAAATCAAAAGAAATCACTGAAACTGTAAAGAAGACCGCTGCAGAGCAAATTGAAGCTACTAAAGAATGGTCAGCTAAAGTGAAAAGCGAACTAAAAAAAGGTGTAGATGAAAAGATTGAAGACCTTGCTGAAGATGCTAGTGAAATAGTTGAGGAAATAGTAGATGATGCTAATGAAGGCCTAGCTTCAGTAGAAGAAATATTATTAGAAAATAATGATGATGAGGAAGAAATTAAGTAAATACAAATCTATTACAAAGGAGGAATAGTAATGGATGCAATCCTTACTGTGCAGGATTTGTTTACGTTAATTTTGTTCTTACTGGGGATTGGAGCTTTAATCTATTTGGTTTTGGTGTTAAGCAAAATCAATAAGCTAGTAGGCTATGTTAAAGATATGGCTGATGCTAACTCTAAGGAGATAGATACAACGATTAAACAATTACCTGAAATATCTAAAAATGTGAATGCTATTACTAAAGAAACTAAGGAAGCAATTGAAACTCTTCGACCAGATATAAGTGAAGTGGTACATAATGTTAACTCTATAACAGATAAGGTAGAAGGTATAACAAGTGTAATTAATGATACTACACACAAAGTCGGAGACACTGTAGATATTGTATCAGACAGCATATCTGAAACAGCAGAAACATTACAGTTGAATGCAAGAAACATTACAGAATATATAGCTATCATCAGAGAAATCATAGAAACGATAAGAAATTATTTACAAAAGAAATAAGAACCCTTAATCTGGGTTCTTTTGACTTTTAAAGGAAATATTCTTTGATTACTCTTATTATTATTGATATACTAAGTATATAATCGAATTATCATAATAATTATTATTAGGAGACAAGCATCATGGAAATAAAGAGTATAAAATTTATAATAAATCCTTCATCTGGAAGGCAAACAATGGAAAGAAGAATTGATGTCTTAATCAAAATGTTATTGGACAATGGATATATAGTTGGAAAATCTTTTACCAAAGAAAAAAATGATGCAATGATTATGGCAAAGAAAGCTTGCAATTCCAATTTTGATTTAATAATTGCATGTGGTGGTGATGGAACTGTTAATGAAGTAGCAAAAGGGATAATGGAGAGTAGAAGGAAGTTACCTCTTGCAATTTTGTCAGGTGGAACCGTTAATGATTTTGCTAAATACTTAGCCTTACCAACCAATGCAAGGGAATTTTACAAGTTAATTAAAAGAGAAAGAATGATAGAGGTAGATATTGGGAAAGTACATACAATTAACAAATCTGAACATGAATATTTTGTAAATGTTGCAGCGGCAGGCATGTTAACAAATGTGGCCTATCAAGTGCAAGCAGATATAAAAGCTGTTTTAGGTAGAATGGCTTATTACTTTGAGGGTATAAAGGAGTTAGGTAAACAAAAATTTGACCCCCTTCAAGTAAGAATAAAGAGTGATGAATATGAAAATGAGGAAGACATCTTATTGTTTTTAGTTTCTAATAGTTCTTCAATTGGTGGATTTAAGAAGTTGGCACCAGAAGCAGATATATTAGATGGATTATTAGATGTGGTCATAATTAAAAAATCTGCAATAACTGATTTAGCTAATATATTTATGAATATATTAACAGGAGATCATATTAATCATCCAAATGTAATTTATTATAAAACAAAGTCCGTTTATATAGAATCTAGTAGTATAGTCCCTATAGACATAGATGGGGAATATGGTGGAGAGCTTCCTGCGAGATTTGAAGTGATTCCCAAAGCATTAAGAATACTAATATAATTATTATATCAAAGGGGCAAGGAATATGAGGATCATTAATAATAGATATATTATTGATAAAATGATACGAAAAGATCAAGTAGAGGAAACGTATACAATAAAAGACTCTTGGAGCAAGGATGCTATTTATCATATGAGAATGCTTGATTCTAACAAAGATAAAGAAACAATTGAGTATTATTTGGAAGAATTCATTCAAATTGCTCAAATAAAACATAAGAATCTTTTAAGCAGTAATGATTTTGGAATTGTAGAGACAATCAATTTGAAAAAAACAGATAATACTAAGTACTATGTTGTATCAGAATATACAGACTGGACTTTATTAAAAATTCAGGATGTTACTAAAGATTTAAAGCATAGATTGCATTTGTTATTAGATATTATTAGTCTTATTGATTATTTACATTTTAGAGGAATAACCTATAGAGTTTTGTGTCCCTCACATATATTCTATTCTAAAGAAAAAGGAATAAAATTAATGAATTTGTCTGTATCTTTAACAAAGCCAATTACTTCCTTCAATGATGGGTTTGATGAGAATTTTTTAGCGCCTGAAGTTTTAATGAATAATTCGGATTTTGAACTAAATTCAGATAAATATTCTATTGGGATGATAATAAAGTATCTTCTGCATGATTGCCCTTTATCAGATTCTGGTGATCATTATACATATATAGAAGACTTGAATTTAAGTAGCACACAAAAAGAATTTTTTGATGACATAATAAATGACCTAACTAAAAGTATGCCTGCCAACAGGAAACTATCTTTAAGAGAAATAATAAATGATATTATTAGAGTTTTCAATTTAAATTATTCATATGACCTTGTTAGAGAACGTGATACACTATTTTTTAATACTCCTATAGTTGGATTAAATAGAGAAATAAATGAAATCTTAGCAACAGATTGGAAAATTGGAAAGGACATAAATTATTATAAAGGAATTGTTATCCGTGGTGGAAGTGGATTAGGGAAGACAAAACTATTACAAGAAGCTTCTTTTAGATTGAGGATGAGATGCAGAACAGTTTATAATATAAACTGCTCTAAGGTCTTTAATAAACAAAATATCACGAAATTTTTTAATAAGATAACAGAAAAAACACCAGATAATGTTATTGCAAAATATAAAGATGACTTATCTAGCTTAATAGCATTAATGACAGATGATTACGATAATTATCAATTGAATGATAGATTAAGGTTCTTTAATAGAATTAGTAATTTTTTCAACGAGATTTCTAAGGATAATAAGTTTTATATCATAATTGAAGACTTTGAAAAAACGAACTCTATATTCATACAGTTTTTTGATTTTCTAATTAGGAATATAGATAAGAACCAAATATTTTTCCTTTTATCTTATAATGAAATTAGTAGAAAATCTGATGAGGTTAGTGAGACTATCTATAATCTGGCTAAGAACTTATATATAACATTTATAGATTTAAAACCACTATCTTTAGATGATACAGGTAGATACATTAAAGATGTTTTGGGGATTCCTTTTATACCTTACAATTTTGTTACATCGATATATAATGAAAGCAAAGGGATACCAGGTTATATTAGTTTAATTATAAAAGATCTATATGATAGGGAACAATTGTATGTTGGTGAAAATGGACTATGGGAAATAAGAAATACTGATAGATTAAAACTGAATATTCCATCAAATATTAATGATGCTTTGCTAAATCAATTAAAAAGATATGAAGATAGTTATCTTGAGGTTATTAAGTACTTATCAATATTTAATATTAAGACAATAAAAGAAGTAATTTTGGATATGGTGGATTTTGATGAGAAAAAGCTTGATGCTATTTTAAAAGATTTAGTTAAGGAACGATTTTTGGAAGAGAGCATAGGAGATTTAGGCTATTATTATAGTTTGACAAGTGAAGAATTGAAAAGGTATTTATATTTGAATATGCCTGAAGATATGAAGTTGGAATTTCATGCTAAAGCTGCTGATATC
>JAAYNS010000097.1 GCA_012520755.1 Tissierellia bacterium
TATATTATTTAACTGTTATGTCTTTAGCCAAGATAATGAATAAAAAAGTTATGGTATACGCCAATGGGATTGGGCCAATAAATAAGAAAACAAATAGAATGATTACAAAAAAAGTCCTTAACAAAGTAGACTTGATAACTTTAAGGGATGTGATGTCCAGAGAGTATCTAGATGAAATAGGTGTAAGCAATAAGAATATATCTATAACTGCTGATCCAGTATACACACTAGAACCTGCCTCTAAAACTATAATTGAAAATATATTATTAGATGAAGGCATACCAAAAAGAGAAACATTGATAGGAATATCAATAAGGGAGTGGGAAAAGGCTGGATATCTTGAAGTATCAATAGCTGAAGTTGTTGACTATCTTATAAAAAGATACAATGCAAATGTCCTCTTAATACCAATGCATTACCCTGAAGATTTAAATATTGGAAAAAGAGTTTTAGACTTAGTAAATGAAGAGGGCTGCTATTTATTGAAGCAAAAATACAGCGTTGAAGAAATTATGGGGATAATTAAAGAGTTGGATATGATTATTGCTATGAGATTACATTCCTTAATCTATGCAGTAACCCAATCTGTCCCAATGGTAGGTTTAGTTTATGACCCTAAAGTTGAAGGCCTTTTAAATAGTTTAGGTATGAATTATATGTGTAATGTGGAAGATTTATGTGTTGAGGATTTGATTTCTAATATTGATTATGTATGGGAAAACAAAGACACTATAAAAAATGATTTGGAAAAGCAAAGCAAATCTTTTAGGCAATTAGCATTAAAGAATGTTAGCCTAGCTTATGATATATTAAGGTAGGTGAGTTGATGAATAGAGTAAAGATATTTGGAATCAATATTTGCAATATAACATTAGATGAAACTGTTGAATTGCTAGAAGGATATCTAAGAGAGAACAAACTAAGAACAATATATACACCTAATACTGAAATTGTTATGGCAGCAAAAAAGAATGAGGAAATGAAAAAACTAATTAATAGTGGTGATTTAATAATTCCCGATGGAATAGGGCTTATTTATGGCTCTAAAATTAGGAAAAGGCCCCTTAAAGAAAGAGTTACTGGTTTTGATACATCAATAAAACTTTTGGACATAGCTAATGCTCATGGTTACAGCATATATCTTTTAGGTGGTAAGGATGGTGTAGCTAAAGAAGCCGCAGATAGTATTAAGATAAAATATTCAAATGTTAAAATAGCAGGCTATCATCACGGGTATTTTAGGGGGAGCCATTTAGGTTTAAAGGATGAAGCTGAAGAAAAAGAGATTATTGATGAAATAAACAAATTGAATCCTGATATAATTTTTGTTGGCTTTGGATTTCCAAGACAGGAAATATGGATAGATTCCAATAAAGATAGAATTAATGGAAAAGTCATAATAGGTAATGGTGGAGTAATGGACATATTATCTGGAAATTCAAAAAGAGCTCCAGATATTTTTATAAAACTTGGATTAGAATGGTTATATAGGCTATTTCAAGATCCATCAAGAATAAAAAGACAAATTGTATTGCCAAGATTTTTATTAGAAGTTATACTTGATAAAAATGCTGTTGAGTAAATTTAAATTGGAGGAGATACTTATATGAATATTGATCAACTAACTATTGATACTATAAGAGTCCTATCAGCTGAAATGATAGAAAAAGCAAAATCAGGCCATCCAGGCTTACCATTAGGAGCAGCACCAATGGCACACACCCTTTGGTCTAAAGTAATGAAACACAGTCCAAAAAATCCAAATTGGATTAACAGGGATAGGTTTATTTTATCTGCAGGACATGGGTCTGGGTTGTTATATTCATTACTGCATCTTTTTGGCTATGGATTAACAATTGAGGATTTAAAAAACTTTAGGCAACTAGGTAGTAAAACGCCTGGCCATCCTGAATATGGTCATACAGTAGGTGTTGAGGCCACTACAGGTCCGCTGGGGCAAGGAATAGCAATGGGTGTAGGAATGGCTATGGCTGAAGCTCATTTAGCTGCTAAATTCAATACAAATGACATTGATATAATAGACCATTATACCTACATTTTGTCAGGAGATGGCTGTATGATGGAAGGGATTAGCAATGAGGCTATATCTTTAGCAGGCACATTAGAATTAGGAAAGCTAATAATCCTATATGATTCAAATTCTATTACAATTGAGGGTAATACCGATATTGCATTTAAAGAGAATGTAAGAAATAGATTTGAATCCCTAGGTTGGGAAACAATATTAGTAGAAGATGGCAATGATATTAATAAAATTGAAGAAGCTATTAATCTAGCTAAGAAAAATCTAAATAAACCTACTTTAATAGAAATTAGAACGGAAATTGGCTACGGAACAAGCAAACAAGGTAAAGCATCTGCCCATGGTGAACCATTAGGCTTAGAAGCCATAACTGATATGAGAAATAGAATAGCTTGGGATAATGATGAATTTCATGTTCCAAATGAGGTTCGAGAATACATGGAGCAAATTGTATCTAAGGGACAAGAAGAAGAGCAAATCTGGAATGAAAAGCTAGAAAATTATAAAGAGAAATACCCAGAGCTAGCTAAAGAATTAGATAGCTGGTTCAATCTTGATATTCCTTTAGATTATATTGAATCAGATGAATTTTGGTCCTTTGAAAAAGGGATGTCAACTAGGGAAGCATCTGGGATCTTAATAAATAGAATAGCAGACAAGGTTGCAAATCTTATTGGAGGTTCTGCAGATTTGGCACCATCAAATAAGACCAATATGAAAAACAGGGAGAGCTTCTCACCAGAAAACTATGCTGGTTCTAATATCCACTTTGGTGTAAGAGAACATGCTATGGGAGCAATTTTAAATGGGATGTCATTACACGGTGGTTTAAGACCATATGGTGGAACCTTCTTCATATTTATAGACTATATGAAAGCAGCCATGAGATTGTCTTCATTAATGAACTTACCAGTTACTTATGTGTTGACTCATGATAGTATTGGCGTTGGAGAAGACGGACCTACACACCAACCAATTGAGCAGCTTGCTGTTCTAAGAGCACAACCCAACTTTATAACATTTAGACCAGCAGATGCTGTAGAAACAGCAGCTGGATGGTATATGGCATTGACTAGACAAGGAACGCCAGTTGGATTAGTTTTAACTAGACAAAACTTGCCTTTATTAGAGGGAACGGGAAAAACTGCCCTTAAGGGTGGATATATACTAAGAGAAGAGAAAAAAGATTTGGATTTAATACTGATTGCTACAGGCTCAGAAGTTCAATTAGCCATAGAAAGTGCAAAAATATTAGAAGAGAAGAATATAGGAACAAGAGTTGTTAGTATGCCTTCTTTAGAATTATTTGAAGAGCAATCAGAAGACTATAAAGAAAAAGTTCTTCCAAATTGTATCAGAAAGAGAGTTGCCATTGAAGCTGGGGCATCATTAGGCTGGCACAAATATGTAGGCCTTGACGGTAAAGTTATATCCATAGATGGTTTTGGAGCATCTGGCCCTGGTGATAAGTTGTTTGAAGAATACAATATTACAGTTGATAAATTAGTAAACACTGCTCTTGAATATTTTAACTAAGCCACAAGATTATATAGCTTAAGCATATATCCCCTATTATTTGAATAAATATTACTATAGAATAGTAGGGGGGATATATGTGAAAAGGTATATAATTTTTGGCTTAATATTAATAATATTATTAGGAGCACTCTTTATACCAAAGGCATTAAAAGGCAAATCAAATGAGGTAAGTTATAAGTTAGTGGAATTAGAAGATTTACCGCTAGAAATTCAAGAAGCACTTCCTAAGTATATAATGGAAGAAAGAGCCCTAACAGCTAAGTTCAAAGATGAGATTTACGTAATTGTAACAAGGGGTGAGAAAAAGTCTAAGGGCTATTTTGTAGATATTGATAGCATATTAAAGGAAGAATATGGAGAAGATAAGTTCGATTTAATAGTAAATGCTAAGTATTCAGATCCCAATCCAAATGAAATAGTTACTCAAGAATATGACTATCCTATCGTAGTAGTAAAGACAAACTTAAAGCAAATGCCTCAAGCTATACATCTTGAAATAGAATATATAGAATAAAACGAAGCTCGTAATCGAGCTTCGTCTATTTTTTATCTGGATATACCTTTAAGGCTTCTTCTAGTAAATACATAGCCTTTGTTAGAGCTTCTACATTTGTACAATAAGATATTCTAACTTCATCTCTTCCTAGTCCTTCAGTAGCATAGAAACTTTCAGCAGGGGTTATTAATACTGTTTCATTGTTTATATGAAAATCAGTTAATAGCCATATTGCAAATTTCTCTGCATCTTTCACTGGAAGTTTTGCAATTACATAAAAAGCACCTTGTGGATTATTGCATATGACCCCATTCATTTTTTGTAATGAATTATAAAGGACATCTCTCCTATTTCGATACTCATCATTGACTTCTTTTAGATAATTTTCATCTACATTTACTAGATTAGCAGCACCTATCTGTTCTAGAGTTGCAACACTTAGTCTACTTTGAGCCAGCTTTAACATATTGGCCATTAGTTCCTTATTCTTTGATGCTATGCAACCAATTCTTGAACCACAAGCACTATATCTTTTAGAAATACTATCAATAATTACTACATTATCATTAATTTCCTCAATGTGAGCAAAACTTGTAAATTCTAACCCATCATAAACAAACTCTCTATAAACCTCATCGGCAATAATGTATAGATTCTTTTCTAAAGCAACTTCTTTTATCAAATAAATTTCTTCCTTTGAATACACTTTACCAGTTGGATTGCTTGGGTTTGTAATAAGGATAGCCTTAGTTTTTGGAGTAACAAGTTTTAAAATATCTTCTTTACTAGGTAAAGCAAAATCATCTTCAGCCTTTGTAGTTATAGGAGTAACATTAACGCCTGCAATATGCATGAAGCTATTATAGTTTGCATAATAAGGCTCAGGCATGAGAACATTGTCTCCAAGATCAAATAAGGCTAAAAAAGCAAATAATAAGGCTTCACTTCCCCCATTTGTAATAATAATGTCATCCTTAGTAAAGTTCATATTATGTTTCTCATAATATTCAACAAATGAATTAATAAGTTCAGGTATCCCCTTAGAATCTGCATATGATAGTACTTTTTCTTCATAATTCTCAATTGCAGACTTATATTCATTAGGCGTTTTAATATCTGGCTGACCTATATTTAATGGATAGATCTTCTTACCGTTTTTTCTAGCCTCAGCTGCATAAGGGTTTAATCTTCTAATTGGTGATGCTTCAAGTTCTTTTATTCTGTTAGATAGCATCAAATACACCTCCGTCTTTGTTTTACTAAAAATAGCAAATAATATAATATATAATAATTATAAAAATAAATAATTAACTAATTGTACACCAATTGCAAATATAATGCAAACAAATATTCAAACTATTAGAAAAAGCTCAGTTTATTACAAACTGGGCTTTTATCTTAAAATCTGGTGGATTGATATTATTCAGTAGCGTAGTTATCGAAATAACCTTGTATTAGGACTATAGGTGTTCCTTTATCACCACTACCACTTGTTAAATCACATAAGCTACCTAATAAGTCAGTAGTTTTCCTAGGAGTAGTTCCAAGTGAAGATGAATCATTAACTATATTTAATTTTTTAGTCTTGATTCTATCCTTTAGAGCAGCGATTGCTTCTTCACCTGAAAGGTCATTTAACTCATTATCTGCTAAGTATTTAAGCTTTAATTCATTAGGCAAGCCAATGAGACCATCTGTAAATCCTGGAGAAACAACTGGATCAGCCAGCTCCCAAATCTTACCTACTGGGTCTTTAAATGCTCCATCTCCATATACCATAACTTCTACTTTTATTCCGGTTTTTTCAAAGATCATTTTTTGAATTTCATTAACATAATAATTACAATCTCTAGGAAATAGTTTTACAGTATTATCAGACGACAAATTTGTTCCGAGCAAGCCATATTCTTCATTATATCCACTATTATCAATAGGTGAAGTCAAGATATCGTCTAATCCCAATACAATATTAGCTCCAGCTGCTTTAAGTAATCTCTTGGTTCTAGCCCTATCGTGTACATTAGCAACTAAAACATCTTTTGTATGGTTTAATATTTCTCTAGGATCATTTGCAAAATAAATATTTGAATCTTTACCAATAATATCTCTATAAAGTTGTACATAATCTATACCTGTGAAAGGATGTAAAACTTCTTCACCAAATAAGCGTCTATAGTCATCTTCAGCAAGTACATCTGTAAATGGATTTATATTTAGCTCATCCATTTTATCTATATCCATTAGATGATTTCCCACTTCATCAGAAGGATAATTAAGCAAGAGATGAATTTTTCTATTGCTCATAGCAATTCCCTTTAATATTACAGAAAATCTATTTCTGCTTAAAATAGGGAAGACAACTCCTATTTCATCTGGAAATTTAGCACTTATATCCTTTCCTATTTCATCAGCAGTAGCAAAATTTCCCTGAGCTCTGGCTACTAATGATTCAGTAACCCCGATAACATCTTTTTCTTTTAGTTGTATTTTCTCATATTCAATTGCTTTTAATACCGAATCAACCACAATTTTCACCAAGTCATCACCTTGTTTGATAATCGGGGTTCTTATACCTCTAGCGGTAGTACCAATCATTCTCTTCATATTTACATCTTAACCTCCAGGCTTGAAATTCTTCCTCAACAATTATATCATGATAATGCAGAAATTAAAGGTTTTTATTCGTAAAAATTGTTTCCTTTTCTGTAATAATTATATCAACGGGTAAATCATGTTTCTCTCTTGGCACTTTATCTACTATTTGAAGGTCAAATGCAATGGAGATCTTCATACAATCTAAATTTGCCAAAAATCTATCATAATATCCACCGCCAAAACCAATTCTATAACCCTCTCTGTCAAATGCAGCACCAGGAACTATGACCAAATCAATTTCTTTGGGGTCAATATAGCGAATGCACTCTTTCTTTGGAGCAAGTATATTATAATAGCCAGGCTCCAGCTCATCAAAACTTAATATCTGAGATGGTTTCATTTGTCTAGGTTCATGAAAAGTAACAGGAACAGCAAGAGTTTTTCCTCTCTTAATAGACTCCTTAATAAAATCATGGGTATTTATTTCACTACCAAAACTAACATAGCACATTATGGTATTTGCCTTTTTATAATATTCAGAATTAAATAGTTTGTTAACGATTGTTTTACTAAGGGAAGAATTTACCTCTTTCCCCAAACTGGCTCTTTTCTCAAGGATTTCTTTCCTTAATACTCTTTTATCCAAATAAATCACCTCAAACAGTTTATTTATCTCTCAATATATATTATAATATATATTTAGTAAAAATAAAAACTTAAATAAGAAGTTACTTATATTTATTGCAAATTTTGAGGTGCAAAAATGATTAAATTGATTAGTGTTAGTAAGGAATATGATAATGGGGTTAAGGCTCTTTCTGATATAAATCTAGAAATTAGCAAAGGTGAATTTGTTTTTCTAGTTGGTTCAAGTGGAGCTGGAAAATCAACATTGACAAAATTGATTTTAAAAGAAGAAGAAGTTTCTGAAGGAAGCATTTATTTAAATGAATTGGATATAACAGAAGTACCAAATAGAAGGATACCTTATATAAGAAGAAATGTAGGTGTGGTCTTTCAAGATTTTAGACTGCTTCCAAATAAAACAGTTTATGAAAATGTGGCATTTGCTATGGAAATAGTGGGAGCCCATCCAAAAGATATTCGAAGAAGAGTCCCCATGATTCTAAGCTTGGTAAACTTAAGCAGGAAGGCATCAAGTTTTCCTGATCAACTTTCAGGGGGAGAGCAACAAAGGGTATCAATAGCAAGATCCATAATAAACAACCCACCTGTTTTAATTGCGGACGAGCCTACAGGAAACCTCGACCCAGAAACTGCTTGGGATATAATGAGAGCATTAGTGGATATAAATGGAAGAGGCACTACAATAGTAATGGCTACCCACGCTAGGGATATCGTAAACAGCATGAAGAAAAGGGTTATTACATTAGAAAATGGTAGAATCATAAGAGATGAACAGAAGGGTGGTTATGAACTTGAAGTTCCGAATACTGAAAAGCATATTTAAGCAGGGATTTCAAGGAATGTGGCGTAATAGAAGTATGGGAGTTGCTTCTGTTGCATCAATCTCTGCAGTTTTAGTGATTTTAGGTATCATATTAATATTAATATTAAGTATCAATAATTTTGTTATGGATACAACAACTAAATTTGATGAAGTACAGGTTTTTTTAGAAAATGACATAGATGATGGAATAATGACAAAGATTGAAAAAACTGCTATGAAAAATAAAGGGGTAGTTTCTATAATATTCGAGTCTAAGGACCAAGCTTTAGAGAATTTTAGGAAAGATTGGGGAGAGGAAGCTTACTTACTTGATGGCTTAGAAAAAAACAATCCCTTACCGAATTCGTACATAATAAAAGTGGAAGAGATAAAGTATGCAGAAAACGTGGTAAATAGTCTAAAAGGACTTGACGGAGTAGAAAAAGTTCAATATGATAAAGAGGTAATAGACAAGCTATTAATGATTGCTGACTATATCAGAGTTGGCGGTATAGTAATTATAGGCATCCTAGTATTTGTTTCAGTTTTTATTATTTCAAATACAATCAAGCTTACTGTTACATCGAGAAGAAGAGAAATAAACATAATGAAATATGTTGGTGCTACCAATAATTACATAAGGGGACCCTTCATTATAGAAGGTGTACTATTTGGATTGATAGGATCTATTATTTCAATATTTATTGTTTATTTCGGATATGAGTATTTTTTCAAATTGGTTAATGAACAATTTTATTCTTTATTTGCGGTATTTTTGATTACACCTAAGATGATTTTTAAAGATATTACATTTATATTTTGTGCAATTGGAATAGGAATAGGCGCTGTTGGAAGTATAGTTTCAATGAAACGTTTCTTGGATGTATAGGAGGTAGCATACTTATGATGAAGAAAAAAATAGTAGTTCTTTTATTAATACTATTAATATTATCTCTAACAATTGTGCAAGCATCAGGTCAAAATCTTGATGATTTGAAGAAACAACAGCAAAATATAAATCAACAGATGAAAAACACAAAAAAAGAAATTGATAACTTACAAAGTCAGACTAAAGACATTACTAGACAGATAGAGCAGTTGGATTTACAAATGGATAATGCAGCTATAGAGCTTGATAAAGTTGAAAAACAACTAGATGATTTGAATCAACAGATAGATAAAACAATAGCTGACTTAGAAGAAGCTGAACAAAAGGTAAATGAACAAGAAGATACTTTTAATGAAAGACTTAGAGTCATGTATATGAATGGTGATACAGGTTACCTAGAGGTGCTGTTGTCATCTGAAGATGTATCTGATTTCTTGTCAAGAAAGGACATGCTCCAATACATAGCTGAATTTGATAAAGAACTAATAATATTTATGAAAGAACAAAGAGACATTATAGACCAAAAGAAAACAGAGCTGGAAGCTCAAAGAGCATCAGTTGAAGTAGCTAAAACAAAATTAGAGGCTAGGAAAAAGGATTTAGAGCATGCTACAAGACAAAAAGAAGAACTTATGAGTAGATTACAATCTGATATAAAAGCTTTTGAAAGAGAATATGACAAGTTAAATGAATTTGCAAAGGAAATAGAAGGAAAAATCTTTAAATTGCAAATAAATACTGGTGAGTACTCTGGAGGCTTGATGGCTTGGCCAGTACCTGGGCATACTAGAATTACATCTTATTATGGATATAGAATACACCCTATATTTAAGACTAAAAAGATGCATACAGGGATAGATATAGGAGCTCCTAGTGGAAGCTCAGTTGTAGCTGCAGCAGGTGGAACTGTTATCTATGCTGATTGGTTAGGAGGCTACGGCAAAACAGTAATGATAGATCATGGTGGGGGTATAGTTACACTGTATGCACATAATTCTGCATTTGTTACAAGTGTAGGTAAGGAAGTTGTAAAAGGAGAAAAGATTGCAAAAGTAGGCAGTACTGGAAATTCGACTGGACCTCATTCGCATTTTGAAGTTAGAGAAAACGGATCATATGTAGATCCATTACCATGGGTTAAAGGGAATTAATAGTTCCCTTTTTTTCATTAAAAGTTTTAAACTTGGTATAATAGTTGTGTTCAACTAATAAAATATAAGCATACTGCAGAATGATATAGAGGTGAGTAAATGAGAAAAAAGAAGTCGATAATATTTGTAATCATTCTATTGATTCTTACTAATCTAATTACTTTTGGTTTAACAAATATAATTGCTATAAGGCTTGATGATAAAGTAATAATTTCAGATAGACAGTATAGACAGTTAGTGGATGCTTACGAGGAAAACTACAAGGTAATGGAAGTTAAAGAATACATAGATAGTAGTTATTTAAAAGAGGTAGATGATAAAGTTTTAATGGATGGACAATTAAAAGGTTTGGTCCAGGCACTAGAGGACCCATATTCCACTTATTTTACAGAAGATGAGTTTGAAATCTTAACCCAGGAAACATCAGGAGTATATGGGGGTATTGGAGTAATAGTGACTCCGGGAGAAGATAATCTAATAACAGTTGTTTCCCCTATTGAAGGGACCCCAGGAGAAAGAGCTGGATTAAGAACTGGAGATAAAATAACCAAAGTCAATGGTGTAGAATACTTTGCTGAGAATATGGATGAAGCAGTGGCAGAAATGAAGGGTGAGCCAAATACAACAGTAACATTAACAATATTGAGAAGTGATAAGAACAATAATAGTCATACTGTTGATATAGGAATTACAAGGGAGATTATAAGACTAGTAACAGTAAAATCTGAACTACTAGAAAATGATATAGGATATTTGAGAATTACTTCCTTTGATGAAATAACATATGAAGATTTCATGAAAGAATTAGATTCATTAAAAAAATCAAATATAAAAGGGCTAATCTTAGATTTAAGAAATAACCCTGGTGGATTACTAAACATCTGCGCTGATATAGCAGATGAGTTCTTAGGTAAGGGTGATATAGTATACACAGAGACTAGGAATGGGGAAAGAGAGTATTTAAAAAGCGATAGAGGCATGATAGATATACCTATAGTTGTATTAATAAATGAGGGAAGTGCAAGTGCTTCTGAAATATTGGCGGGAGCCATAAAAGATCATAATCGTGGAGAGTTAATAGGAACAACAAGCTTTGGTAAAGGAGTAGTACAGAGAATAAGAGATCTTGGAGACGGAACAGGTTTGAAAATAACAGTATCACAATACTATACTCCAAAGGGAACAAACATTCATGGTATTGGTATAACACCTGATATTGTTATAGAACTAAATGAAGAAGCTGAAGGCATAGGACCTGAATTCCTTGAGCAAGACAATCAATTGCAAAAAGCTATAGAAGTAATAAAAGCTAAAATATTGTAATTTAAGTATTTAGTGGAGGGATCAAGATGGATGGATTATATCTAATTATTTATTTCTCAATAATTGATATAGTCAAAACTCTGACTTCTCCATTTTTTATGGTCTTATTTATAATAATATTTTTCGAAAACTATAAATTAAGCAAATCAAAATACTGCTTGTCGGTTGATAAAATTTCACCTATATTTACTTCACTAAACTCTACATTATATGGGGCTATAGGAGGGGTAATAACAACTGTACTACTCATATATCTTGAAGTAGTTGTTGTTCCAATGGACTTTTTTTATATTTTATTTATTAGTGTACTATTATCTTTTATTAACACAAGATTTATGTGTATAGCCTATAGCGGAAGTTTAATCTGTATAATTAATCTTATACTTGGTTTTCCAAGGATAAATACTAGAGATATTATGCTTATGGTTTCAACATTTCACATAGTTGAGAGTCTACTAATATTATTAAATGGCAATGGGGGTAAAATTCCTGCATTTTTTGAAAGGAAGGGACAATTTATAGGCGGATTTAACATCCAGCGTTTTTGGCCAATTCCATTTGTAATATTTATTGGAGATGGCCTTATAAAACCCATTGCTTTAATAGCCATATTGTATTATGGTGACTATACCTTCACATATCTAAGGAGAAAGATATTAATATCAAGCATGGTTTTACTAGTATATGGATTCCTTCTATTAGGATTAATAAAGGTCCAAACACTATCAATTATTCCACCACTGTTTGGGATAATTGGCCATGAATTTATAGTATATATTAATGAACTTAGAGAAAAAAATCGGATCCCTGTATTTACCAATACCAATAGGGGCGTTAGAGTAATAGATGTGTCAAAAAGTGGAATAGCAAAAGATATAGGAATTAGAACAGGGGATATAATTGTTAAGATAAATGAAATTACCGTAAACAACTCAAAGGATATAGAAGAAATTGAGTATTTGAACAATAGGAATTGGAAGATAAGCTATTTCAGTAATAAGAAAGGTTTAAATACCAAATTATATAAGGGGAATAAAAAGTCCCTAGGAATATCTGTGGTTCCTAGGGGACTGTATTAATCAACTTCTCTAAATCTAAGGAGAAGATAATTTCTGATTGGTCTGCTTCATAAGGGACGACTAAATTAGCATATAAGAGATTCTTGTTGCTATCATAAAATACCTTTTCGCTGTTAACCATTGTAATGAAAGTTAATTCCATATCTTCTAAATTATACTCTTGTATATTGAAATTATTAGCACCTTGATTTTTTTCTATTAGGAAAAATCCATTTTCAGTAGCTGTCGATATAGATGAAATATCCTTTTCAATCTTATCAAAGATTTTCATATTATCTACATCATAGATATTTAGGATATTTGTACTGTTATTTTCATTTTTCTTTAAGTATGCTATCATATTATCATTTACAAATCTTATACTAAATCCTTTACCTAAATAACTAATCTCTTTCCAATCCTTAGTAAGATAAATGTTTTTATTAATATCCGTGTCGTGGGTTTCAACTAATATGAAAGAGTCTCCTTTAATTCTAAAGTCGATAAGGTTCATATTTAATCTGGAAATCAAGTCTGTTTTCGAATTACTAATATCATGATTATAAACTCTGCTAAAGCTCTTTTCATTTGTTAAAATTAAAAGATTGTGGTCATCCTTCCACCTTACTATATCAGGGCTAAGTGGGTCATCAAACAATACCTTATAAGCCTTGTTGTCATTTGATTCAACAATAAATAATCCACTAGAAGTCCCGTCATTTTCAACTACAGAAATATAGTCATAGCTTGGAGAATAGTATGCGGATAGGATATTAAAATTAGTAAAATATAATCTAGTTTTAGTGTTTTTCTCTATGTCATATGAATATATACTCTCTGTCTTTACAGCTGTGATTGGGTCAATATCAACTTTCCTATAGAGGATATATTTATTGGTAACATAATCCAATACATGTCCTTCATCAATAAATGAAGAAATAAAACCCTTTTTAGCTTGCAGTAGTTCTGCTGTATTAGCATCCAATTTAACTGAGAGGTTTACAATAGGAGTTTCAATATTACCCTTGTCAAATATGCTGTAATATGTAATATCCCAAATAAAATTACCATCATCTTTTTCTAAATTTACCTTTGGAAGGGTATTGCTAGTTACATTAAAATCAGACTTAACTTTATTGATAGCGTCACTTAAGTTTAGCTTTAAACTTATTGGTTGGAAATTTTCATTAATAATATTAAATTTCATATTATCTAAATCGATAAAACTTATATTTTTTAAATCAAGTAAAATTTGAGGAACTGCTAATTGAACATTATCATAATCTAATAAATTAGCTACATGAATATTAATCATATTTCCATCTTTTATAAGTTGTTTTATCTCTACTCCAGAGGTTTCTAATAATCCAATATTAATTAATAATTGGATTTCATTATTCTTCTTTATCACTTCAATATTAGGCTCGATTGACTGATATCCCTTAGATAAAATTACATTATCAATTTTATATTTGATTTCCCCATTGCTTTCTGACACAGTTTTAGACTCCCTATTTAGGAAAGGCAAATCATCAATTGAGCATCCAGATAGAAAAAGTACTAAAATTATTGTGATTATTGATATATGTTTCATTAGAGTTCTTCCCTCCTTAAAACCATTTTACAATACAATAAAGTTTTCATCAATAATAGTTTTGACAATATAGGATTATATTATATAATAGATTAATGAACAAATGTTCACAAGAGGTGAAATCATGACTGAATTTAAAATTGAATCAAATTATAAGCCTACTGGTGATCAACCTGAGGCGATAGATAAATTAGTTAAAGGAATAAAATCCAACTTGAAACATCAGACTTTAGTTGGTGTTACAGGTTCTGGTAAAACATTTACCATGGCAAATATTATAGAAAGAGTCCAAAAACCAACCTTGGTCATAGCTCATAATAAGACACTAGCTTACCAATTAGCTAGTGAATTTAAGGAGTTTTTTCCTAATAATGCAGTGGAGTATTTTGTAAGTTATTATGATTATTATCAGCCTGAGGCTTATGTTGCACAAACTGACACCTATATAGAAAAGGATAGCTCAATAAATGATGAAATAGATAAATTGCGTCACTCTGCAACAGCTGCTTTATTTGAAAGAAGAGATGTAATTATAGTTGCATCTGTTTCATGCATATATGGTTTGGGAGATCCAATTGACTACGAACATTTAACCCTATCATTACGTCCTGGTATGATAAAAGATAGAGATGAAGTTATGAGAAAGCTTATAGATATTCAATATGAGCGCAATGACATTAATTTTGTTAGGGGGACATTTAGAGTAAGGGGGGATGTACTGGAAATATTTCCAGCTGCATCAAGTGAAAATACTATTAGGGTAGAATTTTTCGGAGATGAAATTGAAAGACTAGTAGAGATAAATCATCTAACTGGAGAAATAATTGGCTATAGAAACCATGCATGGATATTTCCTGCTTCTCACTATGCCACTTCAGGAGACAAGGTGAAAAAAGCTATCAATTCTATAGAGATTGAATTAAAAGATAGGATAAAAGAATTCAAAGACAAGGATAAACTCCTAGAAGCTCAAAGAATTGAACAGAGGACCAGATATGATATAGAGATGTTGAGTGAAATGGGATTCTGTAGTGGAATAGAAAACTATTCAAGACATTTAAGTCAAAGGGAACCTGGGAGTAGACCATATACCTTAATTGACTATTTTCCGGAAGATTTTTTGATATTTATTGATGAATCACATGTGACTATCCCACAAATAGGAGGCATGTATGAAGGTGACAAATCAAGAAAGACTAATTTGGTTGAATACGGATTTAGATTGCCTTCAGCCTTAGATAATAGGCCTCTTAAATTTAAAGAGTTTGAAGAAATGGTGAATCAGATTGTCTATGTTTCTGCCACTCCTCGTTCTTATGAATTAGACCGTTCGCAAAATATAGTAGAGCAAATTATTAGGCCAACTGGCTTGCTTGATCCAATCGTAGAAGTTAGACCTACAAAAAATCAGATTGATAATCTGGTCACTGAAATAAACAAAGTAACAGAAAAAGGAGAAAGAGTTTTAGTAACAACACTTACAAAGAAAATGGCAGAAGACCTCACCTCATATTTCGAAGAGATTGGAATAAAAGTTACCTACCTTCATTCAGATGTAGATACAATAGAAAGAATGGAGATAATTAGAGACCTCAGATTAGGCAAATATGATGTGTTGGTAGGGATAAATCTTTTAAGAGAAGGATTAGATTTACCAGAAGTATCATTAGTTGCAATTCTTGACGCTGACAAGGAAGGGTTTTTAAGAAGTGAAATTTCCTTGATACAAACAATAGGTAGGGCTGCTAGAAACGTTGATGGTAAAGTTATTATGTATGGAGACAATATTACAAAGTCAATGGAAAGAGCCATATCTGAAACAAATAGAAGAAGAGAAATCCAGAATAAATACAATATTGAGCACAATATAACTCCTAAATCAATAGTTAAAGGAGTAAGAGATATTATTGAGGCAACTAAAGTTGCTGAAGAAGAAGCAGAATACGATAGTTCCTTTAGTCAAGAAGAAATTGAAGCTGTAATACTAAGTATAGAAGGGGCTATGATGAAAGCTGCTGAAGAATTAAACTTTGAAAAAGCAGCTGAATTAAGAGACAAAATGATAGAACTGAAGAAGAAGTTAAAATATTGAGGTGTAAATAGATGACAAAAGACACTATTATAATCCGGGGAGCCAAGGTAAATAATTTAAAAAATATGAGCCTTGAGCTTCCCAGAAATAAGTTTATAGTATTTACAGGAATTAGTGGTTCGGGAAAATCATCATTAGCCTTTGATACTATATATGCAGAAGGACAAAGAAGATATGTAGAATCCTTATCAAGTTATGCAAGACAATTTTTAGGACAAATGGATAAAGCAGATGTTGAATATATAGAAGGCCTATCACCTGCTATAGCAATAGATCAAAAGACAACATCAAATAACCCAAGATCGACAGTTGGTACTGTAACTGAGATTTATGACTATTTAAGACTTTTATATGCAAGAATTGGTACACCATATTGTCCTGTTTGTGGAAGAGAAATATCAAGCCAAACTGTTGAACAGATGGTAGATAAAATTATGGAGTTGCCAGAAAGAACTAAATTACAGATTTTAGCACCAATTATAAGAGGGAAAAAGGGAGAGCATGTAAAAGTACTCAAACAAATAAAAAAAGAGGGATATGTAAGAATAGTAGTAGATGGAGAAGTTCATGATGCATCTGAAGATATTATACTTGAGAAGAATAAAAAACACGATATAGAGATAGTAGTAGATAGAATAGTCATTAAAGAAGGAATAGAAGGAAGGTTAGCAGACTCTTTAGAAACTTCTTTAAGACTAGCTGATGGACTAGTAATTGTAGATTTAATGGATGGTAACACTATGATGTTTAGCTCAAAGCTGTCATGTCCAGACCATAATATAGCTATAGAAGAGTTATCCCCAAGGGCTTTTTCATTTAATAGTCCTTTTGGAGCATGTCCTACTTGTAATGGTTTAGGATTTCATAAGGAGATAAACCCAGACTTAATTATTCCAAACAAAGAGTTAAGTATAAATGATGGGGCAATTGCACCTTATAGCAATGCAAAAGAAAACACCTATTATTATGAAGTTATAAAAGCCATAGCAAAGAAACATAAATTCAGTATGGATGAACCTATTAGAAATGCTCCTAAGACCCTCTTAGATGAAATATTATATGGGACTAAAAGTGATATTTCTTTTGAATTTGATAGTTATTTTGACAATGAAGGTTTAAAATCCTATACTGGAACATTCGAAGGTATAATACCCAATTTAGAAAGAAGATATAATAGTACAGCTTCAGATTATATGAGGGATAAAATAGATGAGTATATGGTGGAAACCCCATGTTCAAAATGCCATGGCCATAGACTAAGAGATGAAGTATTAGCTGTAAAAATCAATGGTTTAAATATATCTGAAGTAACTGACTTTTCAATTGTAAATGCTATTGAATTCTTTAATAATATAAAACTGACAGAAAAGCAAGAGATAATAGGAGAGCAAATACTAAAAGAAATTAAGGAAAGATTGGTTTTCTTAAAAGATGTAGGCTTAGAATATTTGACACTATCTAGGATGGCTGGTTCATTATCTGGCGGAGAATCACAAAGAATTAGATTAGCTACACAAATAGGCTCAAGCCTTGTAGGGGTCATATATGTTCTTGATGAACCAAGTATAGGATTACATCAAAGGGATAATGAAAAGTTATTAGCTGCTTTAAGAAATCTAACAGATTTAGGAAACACCCTAATTGTCGTAGAACATGATGAAGAGACCATGTATGAGGCAGACCATATAGTGGATATTGGACCAGGAGCTGGGATACATGGTGGTTATATAGTGGCTCAAGGCACAGTAGAAGATATAAAAAGCAATCAAAACTCCCTAACAGGTGCATATCTATCAGGTAGATTAGAAATTGAAATACCTGAAGAAAGGAAAAAACCTAATGGCAAATGGCTAGAAATAATAGGAGCTAGTGAAAACAATCTTAAAGATATTCATGCAAAAATTCCTCTTGGACTTTTTACATGTATTACTGGGGTTTCAGGATCTGGAAAAAGCTCATTATTAAACGGAATAATATACAAGTTGTTAGCCAATAGATTAAATCATGCAAAAACAAAACCTGGTAAGTTTAAAGAGGCTAAAGGAATTGAATATTTAGACAAGGTAATAGAAATAGATCAAAGCCCAATAGGTAGAACACCTAGATCAAATCCTGCTACTTATACAGGAGTATTCGATTATATTAGGGATTTATATTCTATGACAAATGAAGCTAAGATGAGAGGATATAATAAAGGTAGATTTAGCTTTAATGTTAAGGGTGGAAGGTGTGAAGCCTGTAAAGGTGACGGTATATTGAAAGTAGAAATGCATTTCTTGCCAGATGTTTATGTACCATGCGAGGTATGTAAGGGCAAAAGGTACAATAGAGAAACGCTTCAAGTTAAATATAAAGGAAAATCCATTTCTGATATATTGGATATGACAGTAGAAGAAGGACTTGAGTTCTTTAAAAACATCCCTAGAATAAAAAGGAAGTTACAAACCTTATTTGATGTAGGTTTAGGATATATCAAAATAGGTCAACCATCAACAGAATTATCTGGTGGTGAAGCTCAAAGGGTTAAGCTTGCAACAGAATTATCCAAAAGGCCTACAGGAAAGACAATCTATATATTAGATGAGCCAACTACAGGATTGCATTCAGCAGACATACACAAATTAGTTATGGTACTGAATCAGCTGGTTGAAGGTGGCAATACTCTTGTAGTAATTGAGCATAATCTTGACGTGATTAAGACTGCAGATTATGTAATTGATTTAGGTCCAGAAGGGGGAGACCAAGGTGGTACTATAGTTGCGGCAGGAACCCCTGAAGAAGTGAGTAAAAACCCTAATTCATATACGGGTAAATTTTTAAAGAAGGTTCTAGATAAATAAAAATCATTGAATTATTAAATATTAGCCACTAATGGATGCATGATTCCTATATTCTACGGGAGTCATGCATCTTGCTTTATAAATAGTAGTCTGCCTTTTATATATTCAAGAATATCAAATATTCTTGCAAAACAATTAAATTATCGACAAGGGATGGAGTATTTGACAAATATTTAACCTTGTTTTATTATTGTCCATGGTGTAATATATTAATTAAAGAGGCAACAAAGAGGGGGAAAGTTTATGAAAAAGAAAAGTTTTATACTATGTCTCATACTTATTTTAACCATGATAGCATCAGCAGCATTTGCAGAAGGGGAAATCGCTGTCAGAATTGATTCAGTAAATGTAGAGTTTAATGATGAAATTGGAAGACCCTTTATCGATGAAAACAATCGTACCTTAGTACCATTTAGGGCTGCATTAGAAGCGTATGGTGCTGATGTAGAATGGGATGGAACTACAAAAACTGCAAAAGGGATAAAAGGGGATATTATTATAGAAATTCCTATAGGTGAAAAACATATAGTTAGGAATGGAGAAATAATTGAGTCTGATACTGCAGCAATAGTAAAAGATGGTAGAACCTATTTACCTATAAGAAATGTCATAGAAGCTTTTGGTTCAGAAGTGCAATGGGATGAAAGTCTAAGAACTGTAGTAATAACAAGTGAACCATTTGATGCTAAAGCAAAAATTCTAGAAGCATATGAAAAATCCTATGCTTGGAAAAACTATGATATGCATATGTTAATGGATATTGCTATGACTATTCCTGATGAAACTGGCAATCTACAAAACATAGATATACAAATGGATATTGATGCTACTGCATTTATGGATCCAATGAAAATAAAAATGAATGCTAATATGATCACAGACTTAGCAGAAGGACTTCCACTACCAGTAATGAATATGTACATGGTTGCAGATGAAAATAAATTTACTTCTTATACTACCACAGTAGATTTAGCGACTGGAGAATTCAAATGGGTTAAACAAGAATTAGAAGACGAAAGCTTTGCTGAATTACTTGATCCAAATAATGAAGAAATGAAAGCTTTAAATGAAAAATCAATGAAAGAAGTAAAGTATTTAGGAAGATATACTGAAGAAGATTTAAATATTGAAAAATATGAAGTTGTTATTACCTATAAGGGCTTTGACGAAATAATGGAACAAGCTTTTTCATTAGTGTCTGGCTCAATTAGTAGTGAACAAATGCAAATGAGCCTAGATTTATTTAACAATTTGGATGATATGAAATATATTATATACATTGATGAAACATCTGGAGAATTTGCAAAAATGGAAATGGATTTAAGCTCTATGGTAACTTCTATTATGGAACAAATGATGGATAAAGCAGCAGTTGGAATTCCAGAAGGAGTTAGCGAAGAAGAATTAGAAGAGCTTAATAATGCTTTTGCAGAGTTTATGGAAAATATGAATATAAAAATGACCGCTGTAGTAGAATACCTAAATATTAATACAGCAGAGGATTTTGAAATCCCTGAAGAAGCTCTAAATGCTATAACAATGGAAGAATATTTAGAAGA